>NZ_JAXRUT010000040.1:0-32131 GCF_035156405.1 Algoriphagus aurantiacus | reverse complement strand
GATCTGCTTGTATATGTTTGAATTTCAGATACTTAAATATACTCAAGTACACTGGTTCTATCTATATTCACCTCCCAATAATTCTACATTTTATTAATCGAACTCAGGTTCTAAGGAAAACTCATTCATTTCTGTTTCACTGATCATAAGCTTGATTTTTTTTATGAAACCTAACAGTCAAAAATTTTCGGGGCAAGTGCCTGGGACAAACGGTGCTGCGGTTGGGACAAACAGCAGTGTTTTGTTTAAAATCCAGAAATACCCCATCCTATATATAGGCTTATCTTGGATAGTTTATTCGGCAGTGGATATATTTTCAAGAGAACTTCTGGACTTGGACTACAGTTTATTCCTTTCATCTGTCAATCTTATATTTGCATTGTCAGTTTCCCCCGTTCTTTTTTATGGTATTTTTCCAGGTTTGAGGACATTCTGGCATGATAAGCAGCAATTGATGTGGGCAATAATCATCCTTTTCATTCTCTTGATTATTAAAATTGCCACGGACGTAACCTTGATTACTGAAATGCATCCACCTCTACATACTTGGGTGTTTGGGGGGCTGCGTATCTTCAGTTGCATGTTAATTGTATTTCCTGTGTGGGTATTGACTCTTACGGCTGAGAAATATGAACATCAGCTTATAGCTCAGCTTACCGCCCATAAACTGAAGTTGGAAAACCACACCTTAAAATATAATCCACATTTATTCCTTAATATCCTGAATGACATCAATGGAAAAGCAGCAGGGCTTTCCACTCCACTTTTTGATGATCTGACCCATCTCAACAATTTCTTCCGCTATGCCTTATGTGACGAAAATGAAAAGAATTCCCTGATCATACAGATGGATGTAATCAAATCATTTCTCCATTGCCAGAATCTCCGCTTTCCTGACAGCGTTTTTCTGGAACATGCTGTCGTTATGGAGCCCTCATTACTGACCAAAAGCATCTTTTTTCCAGAAAGTGGACTAATTGATTTGGTTCATAACATGTATATACACGGAGACCTTAGCGACCCAAGTCATCCTGGTCGCCTGTCGATCACCCTGCTGATAGACCGGGAAATAGACTGTCCTGTTCTCTCATTTCAATCACACAATAGAATCAAAGGAAAAAGGACTCAACGTCAAGGAGGTTTCGGGAATGAAGCTACAAGCAAATTTCTTAAACAATTGTTTCCCTCTTCCCGCTGGGAGGAGTCCGTGCAGGAAAATGTGTATACGCTGGAAATTACGCTAATTTTTAATTGCTATGATAAGAATAGGTATAGTTGATGATGAAATAAATGCATTGGATGTTCTTCAGGAATTTATCCGTCATGTTCCAGGATATGAAGTAAAAGTTACTTCCACAGATCCCTTGGAGATGCTGGAGGCTGCCCAAAATAAGCGGATCGATGTACTGATATCAGATATCAAAATGCCTGAGTTGGATGGCGTTGTGCTATCCGATTTATCATATAAGCTGAAAATCCCTGTGATTATTTGTTCAGCCTANGATATCAAAATGCCTGAGTTGGATGGCGTTGTGCTATCCGATTTATCATATAAGCTGAAAATCCCTGTGATTATTTGTTCAGCCTATCCCGACCGTGCCATGGAATGTATCCAAACCCAGGTAGTAGGTTTCATAAATAAACCAATTACAAAACTATTTGTTTATTTCGCATTGGAAAAAGCCAAAGAGCGACTCGGGCTGTTATTCCCAGATAGGGTCGCTCACGAAAGTCCGTATTTACTGGTAAATAAATTCGGTAACAAGAGTATACAAAAAATCATGATCGACGATATTCTTTACGTAGAGCAAAAGAATAACTACGCCTTGATCCACACCTGGCAAGACAGTGTTGTGCACAGAACAACCTTCTCCCGTTTGCTTGATACACTGGAAACACAAAGTTTTTGGAAAATCCACAAATCATATGCTTTTAACAGTAGATATTTTAGAAAGCTCGAACAGCAGCAAATTCACTTGACCAATGGAGATATTATTCCTGTAAGCCGGACTTTTATTGACAATATCCGCAACCAGATTCAAGACCATTTTAAAGATCAAGCCATAATACCAACGGACCCTGATCAACCCTAATAAAGTCATTCAATAGTTTGTTTCTGAATCAGGTATGCTCACCCCAGCTCGCTCAGAATAGACAATCTCTGCTTTTAAGTAAGAAAATCCTACTGCCCTTGCCTTTCCCATTTTTTTGTAAATCTGATATAAAACGGAGGATTCCATTTCCCTTGCCCTGCTAAGAAATACCCGGTTGACAAATAGGTGAAGATGATGAAACAGAAATTGTGGAATCACGTCCTTTTTCCACAAGGGATGGGTCTTTAGTAGAATGTTATACCTACTTGCAAAAAGGTAAAAGTGATCAAGCATCTCTAGATCTACCGTAGTAGTTAAATCCTTTTTTTGTTTGACAGAAAAAGTACTTTTGATCTGTTTTAATCGGCTGAACAGTAAGTCAGATTGCGCATGATCCCAAAATAAACGGAAGTAGATCTCACTGATAATAGATACAGCGTCTTCATTGAAATTGACCTTGCTCTCAAGTAAGGTCAGGATTAACTCTGATTCCAAACTGAAAATTGCTTCTGAAATTTCCATCCCACTCCCAAACTTGCTTTCTTCAGGGTAATAGGGTTCAAAATTGTAAGATAGAATAAGCTCGCTCTCTTCCAGTTCCTTAAAAATCCCCTCCTTAAGTAATGCTCTGGAACCAAGGTCCTTGAGCTGAAATCTAACTCTGATTTCTTGCTGTTTTGTTGTGTAATATAGGAAAAACCACCGCTGAAAAGCTCCAGTAGCTTCCACGTTCTTTATAAGACTACTTAATCCCTTCTTCATAAAAGGATCAAGACAAGAAGAGTCCAGATGTATCCTAACATATATCCAATTACCGTCAGGTTTGTTTTGAAAGTTAATCTCTTTGGGCAGCTTTGAATAAGGGAGGTCAAAATTCCATCCCGTTACTATCTGTGGATAGATTTGTGTCCTATCTCTAGTATAGGTAGGACTTTGATCAACCCAATCTGCAGAACTGATATGGCATTTGCCTTTGGAACGGAGTTCCTTTTCGATGATGTTCCGTTCACTAGGGCGATTGAGATCCAATACCAGTTCGCGGTCATGGTTGCCGAACGTGACTAGCTCAGGAAGGTGCCATTCTTTCTTCATCCGGCTAAGTGACCCGAATTTTTTAAGATCCTCTACTTTTATTGTCCATTTTTCCCGCTGAAGACATATGCCTCCCCATTTCAATTTTGGTGTGTATCGGCTGTCTTGAAAGGCAGGGTGGGAATGAGGTAAAAATCTTACCACATCCTGCTTGGCGATATGCCATAAAATCCTGGAAACAGGATGACTGATGAAACTGGGGTTTAATGGATGTTGTATAACCGGTATTACCTTTTTATCCTGTGATTCTGAATATAACTGAACGCATGTTCCCTCTGGAACACCAATCCATAGATCATTTAATTGGAGAATATTTTTGCCGTACTGGCCTCCTGTACTATCAATGCTGTAGTCAAACAGGTTGAGGTGGGAACCGATCTGTTGGGATTTTCCGGACTCTTTCAAGAGCAAATCTGCAAAAAGTGTGTCCTTTTCGGGTTTGTCTATTATGGTTTTCCGAAAGTATTCATGGATGGATGGATCTTTACCAAACCTGCCCATAAATGCATAGGGATAATTACAGGCAAAATTCTCTAGCTGTATTTCCTCGGCTTTACCTATTCGAAACACAGCCTGAAGTTGGCGTAAATTTCCGATTTCCATTTTATCTATCAGTCTGCTTAAATCCAACTCTTGTCCCATTTCCCAAAATGTACCAGAAATTTCCAAAGAGGGTTTGGGAGGAATGGACTGGATATCATAGTTGCCTGGCCAAAAATCCTTATGCTTCATCACTCTGTCCATCCTTACAAACCTGTCGTCAAATCGCGCTATAAACCATGCCTTGAATGTCTCCAAGAAGGTGGTATCTACTGGTACGAAAAGTGCTCCCATTTCCTTGGGAATTACTTCAAGCCGGTTTTTGATTTCTTTAGGTATTGTGATGGAATTCTTAATTTTTAGATCTATTGTTTTTCCTGTTTTGTTGTCCTGGGTTGCTGGACAAGTAATCAGAATTCCGCTCTTTATTAAATGTTCCCAAATAGCTTTTATTCTTCCCTCGTCTTCTGTTTCAAACCAGCTACTGAACGTGCCGAAAATTAGGAATGAATGTTCGTTAAGCCATTCATAAACCATGTCCACCACTTTCGACTGGACAATGAAATTTGCCAGCCATCCTTCCTTTTCGTCGTGGTAGGACCAAAAGACATAGTGGTGATTATTCTTTTTAAATCCCTCAGGAAGACAATAGGTGTTGAATTCCTTTTTATTAGGTGCGCTTTGGTGAGTATTAATTGGTAGAATTGGTTCTGTATCCAGATCAGTTAATGAATAGGCGGAGCCCCAGTTTCCCAATCCTACTCCTGCCCAATAGCCAAATGGAGTGGCGCGGTATCTGCCTCGTAGCAGGTATTTCAGAAGCTTTTGTTTTTGATGAGCTGAAAGATCCTTTAGTTCTTTCCCCCTCAATGTTTGTACAAAGCCTTGAGATGAATACGAAATAGCGTTTAAGATCTGTTCCCAATGTTTTTCTACTTCCTCGTTGTTTCTAGGATCAATAGTGAGTAAAGGGGCTCTGAATAGAAAGTCCATGTGTTTTTATCCAGAAATTCCGCTTTGTTTCTCTTCTATTGAACTTATGGGGACAACCGACATGATTTTGCAGGAAATTGGGACACACGACTCGCTAGTTGGGACGATAGTAGATGCTGGGTTCCGACCTCAGAAAGTATCTTGACCTGTAATTACCTGACTTGCGTCACCTTCTACCTCCATTCATTTTTAATCCGATCGATTGTAGGTGGAAGCTCCTCTAAGCTTTAACCCTTAACCTCCAAGCCTCTCTACTTCTATTAAAAGCTAATTCGTTAACTATTAATCCGATACAATTGACAACTGCGAAAACTTTTAACCTTTAACCTTCTAAGTTGGATCATTGTCTATATTTTCTACAGTTTTCATATAATCCACATTTTCCATAAAGTCCACAGAATCCACAGAATCCACGGATTCCACAGAGAGTTGGATAATAAAAACCGGCTTGCAAGATTGGAGGCCTAAATCAATCGTTAACCGGGTTGGGTGGGAAGTTCTTGAAAAAGTAAGCTCAAGGGACTTTTTTTTCCATCCTCCATAAAACATCAGCTCATGTTAAAGAAGAGATGTATTATTTACCCCAAGGATGTACAGATGATCACTGGGAGAAGTGAACGTTACGGCCAGGCTTTATTGCATAAGATCAGGGCGTTTTACAGCAAGAAGTCCCACCAGTTTATCACAGTCCAGGAATTCGCCGAATTTTCCGGGATTCCACCCAGCGATATCAGCGATTACTTGTACTAGTAAAATCCAAACGGAGGTATAGGGCAAGTAATCGCTATCCTATGCCACAGTAAATCCCCGGCTAATGTTCAGTCGGGGTTCCTCCCAGTCTTCTCCCACCTTACTTCCACCAATTTCCCACCGGAGCGGAAGAAAGCAGGATGTAGGGTGGAAGTAGCCATAGCGTAAATCCAAACCGGGATTTACGGCGGATTTGCTACCGATTGACTTATCAACCAAACAAGTGTACACTTTAACTATAGTAATCATGGGAATATTAGAAAGCAGCCTATTGGGAAGACTATCCGGATCAATGGGTAACCTGGTGTTTTATCAGTTGAACGGAAAAACAGTGGTCCGGCAAAAGCCTGGTCCACGAAAGAAACCTGCCTCCGAACGGCAGCTGTATCAGCAGCAGGCCTTCAGCATGGGGCAGAAATTTCTGACACCACTAAGAGAAGCCCTGAATTTTACACTGAAGAAAAGGGGTTGCAAATTTGAATCAGGGGCTAACCGGGCCCTGAGCTGGGTAATAAAAAACGCCATTGTCCATGAGGACAAGAAACCGGTACTTTATCCTGAAAGGGTAAGGATATCCAAAGGCTGGTTGGTCGGTCTGGAAGAGGGACGGGCAGAACGGGAAGAAATGTCTATCAAAATCACCTGGCAGCCCAATTCCTGGCAGGGGTCAGGTAGGGATGAGGATAGATTATTTGTAATTGCTTACTCCCCACAATCGAAGAGAATGTATACCGTATATGAAGGTAATTATAGAAAGTCAGGGAAACAGTTGCTTCACCTGCCTTGGAATGAACCTGAAATAGGTAAGGTCTATATCTATGCTGCCTTCTTTGCAGAAGATGGCAGTGTGCGTGAGTTCTCGGATTCTGTCTGTCTGGGGAGGGTTTGAGTAGTGTGTTGGGGCGAATGATTATTCGCCCTTACATTGGTCACCGTGGTCAAGGTTGTAGTTTTTGGGTCATGCTGTAGGGAATCCCTAGCTGATTGTTAGGGCGCGTTGGGCTGTCAAAATAGCGGGCCAGCGTTGGGACTGTGCGGTTGGAGCATTATTTTGACGATGGTTTTTGGATACTTTTGCCTGCCCGCCGCAGGAGGGCCCTCAAAAGTATCAGAGGAAATATTGATGGAGATCCAGAACCGGGATACTAATTTTAAGTCATTTAAAAATATCTATCCCTTTCAGTCATTTTGCAAGGCTGCAAACCGAATATGGAATAAGATCTATGAATATGCAGACTATAGGACAGCAAGTAAAAGAGAAGACATTGACAGTCTAGCTTTTATACCACTCAAAAAAATAGGGCCCAGAAATTTTCTGGGCCCTTTTTGTTATTGATAATTAGTTACTTTTTCAACAATCTGACAATTTTTACATCATCCTCACTCTTCAGGTGTAAGAAGTAAATTCCCTTCTTGAATCGGTTGGATTGGATGATAAATTCAATATGCCCTTGGTTAAATTGGCTGATTCCACTTTCAATTACTTCACCTCTTTCACTGTAAAGAATATAGCTTACATCAAGGCTTATCTCCTGATCGAGTTCAATAGCTATTTGATCCTCCATAGGATTTGGGTAAGCGTTTATGATTTGTGCTTCTTTAAAGCCAAGAGACACTGTACTTGTTTCCTCCCCGCAAATCACAGTTCCACAGCTGCCTAATGTTGCTCCTCTTTCTAAAAATGAAGGGACAGCATTCAGCGCTACACTCAGGGTATTGGATTGTCCGGAATTTCCAGCAGGTAAACAGACCATTACTTTGTCACCATTGTTTCCACTCCTTACATCCACCACGCAAACTGTCACCTCATCTGTAAACTCATTGCCTAGGGCATCTGTGACAGTTAATATATAGGTGGTAGTTTCTGTAGGTGAAACTGAAATTTGCTGACCTACCTGACCATCACTCCAGGCATAGGTATAAGGAGCAGTACCGCCCATAGCATCTGCAGCGCTGAGAACAGTGCTGGAAAGTGGAGGATAACCATAGTAAACTACAGCTCCTTCTCCTGCATCCGAAAGCAGAGTTTCACCAGCCAGCATTCGAACAAATACAGGAAGGTGATCAGAGGTGGTATTGGCATAATTATCAATCAGATTAAAAGGAATAAACAACCCTTCTGATCCTTCAAGGTAATTATCATAAAGCTCATTGGATAGCATGATATGGTCAATCATATTATCCTGGAAAATATAGGAGCGAAGACCTGCCTCACTCAGACTTACGGTCACCCCATCAAAATCGGCATCTGAAGTAAATACCTCATAGGTACTTGGACCAGAACCTATGGATTCGTCAAGATCATCATTGTAATCTCCCAAGAGAATAATATTTGCGTCAGCAAAATAGGTGTCTAAGCTGTCTTTTAAGACTTGGTTGTCAAATCTTCTTCGGTTCAGATCCGCTGCGGCAGAGCCTGATTTTGCATGGATGTTGATCAAATTGATTTTTTCCTTGACACCATTGACTTCGGCTATGGCCGTAACCATCCACGGAAGACGCCCACTGGACCAGAATGAAGATGGAGATCCTGTAGGATAGCTGTCCAGAAGAGGATTTAATCCCAATCTAGCTTCATCATAAACTTGCTCAAACATGGCTCTTTCTCCGATAATGTCTATCACAGCTGTATTGTAAATAAGGCAGAGCTTTTGGGCAGGGAAGCTTGGATCAGGTCCGTCGAATGAATAGGAATAGCGATCCGAGCAGATCAGGGAATATCCTGGAAGTTGACTTACTAGGGTTGCTAAAAGAGATTCATCGCTCACTTCCTGCACAGCAATAATATCCGGTAGGGTAGCTTCAAGTACTTTTAAGGCATTTGCAGCTTGAAGACTTACATCCGCAGGGCCATAATTTGTAAGGGTGGCACCGAAGAATTCCATATTCCAGGTCATGATATCCAATGTTTCGCTGGTAGGGATTTCTGAACCTTCCTGAACATATGGGCTGGTACCTGGCAGATCTTCTAGAAATCTTGGCAAAAGCTGGAGCGTTCCCCGGAAGCTTCCCAATACACCGGTAATGGTCTGTGCGCCTGAAGGAATTGTACGTCCTATTAGACTAGTGACTTCCCCATCGATTCTCAGTTCTAGGTTGCCGCTGCCATCTGTGATCACATAGTTGCTCTCAGGAAATAGTAAACCCGTAGGAATCGCAAAGGATGCCGCCGGTATGCTGATCAGTTGACCTTCCAAATCACTGGTTAGCTCACTGATACTTACCGAAATCGGAATTATTGGATTGCCGGAACTGATCAATTCATATTCTTCCACATCCACCAATTGGAGTTGTTGGTTAAATGAACCAATAGTGGCCAATAGCTGAATTTCATCTCCGATTTGGAAAAGTTCATTCCCGTGGATTTGGGTATCAAATACCGGGATGCCTCCTGTTTGATCCTGAATGAATGCAGGACCTCCAAATTGGTCTGAGGCAGTCAAAATGCCTTTGACAATTACTTTTACACCTTGAGGTTTTTGTCTAGCTGCTGCAATACTGATTAATTCTGGTTCTGGATCGACGATAATGCCGCCAAAGCTTTGCCCGGTATTGATAGAATTATAAGTACTTGGGATAGGGAATTCAGACCAGGTGAAATCAGCATAGTTAGTGGCTGAACCTTGAAGTTGGAGTGAGTATCCTACAGGTGAAGAGGTAGTTTCGACCACTCCTACATCTTCACTTGTCAATCCATCGGCAGGGCCGCCTACGGCAATAAAATCTCCCTCATAACTTAAAAACTGGATTACTTCTTGGCTTGGATTTACCAAGGCAAAGCCATCCGGAGAGCCATTTTGAAGGCCTATGATTTCAATAAAAATTGTCCCAAATCCATTGTCTTGGTTAGGGATAGTACCATTCAGAATGATGGTGTTGTAAGAAGCCCCATTATTTCCGTTGTAAAGTACCAAAGAATAGCCGGTAAGATCTAGGCCTGCAGTTCCTGCGACTTCTATACCTTCACCTAGATCAGCGCCAGTATTGTCATAATGAAATTCATTGATGAAAAGTGTTGCTGTGCCCTGAAAGGATTGGTCTGTATTGAAGGTTCCAAATGTAGCATTCGATGAGTTCTGCCATACAAAATCAGTATATACCTTTCCACTTCCTGAGAGTTGTAGAGAACTGCCTACAGGAGCGGTACCTGCTTCACTCACACCAATATCCGTGCTGCTCATTCCATCAGCTGGACCTCCAACTGCCTGAAATGAACCTTCATAGCTTAGAAACTGAACGACGGTGCCATTTTGAATTAGAGCAATCCCATCCGGGGCTCCGTTTTGTATGCCGTTTGTGGGATAAGAAATAGTAATAACTCCGTAGCCGTTTCCTGAGTCGGGAATTGATCCGGTTAAGTTTTCTGTGTCATAAACAGTTCCGTTTGCCCCATTGTAAAGCACCAATGACCAAGTGGAAAGATCAGTGCCTGCTGGTCCGGCAATTTCAATGGCTTCCCCGATATCCGTTCCGGAATTATCGTAATGGATTTCATTGATAAAGACCTCTTGGGCCAGCGCAGAACTGCTGATTAATGCCCAAAGAATCCAGGTTGTTTTAAGTAAAAATTTTTTCATAGATAAAATTGGTTTTTGTTAAAGGTCTTGATTTTAAAATGTCTTTAAGTGAGCAAAAAGTTAACTCTGCGTTATATTTCTAGGTATTGACTTTCTGATTTTTTTAACTGGTAAGTCCGTCAATTATTCTCTCGTATCATATGGGTATTTCTTAATGGTAGACTAAAAATTCGTTATCACTTTCCAGTCTACCTGCCGGATCAAGAGGGTATTTCGGAACCTTGCCATTACCATACCTTAAGCCCAAGTGCACAGTCCTATTCTGCAAATGCTTCAGATTGTTAGGATTTCAAAATTCATGTTGATCAATACTGATAGGGTTCAAGAATTAATTGAAGTACATACAGAAAACACGGTTTGGACTCTTCGCACCTTCAGATCGGGTAAATGTCCTTAAATTGAATCTTGCAATCGATGAATTAAATAAGCCAAACTAATAACAGACAGGTTTACATACCGCCAATTCACTAATGCCAACTATGTTAAGAATAAGTACCATGCGAGTGACATCAATAGCTAGTTACCTCCAGTCTTTGCTTTCTTCCCTTCCAAAACCAACTAAGGGAATTTGCATTGCTATGATGACGTTTGCTTTTTGCAGTACTGTGTATGCTCAGGATACAAAACCAGCATCTCCGTTTTCTATCAGTGGTTATCTGGAAACTTACTACATCTATGATTTTGGAAATCCTCAGGATCATAAAAGACCGGACTTTGTATATTCCTTTAACCGTCATAATGAGGTGAATCTTAACCTAGGCTATATACAGGCATCCTATCTGACGGATCAGGTGCGGGCAAATCTGGCTTTGATGACGGGCACCTACGCCAATGCGAATCTGGCTGCTGAGCCGGGCGTACTCAAGAATATCTATGAAGCAAGCATTGGGGTGAAAATCTCCAAAAACCACAATTTATGGATTGATGCAGGGATATTTCCCTCACACGTCGGTTTTGAAAGTGCTGTTGGAGCAGTTTGCTGGAATATGACCAGATCCATGCTTGCGGATAATTCCCCATATTTTGAAAGTGGAGCCAAGCTGTCTTACACCTCTGAAGATGAGCGTTGGTTTTTCAGTGGTTTGATTTTGAATGGCTGGCAGAGAATTCAACGCTTGGATGGAAATAATACCCCTGCCTTTGGGCATCAGCTTACCTTCAAGCCATCTGATAAAATTATCTTGAACAGCAGCTCCTTTATCGGTAGTGATACTCCTGATAGCTTAAGGCAAATGAGGTATTTCCATAATTTATACGGTCAGTTTGAAATAACTGAGAGAGTTGGATTGATAGCCGGTTTTGATATTGGAGTTCAGCAGCGCAGCAAAGAGAGCAAAGTTTATGATTCATGGTATTCTCCTGTTGTAATTGCCCGTTATCTGGTAAGCGACATATTGACATTGGCTGCAAGGGCTGAGTACTATGCCGATCCTTCCGAGGTGATTATTTCCACGGGAACAGCAAATGGATTTAAAACCTTCGGATACTCTTTGAATGCTGATTTGGCGGTAGCTGAAAATGTGCTGTGGCGGATTGAGGCAAGGAGCTTAAGGAGTGAGGATCGGTTTTTTGAGGACAATGGTGTTCCATCGAATGGCAATACATTCTTGGGAACCTCTCTTTCTGTAACCTTCTAATGCACTGATTTGCTGCAGCCAATGGATAAAACATGGAAAAGTCAACAGAAGATCAGTCTTGAAACTTTCGCCGCAGTTTATCTCACCACCATCGCCGCCGTTCGTGTCATCACGAACGGCTTAGACTGGCGTAAGGTATATCCCCACGCTGATCGGGTCCCGATAATTATCGTGGATGTAATCCCGATCTCATATTCCAGGAATTTGTAATTCCGTTTACTCTATCTGGTACAAGTCTCCTGACTTGGACCCAGCATAATGCAGTCTTCAGACTGCTCATCTAGTCGAATTGAAAACTACCGTGAATCTGCTCCAAATCCCTCTCGTTTCAGCAGGCATGTTGATTACTCGACGTTCCATCTCAACCACCTCCACAAGACAGTTCAGATTCAGCACCTAAGTTTAGTGTGAAGGAAAGCTGATTTCGGGCGAAGAGTTTTGCCCGTCCGCCTCAGGAGGAAATACTTTTGCTCTTTCGCCGCCGTTCGTGTCATCACGAACGGCTCTATCTGGTTCTCTATCTGGTTCAAGTCTCCTGACTTGGAACCTGTATAATGCAGTCTTCAGACTGCTCTTCCAACTCTACTCGAATTGAAAATCACCGTAATTCTGCTCCAAATCCCCTCCCGAATCAAGTTCGGGACAGGCTTCGCCCCCTTTGACAAAAACAATTTCCATGACAATTGACTCCTCCTCAGTAAAAGTATCTGTCTTGGCATTATTGCACCAGTAACAGGAGAAGACCACTATATCTATCTTTAGCTATTCAAATAGCAGAAACGCTCGTGTTTAGGGCGGGGAGGGGGCTGCAATAGCGAGGCAGGCGGTTGGTATGCGGGGAGAAGCATTATTGCAGCAAGACTTTTGGATACTTTTGGTCTCAAAAGTATCAGAGAAATCGAGCATGTTTCAAGCAACACACGGAGGGATGATTATCGGGACAGGTTATGACCATTGAAAAACAATTATAATCACATGAAAATAGTGATGAAGGTCCAGAACCGGAATTAATTTTAGTTCACATACAGAAATATCTATCCTTTTCAGGGGCTAGGATTAGGTGATGCACAAATAGCGATGGGCTCCACCCATCGTTGAGTTATACTGACCTTTCAGGCCAGATTTAATCCATGTATGAACGAATTATCATTCCCTTTTCGGTGCCATTTGTACCGTCATTCCCGCCGCCGTTCGTGTCATCACGAACGGAATTAATCGCGGTTGTTATTATGCCAACCATACATTTGCTCACCTAACATTCCAACCTATGCGGGCAGTTGTTTCGAAATCGTTCTTGCGGTTGATTCTGTTATTCCCTACCTATTTCCTGCTTTTATTATTTGGTCATTTCTATTTAAGGTGTCTGGGGACTTGCCCATCCATTTTTTTCCACTGTTTGGTAAATAATTTCCGCACAAATATTTTTATGGTAATGCCAATCACAGCTGTTATCGCTGTGTAGAGAACAACTTTCCCAAAAGATGCCTCATCAGATTCGGGGTTTTTGGGAGCAGGCTCTCCAGTGATAGCTTTATAGCGATTGTCGACTGCTGCTTTTGCAAGCGCTGCCACTCCTAGAGAGAGTACCGCTGACAGAATTGTGAATTTGTTTTTTGATAGGTTCATATCATCTTTCTGGATAACCCGCAAACTCTATGCGTAACACTTGAATTTGATCCACTCCATTCATCGGTAAGCAAGAGATTTTCGGATTTGATCCAAGCATATTTGCTCAAGGGGGAGTTGCTATCGTCTCCGCAACAATAACTAGTGCTTTCGCCACTGTTCATGTCATCACGAACGGCTTTTGTTTGTTTTGACTCTATTTGGTTCAAGTCTTTAGACTTGGACCCTGTATAATGCAGTCTTCAGACTGCTCTTCCAACTCCAGTCGAATTGAAAACTACCCACGCTGATCGGGATTTGCAATCCCGATCTCATATTCCAGGAATTTGTAATTCCGTTTACTCCTATCTAGCTCAGTCTTCAGACTTGTGTTTACGTATGCAGTTTTTGCTCCAAATCCCCTCCCGAATCAAGTTCGGGACAGGCTTCGCCCCCTTTGACAAAATCCATTTTCAGCACAATATATTTGCTCAAGGGGGAGTTGCTATTGTCTCCGCTACAATAATTAGTGCTTTCTCCACTGTTCTTGTCATCACGAACGTACGGCATAAATTACCTTAAATCGACCCCTGCAACTTACTAACATGCACATTTCATATTTTACCAATTAGAATAAAATCTATAAAAAATTAAATATATCAAAGAAATTGAATCTTATGGCTATTTAAATGGATTTAAGTAGTTTCATATGTAAAAATATGCCCCATTTGCTAATTTTCAAAGAAGTTAAGTTTGTGACTATATCCAGTTATTTTAAGTAAATTGTTTTTAATTCATTATGTGAGCTAAAAAGTACAATATATCCTAATGAAATTCATATTTAAGTTGAATGGAATATTATCGACTGCTTTGTTCTTGCTGGCAGTTGGAAATCCGTTGTTACTTTTAGGTCAATGCTCACAAAATAATTTCACTGTTTCTGGATTTGAGCTTCGCGATGAAAGTGGAAATCCGTTTTCAGTCACAGATGACTACGAACTTGGCGATTTGGTAAATGGTGAATTGTGGATTATGCTGGGTGGATCCTCTACCAACGGCTACAATTTAAGCTTCTACTTCGATGTTTATGTCGATGGAGTTTTAGCTCAAGCTGATCAATATGAATGCCTTTTTTCAGGAATTCAGGCCGTTCAGGGCGTTTGGATTAAGGTGCGGGATTTTAGCTGGAACTGGGGAGATGTCATAGACATTAAAAATATTTTCATTCACTGGGAAACAGGCACTGCCAAATCAAATAGTACTTGTACCATTAGCGATAAAAACAATATTAATTCACAATGCTATGGTAATCCCCAAGGATTCACAGCAGCAGTGCCTTTATTCCCAAAATTTGATTTTGAGGGCAACGGGGTGTGTAATACCACTATTCAGTTTTCCAGTCAAACCATTGGTGGGACACCTCCATACAATTATGCTTATTCCTGGGATTTTGATAACGATGGAATTATTGACTCTATGCAGGAAAATCCTCTATTCGATTTTCCTAGCTCAGGCACTTTTCCTATTTCGCTAACAGTGAATGATGGAACTTCCATCACTACCATTGTGAAGGAAATCTTCATTGACCCCAATTTCGATATACAGGTGACTATTTTTCCAACCAAAAAGGATGAAGAATCAGGGATTATCTATGTAGAAAGTGTCACAGGGGGGACTGAGCCTTATACGTTTTATTGGACCGGGCCAAATGGGTTTACAAGTACTTCAGAAGATATTTTCAATCTCAGCGATGGATTTTACACCTTGATTGTTACTGATGCAAACGGATGTACTCAAACGGTGACCTATGAGTTGGAAATAGCTCAAATACTTGGCTCCTTTTGGCGGTCAATACACCTTTCTGGTGACAGGTCAGAAATCAAGATCCGATGGGAAGTTACATCCAAGGAAGAGAACAGTTATTTTGAAATTGAACGAAGTTCGGGTGATGTTTCAAATTTTACCTGTATTGGAACTGTTGAAGGGAAATATTCAGGTGGAGAAACAGAAGTTTATTTATTCTCGGATAAGTCCATACCTGTGCTGGATAATACATTTTACTATCGTATTAAGAGGAAATCTGATACAGTAGTTGATTATAGCTCCGTTAAAATGTTTACAAAAGAAGTTTATGAGTTTGAAAAGCAATGGATAGTGTACCCTAACCCTTCCTTAGGCCAGGATGTTTTCCTTAAATATTTAGGAATAATAGGATCAAATCAAGGACCACTAACTATTGATTATTTTAGTTCAGCGGCGTATTTTCAATCCTTAACTTTTCAAAATCTACCGTCAGAATCAATTAATCTAAAAGAAGTTTTTCAAAGTTTACCAGAAGGTCACTTGACTTTGAGAATTCAATTAGGTCATAAAGTAGAAATTATCCATTTAATACATTAATAGTTGTAGTTATTCCGGGATTAAAATAAAAATCATTTTTAGTCTGAAATCCGGTATTTACCTCAGCCCGCACCACACGAATAAATTTTACTTTAAATGACTACAATTTTCGCCATCGTTTGTGTCATCCCCATCGCCGCTTAGACTAGTTTAGCTCTATCTGGTTCAAGGTCTCCTGACTTGGACCCAGCATAATGCAGTCTTCAGACTGCTCTTCCAACTCCAGTCGAAATGAAAATCACCGTAATTCTGCTCCAAATCCCCTCCCGAATCAAGTTCGGGACAGGCTTTGCCCCCTTTGACAAAATCAATTTCCATTACAATTGACTCCTCCTCAGTAAAAGTATCTGTCTTGGTATTATTGCACCAGTAACAGGAGAAGACCACTTTATCTATTTACTATTCAAATAGCAGAAACGCTCGTGTTTAGGGCGCGGTGGGAGGGTTGTGGCAGCGGGGCAGGCGATGGCCTTGCGGGTAGAAGCTTTGCCACAACTTGACCTTGACTCGTCCTGTTTTTGATCTATAAACTGAGTAGTCTACGGTTGATAAGGCCCGATGACAACCAGCTTATCACCTGATAAATCTACCTCAAACAAATGAGGAACTCTGTGATACCTGCCATCAACGACTCTATGACTGTGAATACCCATCAGCATTTTATCATCAAATGTTTTGAATAACATACCGTGACCAAAATTAGGAGGGGTAAGAGGTTCTTTGTCATGAATCCACGGGCCATCCAGTGTACCGCTTTCAGAATAAGCTACCCCTTGTACGTACACATCATATATCCAGCTTGTCCATAGCATGCCTAAACGTCCGCTACCCGTATGGAATAAGAATGGTCCATCTGTAACTTTGTTCGGAACATCATCTCCATTTTCATCTTTTTCTCTACTCCACGGAGAATCACTGGCTTTAAAAAGTAATTTTCCATTCCCCACTGATCCGCTTAAATCCGGTTTTAACTCTATTTTTTCAATCGTACCATTTAGGTTTTGTAACCATTCATAACAATAAACCATGTAAGGCTTTCCATTAGTATCTATCCAGAACGTTCCGTCAAGGGTAGGTTTATCCGCCGGCAAATAGGTGGGGTCGTCCATAGGTACATATGGGCCATCTGGTTCATCGCTTACCAATACATGGCTGGCACGACGATCAATGATGTTTCCGCCTACAGTATCTATTTTTACATTGGTATTGGTAAAGGTCGCAAAGTAATAGTATTTACTCTGGTACGCATGAAGCTCAGCTGCCCAAATCATAGGGTCGGTTCCCATCCAAGATGCGGGGTCAGTTTTTGTTGCCTTATAAGGCCCTTCCCAGCGCTTCAGGTCTTTACTTTTCCAAAGCATTCCCCTCGTACCCGTCATATAGTACATTTGTGATTTCTGGTCGGCTAAAATAAACGGATCACTTAACCGGATAGAATCCAAAGGGACGTTTTTTCTAACGGCTTGTTCTTGCTGTCCAAAACAAATGGTGGCAAAAAATAAACATAAAACTGTAATAGAAAACTTTTGACGAAACGGGGATAAGTCTAATTTCATAATGTCATCAAATAAGGCTGTTGGATCGGAAAAAGGTTTGAGAGAGCTTTGCAATGCCTATTATAGTCAAAACTTCAATCAAATAGGATTGTATTATGGATTCTGACACCGCTTTAGATTGTGTGAGTCTACCCATTTGATTTCTGCCAAACCAAGGATAAAATGCCTCTGCCGCTAACTGTTTTGATATTATATATCAAAAACCTATCTGACAATCAATTATCATTTAGCAATTATACGCTATTAAGACTGTATGGACTATTTATGAATTAAATACAGACCTTTTTCCACTTAGTTGTTGATTAGTGGTCATTGGGAAATTCTAATTATCAGGAAATTTTTAATGTGGTATTCGGGGATGCGCTTTTAGCTTCCCAGGGATTGAGCATTTCATAGGTCGAATCAGTTTGTTGTAAAGAGCGAATTGATATATCAAAACCTTTTGCCTCAAATATATTAGTGAGAATCCTTCCAAACATTTGATTATGAAGGCAATGGTCTTCCTCCCTATACTCTACGTAAATAGTACCAACATTATTGAACACGTGACATGAGATCATCCTGGTAATCCAATTAAAATCTGAAGGACTAATTCCGCCAAGGTTGACCTTCTTTCCTAAATGCTTGGTCCAGCTAATGGCAAACACAAAATCCTGCTCATAAATATTCTCGACATTGTATGTAGTAAATTGCTCTTGCTCATATCTCCAAAGTCCTACCGAATTAAAAGTTTCCCCATAGTTGTGAACAAATGTCTCAATCGCTTCCACAAGCATAGGTTTATATATCACTTCTGAATTTTTTGATTCGGGATTTATAAAGCAAGGTTCAACTTCAAAATCTATGTTCAAAGTGGACAGCAACCATTTATACCACTTGGCATTTCTTTTGGAAATACCATTAGCATAATCAACTCCTACTCTAACTATCTTGACTCCATCCTCCTGTAGCTTTCTGCATCTACTTTCCGCCAGCTTCTTGTTTCCCACAGGAAACCAAGTGACAGGAACACACGGATAATCATTAAATATGAAATTAGGATTGTTTCGGTAGGATGACATGTTTATCGAAAATTATAGATTATTAGAATTACAGGTCAAACAAAAGGCCAATGCAGTCAAGGCCGTTTCCGTTAACAAAAGTTGAAAGTAGGTGGAGAAAATGAGATACAGTATGAGCATTTTAAACCTCATATTTGGCAGTAACTTTAAGGGTTAACTTTTGGGTGAAAGGAAGATGGTAATATCTCTTACCCGTCCTTACTCAACTCATCAGTTCGTGTCCACAAGAACAGCTTACATTCTCCTTAATATATCTGGTTCTCCGTCGCCGTTCGTGTCATCACGAACGACTTAGATTGTCTCAATCATGTCGGGTTCAAATCTCCAGGCTTGGACCCAACGCAATGCAGTCTTCAGACTGCTCTTATAGCCCCAATTGAAATAAAAACTACCTTTAAGCTGCGATTCATTCTATCCGCTTGTTGGTTTTGAGATACTCAACAAGATCGACAATTTCGGTTTGAGTGAGATTTTCAAACAAGCCTGAAGGCATCATAGAGACATCTGTTACCTCCCGGGAGAGGATTGCTGATTTGTTGATAATCAGCTGGTCTTGACCGACAATTCGCATGGTGATCTGTCTTTCGTTTTCCGCAATGATATTTCCAGAATAGGTTCTTCCATCTCGGGTATTAATCACCACCATTTTGTAGTCATCCTGAATTTCCGCACTTGGCTCGAGTACATTCATAAGAATGTATTCGGGATCTGTTCTGTTGGAACCAGTGAGATCAGGTCCGATGATTCCTCCTTCTCCGTACATTTTGTGACAGCTTCCACAGGATTTGGCGAATACTGTTTTCCCGGATTTGATATTCGCTGATCCCAAAGCTCTTGGTGTGATCATTGCCCGGTACTTGTCATATGCAGCTTGATTGCTGGGAACGGACTCAATGGGACCCCAAACCTCAATAAATCCGCTGCCTACTACACGTAGAAGCTGTCTTGCCACACTTGCAGGAACTTCGGATTTGGCGATTGTTTCTTTCTTGAGTTCTTGGGTTAGCATGTTTCCATATCGTGCTCTGGACGAAAGGGTCTGCATGGCTTCCAATTTTTCCTCAGGGGAAAAATCGGGGTAGTTTTCCAAAAGTATTTTACCTAAGGACTCATTGTCGAAAGCTGCTATAGAGCTGATAGCATCTTTTCTCAAGGAAGGTTCCTGAAGTAAGGCAGGGATTTCGGCAGGTAATGCTTCCTGTTGTTGAGCAGTGAGTATTTGCAGGGCTTTCCTACGTTGATCTATTGGTGAATTTTTGTTTTTCAGCGTTGCGAAAGCCCGTTGGGTAGCTTCGGTATCACCGAAAAGTCCGGAAATCTCCATTGCAAGCACTTGCTTTTTTCCTCCGGAATTTTGAAGGGTTTCTGCGACGGATTTCCAATTTGATGGCGTTTTCAGATCAGTCCGGCCTTCCATTCCGCTCAGCATACCAGCCATTAGCAATTCGGTATTTTGGCCTCCTTTGCCAATGAGTGTAACTAATTTTTCCAGCTGATTTCCGTCCACAGCTCTTCTTGCTATATTTTGGGTGACGAATGTGAGTTGAGAATTAGGTGCCAGTGCCAGGAATTTGTCTGGATTTCCGGCAAATAAAGGTTCGATTCCATACCACAGCATTTTGGGTAGATTGTGATCTTTTTCATCTTCAGTATGCTGAATCAAGCTTTCTGCGATAATCCATTTTTCAGAAGTTGGAATTCGCTGCAAAGCTGCGGTAAGGTAAAGCCGGACCACAGGGGAAGGGTCAGAGTTAGCCATTGTTCTGAATTTGGTCAAGGCTTCTGTGGAAGGTTTCATATCCTCACAAAGCAATTGAATGGACCAGGCTCGGATGTAGGGATCCTTGTCAGAAAGTGAGGCGACCAGTTCTTTCTCGCTAAATCCTCCAGTCTGATGAAGTGTCCACATAGCCCGGAGCCTCCAGTCTGAATTATTGTCATCCACAAAAATCGTCTTCAATGCGTCATTTGTTCCAGGCTGGAGATTTTTGTTTACAGCGCGCTTATGAAGAATTCCCCTTGCTCTGCGTGAGTGCCAGTCAGATGGATTGGTCTGAAGAGCTACCAACTGTGCATCAGTCATTTTATTCAAGTCTGAATACCTTCCGGCGAAATTTTGGGCCAGGGAATTTTCAGGCATTATCCTGAAAATTCTGCCGGTTTCTTCATTCAGTACTTCTTTTCCGCAAATATCCGCATCGTGCCAATCGAGCGCGTAAAGTCCACCATCCGGTCCGATTTCCATACTGAAACCTACCCATTGGGCATTGTTTGCCATCATAAACTCATCCCCGTGCTCTCCTTCAAATCCTGAACCTTTTGGAATCAAAATATCGGAAAGTACCCCATGTTCGTGGATGTTGGCCATGAAAATACGGCCTTGCTCTTCTTTAGGAAAAGCGTCTGACTGATAAACCCGAGCCCCTCCATGTGCAGAGCGATGACTGTGATTCGCAATAGTTTTAATGTCCTCGTAGACATAAGGATTGAAATGCTGTCCGCCCTGTCTGTGGTAGATTCCCCCGGGAACAACATGCCACAAATGAGGTATGACACAGGCACTCATAAAAAGTTGGCCTTTGGCATCGTAGTCAATTCCCCATGGGTTGCTGAAGCCATGAGCCACCACTTCAAACCGTTCCTTGATTGGATGATAGCGCCATACACCACCATTGATGTCAACTCCTTCTGCTTCGAGGAGATCTTCCGGAAATGGGTCTTTATGGTAATAAAGTTTTGCATCAACGTTTGGCTTACGGATTTTGGAAGGAGTGGCAAACCCCTGCAAACCGTATAGCCATCCGTCGGGTCCCCAATGCAAGCTGTTTAGTGTTTCGTGCCGGTCCCGGATTCCCCAACCGGTAAGCAGGATTTCAATATCATCCATGTCGGCTTTATCATCGCCGTTTCTGTCGGGAACAAAAATAAGGTTGGGCGGTGCACCGATGAAAACCCCGTCAAATCCTACCGCTAAGGCCGCCGGAAAAGCCAACCCCTCCATAAATACTTTTTGACTGTCAGCTTCTCCATCTCCATCGGTATCCTCAAGAATAAGGATTCGGCTGTCACCTGAATTGGAAAAACCGTCACCCCGGGATTCGTAATCTTTGTTTTCTGCAATCCAAAGTCTGCCCCGATC
Organism: Algoriphagus aurantiacus; assembly: GCF_035156405.1. Lineage (NCBI taxonomy): Bacteria > Pseudomonadati > Bacteroidota > Cytophagia > Cytophagales > Cyclobacteriaceae > Algoriphagus > Algoriphagus aurantiacus. Next base: position 10,688 of record NZ_JAXRUT010000040.1, on the reverse strand, counting down.
ATCCCAACAAAAAGCCATGGGTTGGGTCATCATGGGTTCCGAAGCCCAGACATTTACCTTATACCCGGATTTAATAGTCATAGCATCCACGGCTTCCTGAGCAGTCAAGAATTTTGCATTTCTTCCTTCTTCCTGTGCTAAACCCCAAAGTTCGGTGGTGCTGTACATGCCCTCTCTTCCCGAAAAATTCCCCCAGGATTCTTTCAGTTCCAAGTCGTTTGCTTCACCTGTGTAGACCAGAAGGCGAAGTTTGATGGTTTCGGTGTTTCCTTCTTCGATTACCCAATCCCCGTCTCTTGTAAAAGCTGGACCCAAGCCCAACTGACCGTCAACACGCCATTTGTTGGGATATCCACGGTTTTCCGGATGGTCAAAAATAGCCACATTTGCACGATCTTCCCGACCTTCGACTTTCATGCCCACATTGATCCACATAGCGGGCTGCCCTTCAGCCTGCATGTTTTTCTGCCTAGCTGCATTGATGATTTCTCCATCGATTCCATCTTTCCAAGGCATTCGGACAAATAAACTCCCGTAATCGTATTGACCGATGGTTACTTCAGTTTTGGCTTCGCCTTTCCATTCCAAGTCTAGAATATATTCTCCATTTGCCTCGCTCATAGTCCAGTTCTGAGTTTCTTCCAGAACTGTTCTTCCCAGAGAATCCAAAAGTTGATAGATAGTCTGCCATTTGACCTGCTCTCCGGTTTCCTCTACGATGTTCAGCGCCACTTTTTTCCAATGATCTCCCTGAGGATTGTGAAAGTAATCGCGGTCATTTACCCTTGTGAAACCCCAATAAAGTCCGGTCTGATGCTTGTGATGTCCCGGACTATACTCAGTCAAAACTCCCTTGCCATCAGGTGCAAGAACAGGATGTATGTAGGGTCTGAAATCTTCAGTGGCATTTTGAACCAGAATCGGATCTTCCTCTCCCTGTCTTAAAATTGAGATTGTTCCTTTCTCTTCATTTTGGACGAGTGTCAGTATAGCTGCTTGATTTGAAATTTCTCCTTCTTCAGATTCTTTTGGCTTAGAACTAAGAAGTATTAAAAAAGTAAAAACACCAATAAGGGATGTAATTCGGATTTTTGACATGGTATGAAAGGTTCTTTGGGTTTGGGATAGAAAACCGAAGTGTGGATTCGGTTTTTTCACTTCTTAATATATGAAAAGTGAGTTGGAATTGGAAAGTCAATTTTGGGGGTAATTCCAAATTGGAAGCTTTAGTTAACTTTTTGTGTCCGTCCGAAAAGAAGCTACAATCCCTGTTTCCATTCCTCGGATCAAACTCACTTTTTCAAAAGAAGCCTCTGCTCCGAGGGCAATGGTATTTAATATTTACTTTACCATGGGTTACGTTCACTCACTTTGTGTCGCTCGTTTACCCATGGCTACCCAGATTTCGTCCCTATGGGACTTATTATTTATTCGACCTAGAAAAATGCTGTCTACTGACTTTTATTTTTCGAATACAGCGCCAAAATTAGCATGCTACTGCCCACGCCGCCGTTCGTGTCATCACGAACGGCATTTTCGTATTTATCACTAATGGCGCAAGTCTTCAGACCTACCTACCGGTCAGGCAGGCTTGTGCTCACCTAATTGCGGTCTTTTGACTTTTATTTTTCAAATACAGCGCCAAAATCATCAGGCTCCTGACTCCCTTGAGCAGGATTAAAATATTAACCTGTAATGACAGTCAATAGCGAAAAGTCCTTGATAATAAGTCCATTGGCTAATGGATAGTCTAGCTCTTCTTGCGCTTATTACCAGTTACGATCTATCCTGCTTTTCTAGAAGCTGGATTTAAAGAGCACTAGTCTTATTCAACTCAAGACACCTGACTGCACTGCCTGAAGGACTGATCCCGAAAGTGTTATTAGAACTGAGCCTACCTTCACTACACAACATTCCCTAGAAATCCAACCAAAGCCTTCAACTTTCTTTTTTGTAATTTAGAATTTTAACTATCAAAAAGAGACTTCGGAATACATATGATTTTAGCCATACTTTCCGGGTTCATCGTAGCAGCGATGATTCCCTTTCTTAGCAAATTGGTCAAAAGCAGAGGTTCCATTCTGATGCCTTTTTTGCCTCTTCTTCTTTTTGTGTACTTTATCAGTTATCTCCCGCTGATCAGCAATGGGGAGACGATCAGTTTAATTTTCCAATGGGTTCCCAGCACAGGCATCAATCTGGCTTTCCATTTGGATGGATTAGCCCTGTTATTTGTCTTGATGATTACAGGGATTGGTGCTCTGGTGTTTTTCTACACATTCAGCTATCTAAAAGGTCATGTTTACCTCGATAGATTTTATGGCTATCTCAGCATGTTTATGGCTTCAATGCTGGGGCTCGTGCTTTCGGATAACATCATTACACTGTTTATTTTTTGGGAATTGACGAGTATCAGTTCATTCTTCCTGATCGGATTCAATAATGAAGATCCAAAGTCCAGAAAGTCAGCGCTTTTGGCACTAAGCGTAACCGGAATGGGCGGCTTATTTCTATTGGTAGGCATGATTATACTGGGAAGTGTAGGTGGTTCCTTCTCTTTTCAGGAGTTGCTCTCACAGCGTGATTTGATCATAGAGCATAGTAGCTATGGGTGGATTATTGGATTACTGTTCTTGGGAGCCTTTACCAAATCTGCCCAATTCCCTTTTCACTTCTGGCTTCCGGGAGCAATGAGGGCACCTACCCCGGTAAGTACTTACCTCCATTCAGCCACCATGGTCAAGGCGGGGATTTATTTACTGGCGAGATTTACGCCACTGTTGGGGAGCACTCCCTGGTGGAACACAACATTGATCATCGTAGGAGCTGTGACTATGCTATATGCGGCTATTCATTCCGTATTCAGGATTGATATGAAGGGTATTTTAGCCTACTCCACCATAGCTGCACTGGGTATATTGGTTTTCCTGATCGGCCTCGGCACTGAGGAAGCGCTATTGGCAGCATCCGTATTTATACTGGTTCATGCATTGTATAAAGCAACACTTTTTCTTGTAACGGGTATAGTGGACCATGAGACCGGCACCCGGGATGTGACGGCTCTGAGTGGCTTACGAAGAGTAATGATGCCGGTAGCAATCGCCGCGGGATTGGCGGCACTTGCCAATGCTGGTGCTCCACCTTTTCTAGGTTTTATCGGCAAAGATCTGATCTATGAGGCCACGCTTCATTGGGGCGATTGGGCGTATTTGCTTACTGCTGCAGCAATATTGACCAATATCCTCCTGCTTTGTGCGGGATTGTTAGCTGGATACAAGCCATTTGCAGGTAAGCTCCCCGTGCAATTTGAAAAAGCCCATCTCCCTCATCCCACGATGTGGGTGCCTCCCTTAATACTTGCTGGATTGGGACTGATCTTCGGATTATTTCCTGGACTGATCGATCAAAGTCTAATCCAGCCGGTTTTTAAAAGTATCTCAGGAAGTGGTGCCCAACACCATATCCAGCTCTGGCACGGGTTTAACCTGATCTTGGGACTGAGTGTACTGACGCTGACCCTAGGAACCTTACTCTATTGGTTTCTCAAGCCATCCGAAAGTTTATTGGGAACCATGTTGAAATTCGAATGGCTAAGCCCAGAGTCTATTGCTGCTTTTTTTGGTAGACTTTTCGCCAAGTTTGCCGGATTGTGGACTGGCTTTTTTCAAAACGGCTATTTAAGAAACTACGTAATCACCATTCTGGGTTTTCTAACCATCCTGCTTGGTCTCAGACTTTATCAGGGGGTGAGTATTTTTATTGATACTTCCCAACTCACAGAACTGACGATTTACGAGGTGATAGTCGTGCTGATAATGGTTATCTCTATCATTTTCACGGTTTTCTCCAAATCCCGTCTGGTGGCAGTTGCCTCACTCGGGGTTATTGGCTATTCTATTTGTATGATTTTCCTATTTTATTCTGCACCCGATCTGGCAATGACCCAGTTTTCCATCGATACATTGACCGTGATCTTGTTTGTGCTAGTGATTTACAATCTTCCAAAATACAATACCTTATCCAGTAGAATTGTTCGGCTGAGAGATGGAGTTCTGTCCCTATTTTTCGGCACATTGATAGCTGTGCTCACCCTGGAGGTACTGTCAGAACCGCTGAATAGGGAAACGTCTATATTCTACGCGGAAAGCGCTTATCTATTAGCAAAAGGGAAAAACGTAGTCAATGTGATTTTAGTGGATTTCAGAGGATTTGATACCATGGTGGAAATTACTGTCCTGGTCATTGCCGCTATAGGCGTATTTAGTTTATTGAAGTTGAGACTTAAAAGCATAGAAAAAGAATAGTATGAAATCGAGCATGTCACAGTCGACGTACAGAGGGATGATTATCAAGCGAGACAGGCTATCCTGTTTCCTTCGTCACGGGACAGGTTATGACCTTTTAAAAAAAATTATATGTATATCCGCTTTTCTAAAGTAAAAAAAGATGCGGTAAACCCTAGGACTGAGGTTACTTCGGTCACCCCTGCCTGCCGGCAGGCAGGCGTCATCGGTCTTCCTGCCAGCAGGCCAAAGAAAATGAGCTAATGGATCATTGGGGAAAATTATAAAAATTAAATACACATGAAATCGATCATTTTCAAATCTGCATCCACTTATCTTTTACCGCTGTTGATTTTATTTTCAGTATTTATCCTGTTGCGTGGACATTATCTTCCCGGCGGAGGATTTGTAGGTGGGCTGATGGCATCCATCGCATTTGTCATCCACTCGTTTGCCAACGGCCTGGAAAAAACAAAAAGCCTGATCAAGTTTCATCCTGGTTTTCTGATGCCTATAGGCTTGAGCATTGCTTTGTTAAGTGGTATGGCCCCTCTTTTAATCGGAGAAAGCTTTATGACGGGGCTATGGTTTGAGGAGCCTTTGCTAGTGATAGGGACGGTTGGCTCTGCCTTGTTTTTTGATACAGGTGTGTACATCGTGGTTATAGGCGTGACATTGACCATTATTTTCACTATTTCGGAAACTATCTAATATGGAATTACTACTCGTTATTTTGATAGGCTTATTGTACGCTGCCGGAATTTATATGATGCTGAGGAGAAGTATGGTCAAGCTGATCATAGGGTTGATACTACTTGGAAATGGAGCCAATATGCTAATTTTTTTATTAGGCAGAATTGTCAAAGGCAAACCACCCATTATCGATTCTGCCTCCAAGATGCTAACCGAAATCTATGCAGACCCAGTGCCCCAGGCTTTGATCCTGACAGCCATTGTGATCAGCTTCGGGCTGCAGTCCTTTGCTATTATTCTGGTCAAGCGTGCCTATAAAATTACCAAGACAGATGACTTGGATGAGTTGAACACTACGGACGAAATTTATGAATAACCCTTACATAGTTTTACCTGTAATTTTCCAACTCTTTTCAGCGATCTTGTTGATGTTTTTCTGGTATAGGGTAAATGCACAACGATTAATTTCGATTATAAGTAGCGTTATTTCGGTGGGTATCGCAGGCTGGCTGCTGCGGGAAGTCCTTCAGAACGGAGTACTTACCATGCAGGCCGGAGAATGGCAGGCGCCTTTCGGGATTACGTTTGTGGCAGATGCCTTCAGTACTACCATGGTATTATTGACGGCTGTTTCCGGTATGGCAGTAACCGTTTTTTCTACGGGGGCTATCCGAAATGCACGCTTAAGATTTGGTTATTTCCCCATACTCAATTTTCTCTTGATGGGGCTGAACGGGGCTTTTCTTACCGGGGATATTTTTAATCTGTACGTATGGTTTGAGATTATTATCATAGCTTCTTTTGTTTTGATTACGATAGGAGGGGAGAAGGCACAGATCGAAGGAGCTATCAAATATGTGACGATGAACTTGCTCGCTTCGGCGATTTTCCTCACTGCTATTGCGATTCTGTATGGGATGGCCGGTAGTCTGAATATGGCGGACCTTTCGGGGCAGGTGGCTCAGATAGAGAATAGAGGCCTGGTCAATGTAGTGGCAATTTTATTCCTCGTAGGCTTTGGCATCAAGTCGGCTATTTTCCCCCTTTATTTTTGGCTTCCTGCGTCCTATCATACCCCGCCACCGGCCATATCGGCGATTTTCGGTGGCCTGCTGACGAAAGTAGGTATCTATGCCTTGCTAAGAATCTTTACCTTGATCTTTATTCCGGACGAATTCCTTGGAACATTACTGGTAATCATCGCTGCATTGACTATTCTATCCGGGGGGCTTGGAGCTATACTACAGGTGAATTTGCGGAAAATCTTCTCCTACTTGATCGTGTGCCATATTGGCTTTATGATCGCGGGGTTGGGAATCTATACCGAACTAGCTCTTGTGGGGGTGATTTTCTACCTCATACATGATATTGTAGCCAAAACCAATCTTTTCCTTGTGTCAGGCTTGATCTTCAAACTCAAGGGAACGCTGAATATCAATAAGTTGGGTGGACTTTATAAAAAATATCCAGCATTTTCTCTGCTGATGGCTATTCCTTTATTTTCTCTGGTTGGCATTCCTCCGCTTTCAGGGTTCTGGGGGAAGCTCTTTCTGATCCAAAGCGCATATACTGTAGGACAGTATACTCTGATTGGATTTATTTTACTCGGTAGTTTCTTAACACTATGGGTGGCAGGGAAGATTTGGGTAGAGGTTTTTTGGAAAGATGCTGTAGATCTTCCAGAGAAAATGAACGTAAAGTATTACAAAGAACTAAAGCCATTTAAGCAACGTGCCATTGTAATTCCGATTATCTTATTGGCCGGAGTATCCTTATATATTGGATTTGGAGCAGAACATATCATCTTGTTGAGCAAGCAAATTGCTGCTGAACTAATGGAGCCTACCGTCTATATTGAGGCAGTGTTAGGATCAAAACCAGTTGCACCATGATCAAGGCCAAATTTCTGAGTAATCTTCTTCTTTCGTTGGTGTGGATAGCAATCACCGGGGCTTTCACTTTTGAAAACTTCGTTTTCGGCTTTGCGCTAAGCTTTTCCTTATTATGGATTACTTCCACTAATAGAAGGGAGAACAAATATTTCAACAGGATTCCGAAGTTGATCGGTTTTGTGTTGTTTTTTCTTTATGAACTGATCAAAGCCAATGTAGAAGTGGCTTATGATGTAGTCACTCCCAAGCATTTCATGAAACCAGGAATTGTGAAAATTCCGCTGGATGCACGTTCGGATTTGGAAATTACCTTGTTGGCGAATCTGATTTCCCTTACTCCAGGCACATTGAGTTTGGATGTCTCGGATGACAGAAAAGTGCTGTATGTGCATGCCATGTATGTAAAAGATAGAGAGGATTTCGTGGCAGATATTAAAAACGGTTTTGAGAAACGATTACTAGAGATAACAAGATGAGCGTCTACGACTATTTAAATTTTATTATCCTGCCGGTATTGGCTGTATCTACATTGATTATTTTTATCAGATTTTTGATTGGGCCAACACTGCCAGATAGGGTCATAGCTCTTGACTTACTACTGACCACTGGTATCGGGATTATTGCAATATATAGCGTTACTACCAATCAGCCAGCGTTCCTAGATATAGCCATGATAATGGCTTTGATCGCCTTCTTGGGGACGGTGGCATTTGCCTATTATTTAGAAAAACGGGAAAAAAATGACTGAAATCATAGTAGTTATACTCAGCTCTCTGGGAACTCTTTTCATCCTTTTGGCGGCTGTCGGGATTGTCAAAATGCCTGACCTGTACCTACGGATCTCTGTCACTACCAAGGCAGCGACGCTGGGCATTGGCTTGATTTTATTGGCTGCAGGAATTTTCTTTTCAGACATTGCCATTATTGCCAGGGTAGTTGCGATCATTGTTTTTATGCTCCTTACCGCCCCGGTAGGTGCGCATATGATTGGCAGAGCATCCTATTTTACAGGAGTGAAAATGTGGCATAAATCCACTCTTGACGAACTTGAGGGACAGTATGAACAGAAGTCCCACAAGCTGAAAAGCGGAGAGGAAGATGTGAAGAAGAAGGAAGAAACTGACTGATATATTTGAATTCTCTCTGCTTGATGTTATTCGAACCCAATATGAGGATGAGAAATCTCCTTAACCATTTAGCTCAAGCCTCCTGACTTGTGCTTACCTACTGCAGAAACTTCTTTTTTCCAGGTTTTCTGGAACTTTTATCGAAATCAGCACGCTACTGACTCCCCCTTGATATGCCAAGTTAAATTACGAAAGGGGCTGGACCTGTCCTGAACTTGATTCAGGAGGGATTTTTATTGAATATCCACCTATAGTAGTATTTAAACATTGACCTTAGTTAGAACGATTTATCTGTTCAAATCTCCATCTAGACGTAGCCTTTACTATCCCCCGAATGGGGCAGATGATTTTAAACTAATTTCCGTCCGAAATCAAAATGCATATCAGATTAATACTAATCAATCCTTGAAAATATTCTTTCCCAACGAACCTTATTCAATCCATCCCCATCTTCATTTTTTGAAAACAAAACCATGACAGGTTTGCCTACGATATGGCTCTCGGGTACAAATCCCCAATACCGCGAATCGATAGAATTGTCCCGGCTGTCGCCCATCATAAAATAGTAATCCTTCTTAAAAGTGTACTTATCAACCTCTTTGCCATCAATTTCCAATTTCCCATTGGCAAGTTGCACATTCTCATTTCCCTCATATTTTTCAATCAATTCACCGTAAAAGTCCATTGTTAGGTCATTGATTTTGATTTTTGTTCCTTTCTGAGGGACAGTCAATGGGCCGTAATTGTTAAGATCCCAAGAATTGCTCATAATTGCCGGAAACAGGGGAAAGCCAACAGGTGAATCTGAACTGGTCTCAATTGAAACTACATCGGGAGCTTTTTGTATTTTCTTTAATTGTTCATTTGTTAAAAACATGCTGTAAACGGTTCTGTTTTCCTCGGTATACCCAGAAATCCAAAAATCATCATTGTCCAAACCGACCTTGGATAGGTGATGTGACTGAAGTGGGTAGTTGGTAACGACATAATATTGGAATTTCATCCCGGGAGGATTGGTCATTTGTTCACCGTTGACGAACACATTTCTGTCTCTGATTTCCAGAATATCACCAGAAACTGCGACACAACGCTTAACAAGAAAAGTCATCAAGTCACTTGGTCGATCTTTTGGATCTAGTAAATCTTTAGGAGTATTGAAAACCACTATTTCACCTCTCTCAACATTTCTTAAGCCAGGGAATCGATAAGAAGGAAGTTGAATCCAATCAAGGTAGGATGGTATTTCAGTTCCCCATATTTTCTGATGGGTCAACGGCACTTGCATCGGGGTTTGCGGAGTCCTGGGGCCGTAGTGAGCTTTGCTTACAAGGATATAATCTCCCACTAATAGTGAGTTCTCCATTGATCCGGTAGGGATGACATAGGCTTCTGCCAATGACCATCGAAATAAGGTGGCGACTACCACCGCAAATACTAATGCATCCCGCCACTCGATCAGTTTTGATTTTTTTGTTGTAGAGTTAGTTTTCATAAGGAATCATAGAACTAGTGAAATGATCATATAGATTAAAAATAGAAGTTGGTTTCGACATAAGCCATTCAACTTTACTGATTTAAAGCAATTTAACAATCCTTGTTCAAGAATTCTTTTAAGCTGAAGTAAGCAGAGTTGATCATCGTCGCAACTATCACAGCTGTGCTGACTCATCCTGGCCCCTTTGGCAATAGCAATTCCATGACAATATATTTGCTTAAGTGGGAGTTGCTATCGTATCTACAAAAACAAAGTGCTAACCAGCTAGTGTAAGAATCTTTCACCGCCGTTTGTGTCATCAGGAACAGCTTTGCCCCATTTATCACCTCTGGTTCAAGTAATATAAAACCTTCAACTCCGTTAAGTCCATGGGTTGTAGGCTAACCATGAAGAAGCTGTTAAAAAAAGTATCGAAATAAGATTCAAAATCAGGGAAAAAATAAGGTGAAGAATGATTAAATAGCTGTTCAATCAGCACTAAGTTAAGAGAAAATATCTGCTATAGCGATAGTAACTCCTCAAATCCCAAGGACTCCGAAAACCGGGATAGTCATGAGAATTAATCAATGTTTTTTAGAGTAAGTCCCGGTTTCTTAATATTATTTCCGTAATTTATTATATTCATCATTTATTCATTGCATATTGGATTGATATATCTGGTAGCACCGTCCTAATATATTAAATAAGGAAAAATGTCTGTTGAAAACTTAACCATAAGAAATCCCGAATCTTACAACTTAATATTTGATCTGGCTCCATTTCCAATGTGGATTTATGATCTGAAAACTTATGAATTTCTGTCAGTTAACCAGGAAGCTGTCCGTCACTATGGGTATACAGAAGAGGAGTTTTTAAAAATGACGATCAAGGATATACGGCCCATAGAGGATATTCCAAAATTAGAAAATGCAGTAGAAGAGGCACGTTCTAGAACCGAGACCTTTATGCAGGGGCTTTTCCGACATCAAAAGAAGGATAGAAGTGTCATTCACGTACAGATCAAGAGTAATTTGATAAATTTTGATAGTAAAAAAGCTGAAATTGTAACTGCAATTGATCTGACTGAAAGGTACAACCAGGAAAGGGATATTGAAGAACAACGGCAATTTCTTGAGGTCATAAGTTCAATTCATGAAATTCTATTGAAGTCAAACAATTGGTCTCAGGATTTGAAGCAATGCTTTCAAGTCCTTGGAGA
>NZ_JAXRUT010000004.1:0-322822 GCF_035156405.1 Algoriphagus aurantiacus | reverse complement strand
GAAAAAGAATCCAGGTGTAAGTGTAGAGATCAAAGGATATGCTGACGAATTGGGTCCTGAAGATTATAACATGAAACTTTCTGAAAGAAGAGCTAAGTCAGTTTATGACATCTTGGTAGCTTCGGGAGTAGATGCTTCTAGGCTTTCATACAAAGGTTACGGTGAAGACACTAGCGTTGATAAGTCTTCTGCAGATGCAAGACAAATGGCTAGAAGAGCTAGCTTCGAAGTGAAGTAACTATTATTTCGGTCTTAACTAAAACCCGGTTCCAATGAGCCGGGTTTTTATTTTATCTTCGCACCATGTTTGTTCTATCTGATACCCCATCTATAGCAAATCATTTCCTTCGTGAAATGAGAGACATACGTATTCAAAGTGACCGAATGCGCTTTCGTAGAAATTTGGAGCGAATGGGTGAACTATTGGCCTATGAAATCTCAAAATCTTTTGAATACATTTCTGAGGAAATTGAAACTCCACTTACCTCAACTTCCGCATTAAAACCAATTGAACAACCAGTTATCATATCTGTAATGAGAGCGTCACTACCATTTTACAATGGTTTCTTGAATTATTTCGACCAAGCAGATAGCGGATTTATTGGTGCTTTTCGAGATGAAAGTCAGCCTGGAGAAATCACGGTTCAGTTGGGTTATCACGCTAGTCCAAGCCTAGAAGGGAGAGTTATCATTCTCGCAGATCCTATGCTGGCTACAGGTAAATCATTAGTAGAATCAATCAATACGATTCTTTCGCACGGTACACCAAAGCATATTCATATAGCTTCAGTCATCGCTGCTCCTGAGGGCATCCAATACATCAAAGAAAATGCCCCTTGCATTCATTCACTTTGGGTCGGAGCTATCGACGAGAAATTAAATCACCGATCATACATTGTCCCTGGACTAGGCGATGCGGGCGATCTTGCTTTTGGCCCAAAACTTTAATTACTTCATGCTCCCTTACTTCCTCTTATTTCTTGGTTTGGTCATTCTTCTTTATGGAGGAAAAATCTTAGTGGACGGCGCCTCCGCAATGGCAGTAAAGCTGGGGATGAGTGCAGGATTAATTGGGATGACTGTAGTTGCATTTGGCACATCAGCGCCGGAGTTACTAGTGAGCGTAAATGCTGCGCTCAAAGGGAATAGTGACATTTCAATTGGAAATGTCATAGGATCCAATATTGCTAATATTGCATTGGTGCTTGGAATAAGCGGGATATTTTACCCTATCCTGATTAAGAGAAGTCATATCCGGGTTGATTACCTAGTCACCTTACTTATGTCAATTCTTTTTTATGGATTAGGCTATAACGGTCTCATTGGATTTTGGGAAGGTATCTTACTTTTTGGACTATTCATAGCATTCAATGTCTATCTTTTCAAAAGTCCTGACGTCAACTTAATAGACAATACAGAGGTAGAAGAAGAAATAGAGCAGGTAAAAAATTACTCTTGGTTTGCATCCATTGCCTTATTTGTGGGCGGGGTAGTAGGATTATACTTTGGGTCTGAACTATTAGTCACAAATGCCGTGAAGATCTCCAGAGAGTTCGGCGTTTCAGAACGAATTATTGGAGTGACTATTATAGCTATCGGCACAAGCTTACCGGAGCTAATCACCTCAATAATAGCGGCTTTATCTAAGAGAACGGATTTAGCATTAGGAAATATTCTTGGTAGTAATATCATGAATATTCTATCTATAATCGGCCTCACGGCGATCATTAAGCCGATAGGAGTATCACAAGAGTTTATTGATTCAGATTTCCTATGGATGCTGGGAATTACTCTCCTCTTATTCGTGTTGATGCGTACAAAGATGCGGATTTCTAAAGTTGAAGGATCTCTCCTCTTACTCAGCTACTTTGCCTATTTGTATTTCCTATTATGATGGAAAATATTCTAACCCTTCTTGGAATCTACTTTCTATGTTGGTTCAAGTTTCTTGCTGGACCAATATTAGGATCAGCAGCAGGGTATAGTGTATTGCAAAACGTCTTAGTAACTATTGCGGGAATGATGACCAGTGTGATCATTTTTACGCTTATTGGGTCAAAAATCAAATCGCTTTTTACAAGAAAATTCCCTTCTAAACCCAAACTTGTATTCTCTAAAAAGAATAGAAGGTTAGTTCAACTTTGGAAAAAATATGGCGAAATAGGTATTGCTTTCTTTACTCCACTCCTTTTTACGCCAATTGGTGGAACGCTAATTATGGTGTCTTTTGGAGTTAAAAAAAGACATATTTATTTCCATATGTTATGGAGCGCATGTCTTTGGGCTGTAGTGATCAGTTTAAGTATTGATCAGCTTCTTGCAATCCCATTTGTCAACAGCTTATTCGTCTAGATCGTCATCAGGTAAGATTTCAATATCCTTTATCAAGACGCGCTCTGCAATAGTCTGTCCAGTCAAAGTAGCAGCTAACCCACCCATAGCAGTCTCCTTATACCTGCTTTCCATTGAAGCTCCTACTTCTCCCATTGCCTCCACACATTCATCCACAGGAATTACTGCGCTGACATTTGCCAAAGCTATCTGCGCAGAACTGAATGCTATGGCTGCTGCACTGGCATTTCGAACTACGCAAGGGACTTCTACCAATCCTGCCACTGGATCACAAATTAATCCCAGCATGCATTGAATAGTGACCGCAACTGCATTGAAAATCTGATCTGTATTTCCTCCTAAGCAATACACAATCGCGCCGGAAGCCATCGCGGCTGCTGAACCAGTTTCGGCCTGACAACCTCCAACCGCACCAGCCAAACTTGCCTTTTCCTCAATAATCAAAGCAATACCTGCTCCTACTAAAAGACCTTCGACGATTTGATCGTCGCTCAATCCATGGATTTCTTGAAGTGTAACCAATGTCCCTGGGAGAATTCCGCTTGCACCGGCAGTAGGTGCTGCCACCACTCTACCCATGCAGGAATTGACTTCTTTTGCAGCTAATGCCCGCGAAATTAATTTCTGAAATTCTGGAGAAAGCACTGATAAAGGATGGTTATAAACTTTCTTCGCGCCGTTATTAATCATTCCGGAGCGTGAAGTCATTTCTTCTTCCAAACCAGTTTTCACAGCATCTTTCATTACACCATAAGCCTGCAGAAGACCTGCTTTGATGTGATCATTTGCACCATTTTTCTGATCTACTTCATATTCGATCACTGATTCAGGTAATGATATTTTTCTTTCTTCACAATAGCTTTTCCAGCCCTTGAAAGATTCAAATAAATAGCTCATACAAGATGGGTTTATATACTTTTAAAATGTTGAGCAACTACTTTTATGCTCAGAAATCGAAATTTAATGTCTGCTTGATCTCAGGATCCAAGCTTATGGCCACAGGACATGTCTTGGCTGCATTTTTCAATTTTTGGATCATTGCAGCATCATCTACAGGATTATCCCAACGAAAATCAATAATGATTTCACTTATTTTTCGTGGCGATGCCTGCATTATTTTGGTCACCTCCCACGTCATACTGTCCAAGGAAACAGAATCTCTATTTGCAATAATTCCCATGATCGTCATCATGCAACTCCCTAATGCACTGGCTACCAAATCAGTCGGGGAAAAAGCCTCTCCTTTTCCATTATTATCTACTGGAGCATCTGACAGAATTTTTACTCCTGATTGCAGGTGCTCAGATTCCGTTCTCAAATTCCCTAAATATGAACTTTTTATAGTGGGCATAAACTCTTATTTTTAAAATCAGTTAAAATACTAACACCCAAAAATAGGGCTATATTTTCGACCAACTCGAATGAACAAGCTGAAATTCATTTTACCACTTCTGTTATTCACCTTTTCGATTGAATCATTTGCTCAAAGAGAAGACATAGGCAATTACGAATACGATAAGGAATACATGTTCGGTGTCAACAAAAACACAAATGGAGGATTGATTGGTGGTTTTGTATTCAAAGCAGGAACACGAATTGACGATACGCAGTTTAGCTTCTGGGCTTTGGAATTTTCCAATGTTAAAAACCCAAAGGAAACTCGATACAACACCGTACTGGGCAATAGCTATATTTTCGGAAAGTCAAACTACCTCTATTCGATAAGGCCTCAATATGGTCGCGAAATAATCCTTTTCAAAAAAGCTCCAAATCAAGGCGTTCAAGTTTCTGCATTAGCTGCCGTGGGTCCATCATTTGGTTTAATAGCTCCTTACTACATAGAATATGCGCTGAATCGTGTAGAAACTGTGCGCGAACAATACGACTCAGAAGTACATCAAAGTCTATTTAACATCTTAGGCACTGGTCGACTTTTTGAAGGTATTGGCCAATCAGAATTTGCTTTTGGTGCTAATCTAAAAGCTGCAATATCGTTTGAATTTGGGGTTTTTCGCTCAAATGCAACAGGATTGGAACTTGGATACATGCTCGAAGGTTTTACCAAAGAAATTCCCCTGATCCCAACTACAGAAAATCGTCAGTTGTTCCAGTCCGTGTACTTTACCTTTTTCTACGGGTTCAGACAGTAAGTCAACTTGGGTTTTGCCCGTTGCTGAGTTACCTTTGCACCAAATCAGAAATCAATGATCGAATTACCTGTAATTTCCGAAGAAGCAACTCGAAGAAAAAAGCCGGACTGGCTTAGAGTGAAGCTGCCTGTAGGAAAAGAATACGCCAAAGTCCGCAAGCTGGTAGATGAACATAAGCTTCACACGATTTGCGAAAGTGGCAATTGCCCGAATATGGGTGAATGCTGGGGAGCTGGCACGGCTACTTTTATGATCTTAGGAAACGTCTGTACTCGCTCTTGTTCATTTTGTGCTGTAGCCACTGGCCGACCGCCGGAGTATGATACTGATGAGCCAAGACGGGTGGCAGAAGCAATCAAACTCATGGGAGTAAAACATGCGGTATTAACTTCTGTAAATAGAGATGAGCTAAAAGATAAAGGCGCTGAGATTTGGTATCAAACTGTCATTCAGACTAAAGAACTTTCCCCTGCTACTACCATAGAAACGCTGATTCCTGATGTGAAGTCAAATTGGGATGCACTCTATAGAATGATCAGCGGAGGTCAAGAGGTAGTTTCTCACAATATGGAAACCGTAGAGAGTCTCTATAGAAGAGTTCGTCCACAGGCCAAATATGCCCGCTCATTAGAACAGACTAAATTGACCAAAGAGTTTGGTAAAAGAACCAAAACAGGTATTATGCTTGGTTTGGGAGAGAAAAAAGAAGAAGTATTAAAAGCAATGGATGATCTTGCTGAGCATGGCTGTGATATCCTGACCCTGGGACAATATCTTCAGCCTACCAAAATGCATATTGAAGTTGCCGAATTTATACATCCAGATCTTTTTGCAGAATATAGAGAAGAAGGACTGGCAAGAGGATTAAAATACGTAGAATCAGGACCTTTAGTACGGTCATCCTATCACGCTGAAAGACATGTAAACGTCTAGATATTAAGCTAATCATAATACAGCACACTTTCGGGTGTGCTTTTTTTATGTCTATTTTTTTAATAGTTTAAAGCTATTATTTTCACACTAAACTTTTAAACTAATGGTAAAAATTGAAAAAATTGGAGTTTCCTCTGCTGCTAAAATTTATGGACTGACTCTAGGCATCCTTGGATTTGTAATCGGGATCTTTTATGCACTTTTCTTCTCAATATTTTCTGGAATAATTGGCGATGAGCTCCCTGTTTCAGGGGCTGGCTTGGGTATTGGAATGGCAATTGTCTTCCCAATTATTTACGGAATTATGGGCTTTATAATTGGAGCATTGGGCGCTGTCATTTATAATTTTGTAGCCTCAAAAATCGGAGGCTTGGAAATCCAGCTTTCAGAAGATGATAAATTACCTTTGCTGTAAACAACAAAAGGCTGCCAATCGGCAGCCTTCCATTTTATGTAATGATTCGCATCATCACAGATAATAAATCAAACTTCTTCGCTTGCGTAATCTTCTACAGGAATACAGCTACAAATCAGGTTTCTGTCTCCATAAGCAGAATCAATTCTACGTACACTTGGCCAGAATTTATTCTCTTTCACATAACTAAGTGGGTAAACTGCTTTTTCTCTGGAATAAGGCAAGTCCCAGTTATCTGTAAGAACCATCATCGCGGTGTGAGGCGCATTTTTTAATACGTTTTCCACCCTGTCAGCGGTTCCATCTTCAATTTCCTGGATCTCTGCACGGATTGAAAGCAGCGCATCACAGAACTTATCCAATTCAGCCTTAGTCTCAGATTCTGTAGGCTCGATCATCAACGTGCCCGCAACCGGGAAAGAAACTGTTGGCGCATGGTAGCCATAATCCATCAATCGCTTGGCGATATCTTCTACTTCCACTCCCACTTCCTTGAACGCACGACAATCCACGATCATCTCGTGTGCTGCTCTTCCCTGCGTACCCGTATATAAAATAGGGAAATGATCTTTCAATCTCTCCTTGATGTAATTGGCATTTAGAATTGCCATTATCGTAGCATTCTTCAAACCGTCTCCGCCCATCATTGCGATGTAAGCGTAAGAGATAGGCAAAATACTCGCGCTTCCATAAGGTGCTGCCGAGATGGACGATACAGCCTGCTCTCCACCCGCTTTCACAATTGGATTACCTGGAAGGAAGGGTGCCAAATGACTTGCGACACAGATAGGCCCCATGCCTGGTCCACCACCACCATGAGGGATACAAAATGTTTTGTGAAGATTCAAGTGACAAACGTCAGCCCCGATTCTTCCGGGACTAGTCAAGCCAACCTGAGCATTCATGTTTGCTCCATCCATGTAAACTTGCCCACCGTTTTCGTGAATGATTTCACAGATTTCCTGGATAGCCACTTCAAATACACCGTGTGTGGATGGATACGTCACTAAAAGTGCTGACAGATCATTTGAATGAGCTGTTGCTTTAGCTTTCAAATCTTCAATATCAATGTTTCCTTTTTCGTCACATTTTACCAAAACTACTTTCATTCCAGCCATCACAGCGGAAGCAGGATTTGTGCCGTGAGCGGAAGTTGGGATCAATGCCACATTTCTATGATGATCGCCTCTACTCTGGTGATAGGCACGGATTACCATCAATCCTGCAAACTCGCCCTGAGCGCCAGAGTTTGGCTGTAGGGAAGTATCTGCAAAACCGGTGATTTCATTCAGCCAATGTCTCAAGTTTGCGAAAAGCTCCTGATATCCAGCAGTCTGATCGGTTGGAGCAAAAGGATGCATTTGCCCAAACTCAGGCCAAGTCACAGGGATCATTTCCGCTGTTGCATTTAGCTTCATGGTACATGAGCCCAAAGAAATCATGGAGTGTACCAATGACAAATCCTTATTCTCAAGACGCTTGATGTAGCGAAGCATTTCATGCTCACTCTGGAAATCATTAAATACTGGATGAGTCAAGTATTCCGACTTTCTCACCAAACCTTCTGGTAATTCCAGTTCAATCTCAGAATACAAAGCTGTAAGATCTGGGGCTTCCACTCCTTTTGCTTTCGCAAAAACCTCCACAACTGCAGCGATATCTTCCAATGTCTTAGCTTCATCAAAAGACAAGAACACTGTGTCGTAATCATATCGGAAATTCATTTTCGCAGAAAGTGCCAAAGATTGGATTGCATTAAGTGACTTGGTTTCTATAGCTATTTTGATGGTATCAAAATAATCCTTTGAGGAAACCTTATAATCTAATTGCTCAAGTGCTTTGGCGGTAAGTTTCGCAAGCCCATGAGTTCTTAGCGCAATATTCTTCAGACCTTTTGGCCCGTGATAAACTGCGTAAAAGCTTGCCATCACTGCCAAAAGAACCTGTGCAGTACAAATATTTGAAGTTGCTTTTTCTCTTTTGATATGTTGCTCACGCGTCTGCAAAGCCATTCTATACGCTTTGTTTCCTTCGCGATCCTGAGAAACACCAATGATTCGGCCTGGAATCTGACGCTTATACGCTTCTTTCGTAGCGAAGAAACCTGCATGCGGTCCACCGTAGCCCATTGGCACTCCAAATCGCTGAGAAGAACCAACTACCACATCAGCTCCCATTTCACCTGGCGCTGTCAAAAGTGTCAACGCAAGCAAATCAGCAGCAAAAGCAGTTGTCACATTATTTTCCTTTGCGGCAGCCACAATAGAAGTGTAATCACGTGCTTCACCGTCTGCATCTGGATATTGGAAAAGTACCCCAAAAAGATTCTCGTCTGTCAAGTCCAAAGACTCTATTGATCCGAAAACCAACTCAATTCCTACAGGCTCAGCTCTAGTCTCTAATACCGCTTTAGTCTGAGGGAATACTTTCTGGTCAACAAAGAATTTTGTTGCGTTCTTTTTCTCCCTTGGTTTTACCGCAAAAAGCATATTCATCGCCTCAGCGGCAGCAGTTCCTTCGTCCAGAAGAGATGCATTTGCAAGCTCCATTCCAGTCAGCTCCATCACTACGGTCTGGAAATTGATCAAAGCTTCCAGTCTGCCTTGTGCAATTTCCGCTTGGTATGGTGTATAAGCGGTGTACCATCCTGGGTTTTCCAGTACGTTCCTCAGAATCACACCCGGCACTAAGGTGTCGTAATACCCCAAGCCTATGAACGACTTGAATACTTTGTTTTTTGATGCAAGTTTTTTGAAACCCTTCAGAAACTCTGATTCCAGCTTCGAAGCCGGCAGATCCAAGGGGCGCTCCAGTTGGATAGACTTCGGTACAGTTTGGTTGATTAATTCCTCTAAAGTTGAAGCTCCGATTTTCTCGAGCATTGCTGTGATCTCTGCATCAGTCGGGCCATTGTGTCTGCTCTCAAATTTGACAGCATTAGAAAGATTGATCTTCATATAAGAACGTTAAAGACGATGAACTATTTGGGTTTGAAATTGGCTGATTTTTCAAGGTGCAAAGGTACAATTTATTGAAAGATAATGCTTTCATGAACCCCATTATTTCCTTTTTGTTCAATCAAAATATATAAGCGGTTTATTGTTGGCTAGAAAAATTCTCTAGTTTAGCGCCTGAAATGCAACAGATTGAAATCAAGCCTTTATTCACTTCTCTACATTTTGGAGCGAGCTCAAGGAAATTTCCATCTGAATTCAAAAAAACCTAACTATATACTAATGAATAAAAGTCTGTTATTGACGGGCGCAATGGCTCTTGGCCTTGCACTACCTTCCTTGGCACAGCAACCTGCACAGGTGAAATATGCCAACACGATCACCGCTGGAGACCTGAAAGAACGTCTTACTTACCTCGCTTCTGACGAAATGAAAGGTAGAGACACTGGCTCCGAAGAACAAAAAGTAGCCGCTAATTACTTGGCAGACTTTTACAAGAAAATTGGATTATCAGGCCCTGTAGCTGGAAGTTACCTACAGCCAGTTGAGCTAGTTAGCTCTTCATTTGGAGAGGTTTCTTTGAAAGTAGGAAAACACAAACTTGTAAATAATGAAGATTTTGTTTTCATTGGTGATGGAGACATGAAGAAAGCAGCAAAGACCGACCTTGTTTTCCTAGGTTTGGTTTCGGAAGAAAATCTGGCTAAAGTTGACGTGAAAGACAAATTGGTTGGAATTTGGGCTGTGGGCGTAAGATCGAATGACCTGTTGACTCAAGTAATGGACGCAGGTGCTGCCGGTATTGTGATTGTAAGCATGGAAGGTCAGGCAAACTTTGACCGAATTGCTGGTCGCTACCAAAGCTTAGCTGGAAAAGGAAGAGTTGGTTTCCCAAAGCCTGTTGAGCAGAAGCCAGTATTCATGGTAAGCTCTGATAAAATGGCTGAGCTATTCGGTACTCCTGTGGAAGACTTGAAAGAAGCTGCAAAAACAAATCCAGAGTCAATCAAGTCGCAGAAAGCCACTTACCAAATCGAAAAGAAAGTTGAAGAAGTGGAGAGCTCGAATGTTATGGGCTACCTTGAAGGAACTGACAAAAAGGATGAATTGGTAGTAATTTCATCTCACTACGACCACGTAGGTGTGAGCAGCACTGGCGAAGTATTTAACGGCGCTGATGATGATGGATCAGGAACTGTATCCGTTACGGAAATTGCTGAGGCTTTTGCTACAGCTGCAAAAGACGGTATCAAACCAAGAAGATCTATCCTTTTCCTGAATGTAACAGGTGAGGAAAAAGGTCTTTTAGGGTCTGAATATTATTCTGACAACGCAATTTTCCCTTTGGAAAACACTGTAGTGAATATTAACATTGATATGGTGGGAAGAATTGATTATGAATATCAAGATGCTGAAAACACGGATTTCGTCTATGTGATCGGTTCGGAAATGCTTTCTACAGATTTGAAAAAAATCCTGGAATACAACAACATCACATATTCTGACCTGATACTGGATTATAGATACGATGCTGAGGATGATCCAAATAGATTCTATTACAGATCAGATCATTACAATTTCGCGAAGCATAATATCCCAGTTGCATTCTTCTTCAATGGTGTACACGACGATTATCACCAAGTAACTGATACCGTGGACAAAATCGAATTCCCTCTTTTGGAAAAAAGAACAAAACTGATCTTCCACACGGTTTGGGACGTAGCCAACAGAGAAAACAGACTCCGTGTTGATGGAACAAACAACAGACCGGCTAGATAATTAAACCGGATATTAAGAATTTGNCCCTCTTTTGGAAAAAAGAACAAAACTGATCTTCCACACGGTTTGGGACGTAGCCAACAGAGAAAACAGACTCCGTGTTGATGGAACAAACAACAGACCGGCTAGATAATTAAACCGGATATTAAGAATTTGAAGAGGTTGTCTCATAACTTAAATCAACAGCCTGACATTTGAGTATTTGGAATTTTTCTCAGATACCTACCCGTACAAATTAGAGGCTGTCCCTACTTATGAGACAGCCTCTTTTTTTACGGTTTAGGGAAAATAGCAAGAATGAAAATTTGGACACGACGAAAAACAAATTTGATCTTATAAGACTTCGCTCAGTCAGACAACCATCAAGTGGAAAAAAGTTAGCCGCCAGGAGCCTTTGCTTCACATATACTAAGCAGACACTACCGTTCATTTGTCACAAACGGGTTGTAACCAAACACAAATCGCGAACTCTGTGTCATCCTCCGTGGTCTTTGCGGTAAAAATAAATTGATTTCAATTTTCCAATCTTCAATTTTTTTAAAACGGTATCTTTGCCACACGAACGCAATCCAACCCTACGTGTACAAATCATTACTCAAACCCCTCTTTTTCTTAAAAAAAGCTGAAGATGCCCATCATCTGACGGTTAAGCTGACAAGACTTACATTTAACCTACCAATTATTGGTTCACTTGTAGAATCTACTTTTAAACTGGAAGACAAAAGGTTGGAAAGGGAAGTATTCGGGCTGAAATTCAAGAATCCAGTTGGATTGGCGGCTGGTTTTGACAAGGATGCCAAGGTAATTGATGAAATGGCAATGCTCGGCTTTGGCTTCATCGAGATCGGTACATTGACCCCCAAACCTCAGGATGGAAATCCGCAACCGCGACTTTTCAGGCTTCCTCAAGACGAAGCGCTGATCAATCGTATGGGCTTCAATAATGGAGGCGCTCTCCAAGCTGTAGAGCGATTGAAAAAGCGTAAATCAACTGTGCTCGTCGGCGGGAATATTGGCAAAAATAAAGTCACTCCAAACGAAAATGCGGTGGAAGATTACATGTTCTGCTTAGATGCTCTGCATGATCACGTAGATTATTTTGTAGTAAATGTAAGCTCCCCAAACACGCCAAATTTGCGTGATTTGCAGGAAAAGGAACCGCTAAAAGCATTGCTCCAGGCGGTGAAAAATGCAAATGCTCTCAAGCCTAATCCTAAACCAATCCTGTTGAAAATCGCACCGGATTTAACAGATGGTCAGTTGGATGACATAATCGAAATCGTACAGGAAACAAAAATCGATGGAGTAATAGCGACCAACACAACAATAGATCGTTCACAATTGAGCACCTCAGATGCTGAAGTTGAGGCGATAGGAGCCGGAGGAGTAAGTGGAAAAGTATTAAGCAAAAGAAGTACAGAAGTAATCAGATACCTTACAGAAAAGTCGAATAAAGCTTTCCCGATCATTGGAGTGGGGGGAATCTTTTCGGCAGAGGATGCAATAGAAAAACTTGAAGCTGGAGCCAGCTTGATTCAAGTGTACTCGGGCATGATTTATGAGGGACCTGGGTTGATCAAAAAGATTAAAAAAGGATTATTGGCTCATTTTTCGCAGTAATTTGTCAATCTAAATTCATTAATCTTATCTTAAATCGGATTTGAATCGAATACATGGCCACCAATTCACCAAGGACCAATACTTTTAGAAAAAAAGGAGAACCCACCAAAAAGAAAGGAGCAGGCTTCAAGGCACCGAACCTTTCATTTGGGAAGTTTAATTCCACCAAGCTTGTCTTGACACTCGGTATTTTACTGATGTCAACCGCTATTTTTCTGTTAATTGCTTTCATCAGCTATCTCCTGAATGGCCCTGCGGATCAGAGTTTGGTTATGAATAACCCAGACGAAGCGATTCGACAAACAGCCCGGGAATCTACCAACTGGCTGGGATATCTTGGGGCGCAGGCCGGCAATTGGATGATTTATCGCTGGTTTGGAATAGCAGCTTTCTTATTTCCTCCCTTATTGTTTTTATTGGGATTCAAGTGGGCTTTCAAAATATCACTGGTTTCGCTTACCCGATACACTACCTTCGCACTTTTCTTCACATTCTGGCTTGGCTTATTGACAGGATATGTGGTGATTTTGATCCAAGGCTATTCCTATTGGAGCTTTCTATCAGGCGGTTTTGGATACGAATTAGCTAAGCTATCAGCAGATTTCTTGAGTTGGGGAACGTTCATTTTACTGGGCGGATCCATGCTTATTTTTGTCATATTCTTCTTTGATATTGACAAATTAGACTGGTTTAGCAACAAAGATTCCGATTCTGACCTGTCCGAGGATGAGCTAGATACTGCTTCTGCTGCTCCTGTGAAAAACCCATTCAAAGAGGATGAAGAGATAGAGGAAGAAATCGATGACGACGGCAGTTCTTGGGTAATCAAAGAAGATAATCTAGAGGAACCAATCGAACTCAATCCGGAGTCAAAACCGAAGCCTAAAAAGGAGGAAATCGCTTTTGATGTACCTCAACTCAATATTCTAGATCCAATAGTAGAACGTGAGGCACAAAACAAAGCTGAAACAAAAAACTTTTCAGTAGTAAAGCCAATAGGGGAAGAAAAAACTGCTGAGGAAGTTGAGAATTTGGACGCTTATGACCCCACTCTTGACCTTCCACATTACAAATACCCAACGCTTGACTTGCTCAATGAATACGATGTTCAAAAAGTCACAGTTAGCCGACAGGAACTTGAAGACAATAAAAACAAGATTGTAGAGACTCTTGAAAACTTCAAGATTGGAATTCAGGAAATCAAAGCGACCATTGGCCCGACTGTTACGCTGTATGAAATAGTTCCTGAACCAGGTGTAAAAATCTCCAAAATCAAAAATCTGGAAGATGATATTGCCTTGAGTTTGGCGGCTTTGGGGATTAGAATTATTGCTCCGATCCCGGGAAAAGGCACAATTGGTATCGAAGTTCCTAACAAAAACAGAGAGCTGGTTCCTGCTCGTGCAGTCTTAGGCACGGAGAAATTCATGCGCTCAGATAAAGACCTCCCTATTGCTTTGGGCAAGACTATTTCCAATGAGGTTTTTGTTGTTGATTTGGCAAAAATGCCTCACTTACTAATGGCTGGGGCAACTGGTCAAGGTAAGTCTGTAGGCTTGAATATGATCTTGGCTTCTTTGATTTACAAAAAGCATCCGTCGCAATTAAAGTTTGTCCTTGTAGATCCTAAGAAGGTGGAATTAACCCTTTTCAATAAGATCGAAAGACACTTCTTGGCCAAACTTCCCGGTGCGGAAGAAGCAATAATCACCGATACCAAAAAGGTAATTTACACGCTGAACTCTCTTTGTATTGAAATGGATAATCGATACAATTTATTAAAGGACGCTGGCACAAGAAATTTAAAGGAATACAACGCAAAATTCGTCGCACGCAAGCTCAATCCAGATAATGGACATAAGTTCATGCCCTACATTGTCTTGGTAATTGACGAATTAGCCGATTTGATGATGACTGCTGGTAAAGAGATCGAAGGCCCTATAGCACGTCTTGCACAACTTGCCAGAGCAATTGGTATTCACTTGGTAGTCGCTACCCAAAGACCTTCAGTGAATGTGATTACAGGTATTATCAAGGCGAATTTCCCGGCGCGCCTTTCTTTTCGTGTGACCTCCAAAATCGATAGCCGGACTATCCTCGACACCGGCGGAGCAGATCAATTGATAGGCATGGGAGATATGCTCTTATCGCATGGATCCGAAATAACACGGATTCAATGTGCATTCTTGGATACACCTGAAGTCGATTCAATTTGTGATTGGATTGGCGAGCAAAAAGGCTATTCAGACGCCTATTTACTTCCAGAGTTTGAAGGTGAAGATTCTGACAATTCGATTGGAGATGTTGATTTTTCTGATTTAGATCCGCTATTCAATGATGCAGCGAGACTCCTGGTAATGCATCAGCAAGGAAGTACATCTTTAATTCAGAGAAAGCTGAAATTAGGCTACAACCGTGCGGGTAGAATCATTGATCAATTGGAAGCTGCGGGAATTGTAGGCGCATTCGAAGGTTCCAAAGCCCGAGAGGTACTTGTTCAAGACGAGGCTAGTTTGGAACGGTTATTGAATAGTTTGTAAAAGCTGTTCAACTAGTTCAAGCAGCCTCTTTCCATGAAAAAAATCCCCTTAATTTATACGCTTTTTCTTGCCTTACTATTCTCATTTGAAGCTACAGCTCAACAGGACCCTAAAGCAAAAATTGTTTTAGATGCCATGAGTCAAAAGATTCAGGCAATGAATGGTTTTACAGCAAACTTCGACTTCACTTTCCAAGATGCTTCAGGACCTGGGGATCGACAGTCAGGTGATATCGCTGTCAGAGGCGATCAATACCGCCTCAAACTCCCAGATCAGGAAATCTATAACGATGGTAAAACAGTTTGGACCTTTATCCAATCTGATAATTACAAAGAAGTGACTATCAACGATGCAGGCCAAATGGAAGGAGAACTTACCCCGTCGAATATTTACCGCATTTACGAATCTGGCTACAGCTATAAGCTGATCGAAGAGAAACAATTTCAGGGTAAAACAGCGCTAGTGGTAGAATTGCTCGCAGAGAAAAACAATGCGCCTTTCGAACAGGTCAAACTGATGATTGACAAAAGCAATTCAAATTTACTCGGATGGGAAATGTTTGATGGCCAAGGAGGAGTGTTTTCATACACCTTTAAAAACCTGAAACTTGAAGCAAATCTTCCAGCCTCCTATTTTGTTTTTGATGCAAAACAATATCCTGGCATAGAAGTAATTGACCTACGGTAATCGGTAAAGTTTTTTTTCTTATACTAGTAGTCTTAAAACTACCTATATGAAGATTAAACTATCTTTATCATATCTCGCTTTTCTGATTTTTTCTTGTCAGTCGAAAGATAGCCAGACGGAAAACATCACAAATGAGCCACCTAGCTATAAACTGGAGACATTAGATTCTGTTACTGTCCGAGATATCTTGGCTAAAAGTTTCTTGTTTCAGACTGCGGACGAAGATCATTTGATTTTTAGAGACGTTATTTCCAGTGAGATTTATGTATTCGATAGAGTCGGAAACCCAGTTGATAAATGGAAAAAAACAGGCGATGTGCCTGGTTCTTTTTCTTATACCAGTGGACAAATAACGCAGGACAAAGCAGGCAATTTGGTCGTATTGGACATCATGAATGGCCTGAAAGTGCTAAAGAAAAGTGGTGAAGTGATCCAGAATTTTGGCATACATCAGCGCCAGTGGAGCCTGGGAGCATCTATCTCACATTTCAAATCATATCAAGTCATCGAAAAAGAAGGGAAGGAATACCTACTATATTCTCTTGATGTAATTGAGGAGGCGACCGGTGACTATGATCCTGAATTTCTCCAAAAAAGAAAAACCTTACTACTGACGGAACTAGAAACAGAGGAAACCAAAACTATTCTTCCATTCCCTGAAGGCTCTCAATTCTTAAATGGAAATGTATTTTTCTTTAATGATTTCAGACCTGTATTTTCATATGATGAAAAATTCCAAATGCTATATATAGCATTTCAGAATGAGCCAATAATCTATACCTACGATTGGTCAGGAGCGGAGCCAATTTTGAAAGAAAAGACGCCCTTGGATCTAGACGGATTTGTACCAGGCAAAGGGTTTGAGAAAGGAGTCGTCAGTTTTGCGAAGATTTCAGATTACAAAATTAATCCCTACCCATCCCAAATTATCAATTTGGAAAAATATGGAGAGGACTTGCTGATCAGCTACAAACCAAGTCCGTCTGATAAAGGTGATTTGGCACTTGTGATGGCAGATGAAGTCTCCAAAGAATTAAGAAAGAAGTTGAATATCGAAACAAAAACCAAAACGGTAGTAGTGACTCAAAAGGGAGATATTATCCCTTTGGACTTACCAGAAATGAACTCATATGAATTCTCAGTAATCGGGGATGATATCTGGTGGATGAAAAAGTATAATGGAGAAGAAGAACAGGAAGATTATACGGTGTATCGTAGTAGACTCGTTAAAAACTAGAATGACATCCATTATTTAACAGTAGGTCAACTATAGCATTATAAAAAGATAAATCCTGCTTCTGGAGAAGCAGGATAACTTTGCTGGTAAACTAAAAGTCTTTTTAAGCGTTTTTCAATTCCTCGATATCAAACTTTTTCATTTTCATAAAAGCCTGAACTACGCGCTCGGATCGCTCTGAATCAGACATTAATTCAGGAAGGATTTCAGGTACAATCTGCCAAGAAACCCCAAATTTATCCTTCAACCAGCCACACTGATCCTCCCTGCCACCTTCCAAAAGTTTCTCCCAGAAATAATCTATTTGTGCTTGATCTCGGCATTCTACTACTAAGGAAAGAGCCTCATTGAAATCAAAATCATGCACAATCGCGCTGTCCATAGCCGCAAATACTCTTCCGCTCAATTCAAACTGTGCATGGTTGATTTTACCATCTTGACCATTAGGTTCATCAGCTTCATATCTAGAAATGAACTTGATTTCGGAACCACCAAAAATACTGGTATAGAAGTTAATAGCCTCTTCAGCTTTGCCAAAATTAGTCCCAGAAAACAATAAGGCCGGAATGAATTTTTGATCGGTTTCCTCAGGTTTATCAATGGTGAGTTGCCAGGTAACTCCAAATCTATCCTGCAGCCACCCGTACTTTTTACTCCAAGGATAAGAATCCAATGGCATTAAGGCCCGGCCGTTTTCTATCAACTTATCCCAAACCACTTGCATTTCATCATCATCAGATATGATCGTAAAAAACGAAATAGCTGGGGTAAATTTAAATTGCGGGCCACCATTCAGACACATGAACTTTTGATCTGATGACCTGAACACAGCTACCATCGGATTCTCGTCTACAATCGCAGAATCTGAAAACACAGAGCAGTAAAACTCAGCGGCTTCTTTTGCATTGCCATCAAACCACAAGCAGGGATAGATGGGGTTATTAAGAGTGCTAGTGGGATTATTATCCATTTCTTTCGCAGATTTCTTTGAGTTTGTCAAGCGCTTTTGGCCACATGCCAGTAAAATATTCATCGAATTCCATGGTGGAATCCAAGTCAATCAAGAGTAAAGTCCCAGTGCCATTCTCTTTAAAAGTATATTTCTCATGAGCTCCCTTCCACATTTCTACTTCTTTTCCTTCCAATACTTCTACACCTTCTTTTAGTACACCTAGATGCTCTATATCCAAATGCTTGTTAAGTACGTTTTTAACCACCTTGCTAACCATCCCATTTTGATTCCCTTCTTCCCCTTGGGACACAAATTGAATTTGACTTCCCTCTTCCCAAGTACCTATATAAGTTGATCCTGGGGAAAATACATCCGTCCATTCTTCGTAGGTAGGCTTCTCAAGCATAATTCTGTACACCTCGGAAGGGCTCTTTTTGATCGAAATTTCAAAATGCAACCTGACCAATTTTGCCGATGATTCTGTGTAGGTTTTGAAGTTTTCCAAAATAGCCTGCCAACCGTCTTTTTGCATTTCAGTCGAATTATCCATCTCAGCATCGAAAATCTCTGTTATTTCTACCCCATCAGGTACTTCCCTAAAGGAAACTTTCACATGCCGCCCATCTTCCATAAGGTAAGTGTAAAAAGAATGCTTCTCCACTTCCTGATAAACACCTTCAAAGTCAAATCCCATACTGCCATCTTTGGCCTCCATTCTGGAAGTAAAGCTTCCACCAGGCTGAAGGTCATTTTCTGCTCTTGGTGTATGCCAATCAGGAGAAGCATTATTCCAATGGATGATGTGGCTGGGCTGAGTAAAGTAGTTCCAAACAGTTTCTAAAGGTGCATCAACAATTGTTTGAACGGTAATTTTGGTTTTTTGAGTAGTAGTCATGATATTCTGGTTTATTTTTAAAAATTTACTTAACAAATTTATCAAGTAAGGGATCGACTCACACTGTTCAATTCAGACAAATGATAGGCGAATTGCGACAGGGAATATTAAATTCAAGTTATGAAAAATATTGCTATTCTAGTTCCGGAACAATCTGTTTTGCAAGCAATTGCGGACCCCCAATATTGTTTTTCTGCCGTTAATGATTTCATGATCAAATCCGGAGGAGATCCTCTTTTTCATGTTGAACTCGTGGGGTTGAACCCGGAAGTCAAATTAAATAACAAACGCTATTCCGTATTTCCAGATCAGCTTTTGCCTACGGCTACTCCTCCGGATCTAGTGGTGATCCCTGCACTTTTCGGAGACATGAAACAGGCCGTAGAGGCTAACGAAGCCTATATTCCTTGGATAAAAGAACAATACAATGCAGGGACAGAGATTGCATCGCTTTGCGTAGGTGCCTTCCTATTGGGCGCTACAGGGTTACTAAATGGTAAAAAATGTTCTACGCATTGGGGATTTGCAAATCAATTCCGAGAATTTTATCCTGAAGTGGAAGTTTTGGACGGAGCTATCGTGACGGAGGAAAATGGGATATATTCCAGCGGCGGGGCTCATTCCTATTGGAACTTACTGCTTCACATGGTTGAAAAATATGCAGATAGGGAAATTGCAATATTAACTGCTAAGTACTTCGCGATAGACATAGACAGAGATAGCCAGACTGCTTTCTCCATATTCAAAGGCCAGAAATCCCATCAGGATGAGGCTGTAAAAAAAGCGCAGGAATACATAGAAAAACAGCTCGAAGAACGTATAACTGTGGATGTACTCGCAGATCAAGTGGCGTTAGGCAGGAGAAGTTTTGAGCGTAGATTTAAGCGAGTCACCAATAATTCCGTACTCGAATATATTCAGCGTGTAAAAGTCGAGGCCGCCAAACGAAGTTTTGAAACTACAATGAAAAACATCACCGAAGTCATGTTTGATGTAGGCTACTCAGACACCAAAGCATTTCGAACTACTTTCAAAAAGATCACCGGACTCACTCCTATCGAGTACAGAAATAAGTATAATAAGTTGGCAAGGATGAATTGAGAATTGGTAATAAGGGTTTCATTTCAATCTAATCAAACTTCTGAGCAACAAAAAAGCCGATCATTTCTGACCGGCTTCGTAGTAGCGGGAACAGGACTCGAACCTGTGACCTTCGGGTTATGAGCCCGACGAGCTACCAACTGCTCCATCCCGCGATATATTTTAATTCTAAGAATTTCTGACTTTAAAGCCCTTCTGGCTTACATTTTCGCTTCTGGCGACTAGCCTTCCCCGATATTGTGGTACAAAGGTAAGGAGAAACTCTACAAAATCAAGTACCTTCGTAAAAAATTTCTACAATGGATTCACAAAAACATCAAGCAGGCTTTGTCAACATCATAGGAAAACCAAATGTGGGCAAGTCTACATTGATGAATATCCTTGTAGGTGAGCGTATTTCGATCATTACTTCTAAAGCGCAGACTACCCGACACAGAATTATTGGATTGACAAATTCCGAAAATTATCAAATTGTTTTTTCGGATACACCAGGAATGCTCAAGCCTCAGTACGAACTTCAGAAGAACATGATGAGCTTCGTAAACATCTCCCTGGAAGATGCTGACATCATTCTTTTTGTCACAGATCTTTTCGAGACAGATGCAGATATTGAGCATGTGATCGAGAAAATCAACGAATCAGGCGTTCCTGTATTATTGGTCATCAACAAGATTGATTTAGCCAAGCCAGGTCAACTGGAAGAAATAACCGCTTATTGGACTTCAAGAATTAAATCTGAATTAGTTATTCCGATTTCCGCAGGGGAAAAGTTTAACACAGAAAAAATTATACAGGAAATTCTGGATAGGCTTCCTGAGCACCCTGCTTTTTACGACAAAGCGGAACTTTCCGATCGATCCGAACGGTTCTTTGCCTCTGAGATTATCCGTGAGAAAATCTTCGAGAATTACAAAAAAGAAATCCCCTACAGCTCTGAGGTCTCCATAGAAGACTTTAAAGTGAAAAAAAATATTATCAGCGTCCGTGCCATAATCTATGTAGAAAGAGATAGCCAAAAAGGCATCATCATAGGCGACAAAGGTGCAGCTCTAAAAAAAGTGGGGATACAAGCCCGTGAAGAACTAGAAAAGTTCTTCGGCAAGAAAGTCTTCCTAGAAACCTTTGTAAAGGTGGAGCAAGACTGGAGAAAAAATAAATTGAAACTGAAAAAATTTGGGTACGACCCAACCTGATCATGGCAAATATAGTAGCGATAGTAGGACGGCCTAACGTGGGCAAATCCACTCTTTTCAACCGTCTGGTAGAAGAACGAAAGGCGATTGAAGACAATATGAGCGGAGTGACTCGCGATCGTCACTATGGACATGCGCAGTGGGCCGGTAAGTTCTTCTCCGTAATTGACACTGGTGGATACGTAACTGGCTCTACAGATATGTACGAAGCTGAGATTCGTAAGCAGGTGAAACTTGCCATCGAAGAAGCTGATGTAATTCTTTTCATTGTGGATTGCCACACGGGCCTTACGGATCTGGATAGTGAATTTGCCAAAGAACTACGAGGCACCAAGAAACCTATCTATGTAGTGGCTAACAAAGCGGACAATCAAGAGAAAAGCTTCGCTGCCCATGAGTTTTACGCATTGGGAGTAAGCGACTTTGAGGTTTATCCAATCGCATCTGCCAGTGGTAGTGGCACTGGAGAGCTTTTAGATGAGATGATTACACATTTCGAAGATGAAGGAATAGAAGATCCAGACGCAGACACGCCAAAGATTTCGATTCTTGGAAGACCAAATGTCGGTAAATCATCCTTCCTGAATGCCCTAATCGGTAAAGACCGCTCAATTGTCACAGATGAAGCTGGAACAACAAGAGATTCTATCCATACGAGGTATCAGCTTTTTGGCCAAGACTTTATCATCACAGATACTGCTGGAATCAGAAAAAAATCCAAGGTAACAGAGGATGTGGAATTCTACTCTGTCATGCGTTCTTTAAGAACTTTGGAGGAATCAGACGTAGTCATTGTCATGGTGGATGCCACCCGAGGGCTTGAATCTCAGGACATGAACTTGATTTCCCTCGCCATCAAAAACAACAAGGGCGTGATGATCATGGTAAACAAGTGGGATTTGATTGAAAAAGACCATAAAACCATGGGGAAAATCAAAGATGATATGTTGGAAAAATTGGGAGAAAATAAGTGGATTCCAATCATCTTCACTTCGGTGATCGAAAAGCAGCGGATATTCCAGGCGATTGAGCTGGCGGTGAAAGTATATGAAAATAAAACCCGTCGTATCCCTACTTCCAAATTGAACGACGTCATGCTCGCTGAAATCGAAAGATACCCTCCGCCAGCATGGAAAGGCAAGTACATCAAGATTAAATATACCACTCAGCTTCCTACCAAGAACCCGGTGTTTGCGTTTTTCTGTAACCTACCCCAATACATAAAATCTCCTTACACGAGATACTTGGAAAACAGACTCCGTGAAAACTTTGATTTCGAGGGGGTTCCAGTAAAAATTATTTATAAAAACAAATAAAATATATTTAATCATCTATTGTTTTATTGATCAAAACTGTAATACATTTGCAGAGTAATTAAGAAAACCACAAAAAATGAAAAAGGTATTTGCAATTTTCGCAATCGCTAGCATGTTCGCTGTAGCGTCATGCGGTAACAAAGAAGTTAAAGAAGAGACTGAGACTATCGAGGTAGTTGAAGAGCCAACTGTAGAGGAAGAAATCATTATCGAAGAAGCTGATACTACTGTAGTAGTAGAAGAGACTATCGAGGTTGTTGAGCCAGCTCAATAATTCTTCCTTTTCTAAATGTATTGAGTCCCGCATCTGCGGGACTTTTTTTTGTATTTTTCGGTATGAGTAGCTCTGAAAAACTGAAGGAAATATTAGCACAAAAGCTTCCATCTGCTGCTGTCAATTATGCAGTCGAACTTTGGGAAAAAGAGCCTTTTTCATTCAAAACTACCGCTACCCGCAAATCGAAATTGGGAGACTTCAGGTACCGAAGAGACCGACAGATCCAGACTATAACCATCAACGCGGATCTCAACCCCTATCAGTTTCTACTAACTTACATTCATGAAGTAGCACATCTACATGCCTTTGTAAGGTTTGGAATTGAAATTGCGCCGCATGGAGCTGAGTGGAAATCAACTTTTCAGCAATTAATGATTCCTGTTCTTTCTAGCAGCTTCTTCCCTATTGATCTACTCATTCCTTTGCGCAAGCATATGAAAAGCCCAAAAGCCAGTTCAGCAAGGGATCTTTTTCTAATGAAGGAAATGAGTAAATACGATGATAAAAGTATCAATCCAGGGAATGTTTTTCTATCCGATCTAAAGCCTGGAAATCGATTTTTGCTTTCAGGAAGAGAATTTGAAAAGGGAGAAACTCGAAGAACGCGAGTCTTGTGTCATGAAGTGAAATCCGGCAAAAAGTACTTAATAGCTCAACTGGCTAAAGTAAAGCTAATTGATTAGGTGTGCATCTCCGTGTAACTGCACGTAGGTTTTTTATCAATGGCTGAGGTTCATTTACTAAACTTTGCTATGCTGGTATTGTGGATAACTGTATTAACTAATCTCGCTCCTCTCCGATCTGGTTGTCTGGTTGAGAAAAATCTTTTGGTTGAGGCAAATCAGAAAGCGAATTGATCCCAAAGTACTCCATAAACTTGCTAGATGTGCCATACAGAATTGGCTTTCCCAACCCCTCAGACTTACCCTTGATATCCACCAACTCTTTTTCCAAAAGCTTCTGTACGGAGTAATCACTATTCACTCCCCGGATTTGCTCAATATCACCCTTGGTCACAGGTTGCTTGTAGGCGATAATCGATAAGGTCTCAAGCTGTGCAGTTGACAGTCTCTTCTGGGATTGCTGACGAAGAAGAATAGCAATGGAGGTTTGATAAGAAGGTTTGGTCAAAAATTGATACCCCCCACCCAAATGCTCCAGTTGAAAGGAAAAATCCTCTGACTGGTATTTTTCGGTCAAGTCATGAATAGCTTGATTCACATGATCATCAGGAATCTCAGCCTCAAACATTTCACTCAGGCACTTAACTATCTCCTCCTTGGGTAAAGGATTTGGAGCACAAAAAATCAATGCTTCAATATGCCTATGGAGAAAATCCAACGCTTATTTCTTAGCAAGTTTTGCTTCGATCGAATGCATAGTGTGAGGTACAGCCATCAGTCTTTCTTTCGCGATAAGCTTACCCGTATCTACACAAATACCGTAGGTTCCGTTTTTTATCCGAATCAAAGCATTTTCAAGATTAATGATAAACTTCTGCTGTCTGGCAGCCAGTTGATTTTGGCTCTCACGCTCTAATGTATCAGCTCCGTCTTCCAGCAATTTTGAAGTAGATGCTGTGTAGTCAGTGCCACTATCATTTTTCTTACTCAATGACTCTTTCAAGCCGTGCAGTTCTTCTTTTGCACTTTGAAGTTTCTTTAAAATAATTCCCTCGAATTCTTTTAATTCTTCTTGGGAATATGCGGTCTTATCTTCCTTGCTCATGGCCAACTAAAATTAGGTAACAGTATTGGGACAGTTGTTTTTTTAGAATTAGTTCTCTAAAATACATTTACGCGTTGGATTTCCAAGAGTTCCGGACTTAGCATTTCACTGAAAAGAAGCCCAATTTTTAAAGAAAGGGTTTATAAACAGAAAGTGTCACTAAGAAAAAACATGTTTGATTTTTTACCAAAGCCACAAATAAAAAAACTAAACCTCATTCCGGATTTCAAAAATACTGATAATCAAACAACTACAAACTCTTCTACTTCATTATTATTTAAAATGATAAGGCTCACTTTCCAACAAATGGCATTTTGATATCTGAGTCAAGGATTTATTGAGTGTTTTAAAAATTTCTGTTTTGGACGAAATTAATCTACACACTGCAGTTCAGGAGGTAAAAAAAAAGCCATCATGCGACGGCTTTTTCTTCAAGTATTAACTTCTTTAAGCGACTTTGGAGAACTAACGGATCTACATCCACTCGATACTTCATATTCAAGTACTGAGAAACTTCTTTGAGGTCTTTCCCATTCCGCAAGTGAATCATCTGCAAAGCTTGGGTGATAAGGTCTTTTTCCATGGGTTCGGGGAGTTAAGCATCTTAAGATACAATTTTATCCAATTGAAAACCCTAAATAATTACAAAAAGTTAAACCTGGATTTGCATTAGGTTTCGTAGCAGCCTGTCCCGGTTCTTTTCGGGAAGGGTTCAAGTTGCAAGAGAATTAGGCTGTTTGGAGAATGAGGCATAGCCCCGCTATGGAGAATTCGAAAACAGCAGCAAAACGACTGATTATAAAGCAACTTAAACCCGCAGTAGATTAGCTAATGCATATTTCAGGTTAAAGTTTAGAAGCAATAATTACAGTCTTACGAATCGTCTTAACCTGACCAGACAAGTCGTATAGTTCTACTAAAAGTATGTAGTATCCTGGCCTTACTATCTTTCCCTGACTATCCGTTCCTGTCCAAGTAAATAATCCTGATGCGCCTAGTAGTTCATTTTGCGCTAGCACTTGAATCAACTGACCCGAGGTGGAATAAACCCTAAAACTTCCGATCCATCCGCTTTGACCAAGTTCATATCGGAAAGTAGTAAAGGTATTTCCATTGCTTCCTTCAGGATCAAAAATGGCTGGATCGATTTGAATCAACTCTCCTTCGAATTCTCCATCGATCACTTGAGAATTTCTTCTACCTGGAGTCGCATACTCCTCCATTGAAGATGCCGAATGCCAGTTAGCAGGTAATGTGGCTGGTGACTCCCTTGAAAGTCGCTCTAGCGAAACGCCCTTAGGATCTCTCAAAAGCGGATGATGAAGATCTTCAGAATAAGTAAATGACTCCGCAACAGCCTCTGCAGAATCCAATAAAACCACAGTACCGCCAGCAATTGGATAGCTTGGAAGCGTTACGATTTTGACAAACTCCCCAAATGCCGATTTAGGAAAATCAAGCTTTAACATATCCGGGTTGGTCGTGATTGCCACAAATCCTTTCGGTGGAATAATGATGGAGTTTTCACTGAGTTGTTTTACTTGATCTACTTCTCCCACGTCATCAAGATTCGCCAGTTTCCAGTCTTTGACTTCAAGGTAATTATCCGTCACATTGATCAATTCTACAAACTTCGGCGAGCCTGTTTTAGGATTGAACAAAAGTTCATTAATCAACACGTCCCCAATTTTGGCCTGAACTGGCAAAACAAGTTGTAAAGACTCAGATTGGAGAAAGCTATTCCCAGAGCAATCTGTCAAATCTTTAATGTCCAAACTGTAAATTTTATTGGGCGTGACTTCCTCCGAAAAGTGAAGAGATATTTGCTTGGAACTTGTATTTGCGATGGAATCAATTTCCAAACTTGGCTCAAACACAAAGTTTGATTTATCAAAATCAGCTAGAATTGGTTTGGAAAATGTTACTAAGAGACTTTTCGAAGAAGTGAATTCAAAAGAATTCAGAACTGGTAGATTTTCATCTGGAGATAAATCAAAAATCGAATTTTGTCTGCCGGGCGAACCTCTAAGCGGATCAATCGATGGACTAAGCAAATCCGATTGCTCGCATGCGTAAAAGGGATTTGCAACTTCCAGGCTGTATCCTCCACTGGCAAATTCACTCCCTCCCCAGCTACTTGTAGAATACGACACCATATCAATCAGCTTTCCCTGATCATCTTTCAGACTTAGCTGATCACCTGAATTCAAAAGTGTAGGCCAACTCTTAACAGGAATCACCTTCCCATATTCGGCCAGAAGAGAAGCTTGATTTTCAGGTACCAAAAGTATAATCTCTCCAGGAAGAATCCATTCATCTTGGAGATTCACGGTGGATCTGGAATTTGACAAAGAAACTCCCTCAAGTCGTACAGCATATTCTCCAGCCTGATAGATCTCAACATATTCCACATTTGGAAGATCCAAATCAGCTTTGGGTGCAGGCATGATTTCATTGATCACCAAGGTCTTGGGAGGGATATAGGTCGGGTCAAAAAACTGAAAGGAAATGACGGTGTCCTGCAGGAAGTTTCCTTCTAGATCAGGGATTTGTAAAATCTCCATGTCATAGCTTTTACCTATCTCAAGCTTTTCTTCAAAGCTCAAATACACCAAAGAATCAGTCGTGAGCTTAGCTTCTATCGGCTCTAGCTCATTCAACTTATAATTGATAAGAAACTCCGAAAAGATAGGGTCTATTGCTTCATTGAATTGAATTTCTACTTGATTTGAATCAAAACCGCGAACACGTTTCACCTTTGGAGGGGTTTTGTCTTCTACAAATTCTCCAAACTCAAAATCATCCATCAGCCATTTGGCACAACTTCCTACACCTGAACCGTAGCGTATTTCCAGACGGAGAAAAACTTCTGCACTTTCAGAAAAAACATCTGGCAAGACTAACTCAAACAGCCTGAACTCCTGATCCTCATTTGCAAATTCATTTGCTCCATCTAAGATTTCTCGCTCAGAATAATTTCCATCCAAGTCCATACCCCAACTGTAAAAAACCTCGGCAGATCTGCTGCCGGAGCCGTTTCTAACTGATCTGGCCCAAAATCTTACCTTTGGATCGTTGAGTCCTTGGGGAGAAAGCCGAATATTAACTTCCCCATTAAATGTAGAAATAGGCTGAACAGCCAAAGCTTTGCTGCCATTCTTACCCACACTATTTGCCTGATAAATGCGGGAGGAAGTACCTCTGAGCTCATTTGCATACCAGCCAGGCAAAAACTCATTTGGATAGCTCTGTATATTAAATTCACCTTCAAAAGTTTGAACCTGATTACTAAACTCAGCCTGTGAGTCACTCTGTACTAAAACAGAGAAATAGATCAATTGCCAAATAAAAAATAAGCCAAGCATGCGCTAGTCAGATAAAAAGTCTAGCCTAAATATAATAATCAAAACATCTCAAACTATATTTTTTGTTGATTTTTCTTGAGATTTGCTCAAAATATTTGAGCGACAGGCCTGAAAATGAATTGATAGCCCTTACTTTTGTGCTTCAAAAATTTTCAACAACTACTTTAAATCTGATGAAATCGAGCGTGATTCAATCATCAAACACAGGGATGATTTTAAATTGGGCGAGATTCCATCTGACCTTTGGAAACAAATTATTAACAGATGAAATCGAGCATGACTCAAGTTCCACACACTGGGATGATTAGAATGCATGCGAGATTCCATGTGGCCTTTGAAAATCAAATTATAAACACATGAAATTAGCAGTGGTAGGAGCTACCGGCTTGGTAGGCTCAGAAATCCTAGAGGTGCTCGCGGAGCACAATTTCCCTTTTGACGAACTTCTATTAGTCGCCAGTGAGCGGTCTGTAGGTAAACAGATTGAATATAAGGGTAAACCCTACACTGTTATTGGACTTGCGGAGGCGGTTTCATTGAAACCTGAAGTAGCGATATTTTCGGCTGGCGGAAGCACTTCCATAGAATGGGCTCCAAAGTTTGCTGAGGTAGGCACTATCGTTATTGATAATTCTTCGGCTTGGAGAATGGATCCGACCAAAAAACTGATCGTACCGGAAATCAACGCAAAAGAACTGACCAAGGAAGATAAGATAATCGCCAATCCTAATTGCTCTACGATACAGATGGTCTTGGCTCTAGAGCCTTTGCGCCAGCGCTACGGCATCAAAAGAGTTGTAGTGTCCACTTACCAGTCAGTGACGGGTACTGGCAAAGCAGCGGTGGATCAGATGATGGCTGAGCGTGCAGGAGAAAAAGCCGAAATGGTCTATCCGCACAAAATTGACATGAACGTACTTCCTCATATCGATGTGTTCCAAGCTAACGGCTACACGAAGGAGGAAATGAAAATGATCAACGAGACTAAGAAAATCTTCAGTGACAATGCCATACAAGTGACTGCGACCACAGTGAGAATCCCAACTATGGGTGGTCACTCTGAGGCGGTAAATGTGGAGTTCAAAGAAGACT
The DNA here is from genome assembly GCF_035156405.1 of Algoriphagus aurantiacus. Taxonomy (NCBI): domain Bacteria; kingdom Pseudomonadati; phylum Bacteroidota; class Cytophagia; order Cytophagales; family Cyclobacteriaceae; genus Algoriphagus; species Algoriphagus aurantiacus. The sequence continues at coordinate 294,236 of NZ_JAXRUT010000004.1, read as the reverse complement.
TTGATTTGGCAGAGGTGCGTGAGCTACTTGCGGCTGCTCCTGGTGTAATCGTTCAGGATGATCCCGCCAATTTCATTTACCCAATGCCAATCACTGCGCATAAGAAAGACGAGGTATTCGTAGGCCGCTTGAGAAGAGATGAATCTCAGGCAAATACGCTAAATATGTGGATTGTGGCAGATAACCTTAGAAAAGGTGCCGCAACCAACGCCGTGCAAATCGCTGAATACGCGCTCGAAAACGGTTTGATTTAATGGATTTGACCCAATATCACCGGGCAGACTTCCAACAATTTGTGCAGGATCATCTTACGGAAGATCCTGCACTTTTGCTATTTAGGCATCAGGGCAAAACCGATTTTGACCTAAAAGCGGCTGTGCAGCAGATCTCTACACGACAAAAAGCAGCCAAAAAACTACCTTCTTGGTCTTCCAATCCACAATTGATTTTCCCAGCTTCTATTTCTTTGGAACAAAGTTCATCAGAGCAAACTGCTGAATTCAAGGCTAGAGATAGAAATGGGAAACTGATGATAGATCTCACAGGCGGTTTTGGAGTGGATAGTTATTTTCTGAGTAAGAATTTCGAAAAAGCCATTTACTGCGAACAGCAAGAGGAGTTAGCTGAAATTGCAACCCATAATTTGGAAATTCTTGCTCCATCTAAATTCACCAGAGTAAAAGGTGACGGGCTAGAGTTTTTAGCTCAGACAAAACAGCATTTTGATCTGATCTATGCTGATCCTGCACGAAGAGGAAAAGGAAACCAAAAGCTATACAAACTGGAAGATTGCGAGCCTGACGTGGTCAGCTCATGGGAAATGATGAAAAGCAAAGCCGACTCGATTTTGTTGAAAGTATCACCCATGCTCGACATATCCCAAGCAATCTCAGAGCTCCCGGATATCCAGAAAGTACAGGTGATATCTGTGAGAAACGAAGTGAAAGAGTTGCTTTTACACTGGAGCAAAAACCCAGTCGCCTCCACTTTGTCAATCGAAGCAATTGATTTAGGGATCAAAGAAACTAACTTCTTATTTGATCCAAGCGAGGAAGAAGGAATTACCTCAAAGTTCGGGAAAGTAGAAAAGTATTTGATTGAGCCATTTTCGGCAGTATTAAAGGCAGGTGCATTTAAGATTTTTGGAAAGCGGTATAGTCTGGCCAAACTAGACCCAAATACCCACTTATATACTTCATCTGAAGTTCCGAAAGAAATCCCGGCTAGAATATTCCAAGTCATACAAGAAGTACAGCCGAAGAAAGCCGAAATTAAAAAACTATTCCCTTCAGGAAAGGTGAATGTAATCACTCGAAATTACGCCACAGGCTCAGAAGTACTGAAGAAAAAATTGGGGGTAAAAGACGGTGGAGAAGACTTTTTGATCGGTACTAAAACCCAAAGTGGATTTAAGGTTTTTTGGTGCAAGATGGAAAAATGAGCATGCGACCCACCATCAGGGTTTAATAGTCCAGCTTTACTATATTTTTCATAAACATCAACTTCGCGAAACTTTGTGCTCTTCGTGGTTTATAAGGAAATAAAAAAGTGAAGGATTATTCCTTCACTTCTTCGTAATCGACGTATTCTCCGCCTTTGATATCCTTGTTGATCTTTTCTTTCTGTTGTTTAGGCATATAGTCCACGACTACTTCATCCTTTGGCGTAGAAGCATGCCGCTGGGCACGTTGCTCCTCCTTGGCAACTTCATTCACCTGTTGCGCAAACTTTGCCAGTTTGCTTCTAAGAAAATAACGGATTAGCTGGCCAAGAAGCCAGCCAATCCCTAAAAGGATAACTACAAATTTTAATAATCCGCCCATCGGCTCTTTTTTTTGGTTCGAAATTATCTACTCAAATACAGATTTCTCTCTGCGTAGATTTTCAAGAAATAATCATCCATCAGATCATCGATAAAGTAAATCGCTTCACCGGTAGATTTCATTTCAGGACCCAATTCTTTATTTACTTTCGGGAATTTATGGAAAGAGAAAACTGGTTCTTTGATAGCATAACCTTTCTTGTAAGGTTTGAATTCAAAATCAGTCACTTTTTTCTCCCCTAACATCACCTTTACGGCATAGTTTACATAAGGTTCTCTGTACGCTTTGCAAATAAATGGTACCGTGCGAGAAGCTCTAGGATTTGCTTCGATGATATAGACTTTGTCATTTTTGATCGCAAACTGAATATTGATCAAACCGACAGTTCTAAGTGCCAATGCTATTTTCTCTGTGTAGATTTCAATCTGACGAATCACCAAATCTCCCAGATTATAGGGAGGAAGCACTGCGTAAGAATCACCGGAGTGAATTCCCGCCGGTTCGATGTGCTGCATGATTCCGATGATATACACATTCTCCCCATCACAAATCGCATCAGCTTCTGCTTCGATAGCTCCCTCTAAGAAGTGATCCAGCAATATCTCATTATTCGGAATGTCTCTTAAGACATCCACGACATGTTGTTCAAGTTCCTTCTCGTTGATCACAATCTTCATCCCTTGACCACCCAACACATAGCTAGGACGCACCAACAGCGGAAAACCAATCGTCTTGCAAAGCTCTAGCGCTTCGTCAGTATTGTGAATGGTACCAAACTCAGGATAAGGGACATTGAGATCTTTCAAAAGAGAAGAGAATCTTCCTCTATCTTCTGCTAGATCCAGGGCTTCAAAGCTGGTTCCAATAATTTTGATTCCGTATTTCTCGAGCTTCTCAGCGAGCTTCAATGCAGTCTGACCACCCAGCTGAACAATTACACCTTCAGGCTGCTCGTGAAGGATAATCTCGTAAATATGCTCCCAGAATACCGGCTCAAAATATAACTTATCTGCGATATCAAAGTCCGTGGAAACCGTCTCTGGGTTACAGTTGATCATGATGGTCTCGTAGCCGCATTCTTTGGCTGCCAAAACTCCATGGACACAGGAATAATCAAACTCGATTCCTTGGCCTACACGGTTTGGACCGGAGCCAAGAACTACCACTTTTTTACGATCTGATTTTACAGATTCATTTTCAGAGCCAAATGAAGAGTAGTAATAAGGTGTTTTGGCCTCAAATTCTGCTGCGCAGGTATCAACCAATTTATACACACGCTTGATTCCCATCTCCTTGTAGCGCTTATCGAAAACTTCGCTTTCTAAGCAGTCTAACAAGTGTGCGATTTGACGGTCCGCATAGCCTTTACGCTTTGCAAGATCCATCAGCTCAACAGGAATTGTATCAAGTTTAAATTTCTCAATTTCTTTTTCCAGATGAATCAACTCCTCTATTTGCTTCAAGAACCACTTGTCGATCTTGGTCAAATCCTGGATCGTACGGAAGGAGATCCCGAGTTTGAATGCATCATAGATATGGAAAAGTCTGTTCCAGCTAGGATTAGCCAAGGAATACAAAATCTCATCCTGATTACGCAATTCTTTGCCATCTGCTCCAAGTCCATTTCTCTTAATCTCAAGTGATTGACAGGCTTTCTGAAGCGCTTCCTGGAAGTTTCTTCCGATTCCCATTACTTCACCCACCGACTTCATCGATAGTCCTAATCTTCTGTCAGCACCCTTGAATTTATCAAAGTTCCAACGAGGCACCTTAACAATCACATAATCTATTGATGGCTCAAAAAATGCTGAAGTTGTCCCGGTAATTGAGTTTTTCAACTCATCCAAGTTGTAACCTACAGCCAGCTTAGCTGCAACCTTTGCAATTGGATAACCAGTTGCTTTAGATGCCAAAGCTGAAGATCGGGAAACGCGTGGATTGATCTCGATTCCGATAATTTCTGAATTATCAGGGCTGACCGAGAACTGCACATTACATCCTCCTGCAAAATTCCCGATGCTGTTCATCATCGTGATGGCATAATTCCTCATGCGCTGATACGTGGTGTCAGGCAAGGTCATCGCCGGTGCTACCGTGATAGAATCCCCCGTATGCACACCCATCGGATCAAAGTTCTCAATCGAACAGATCACAATCATGTTACCGATATTATCACGCATTACCTCCAGCTCATATTCTTTCCAGCCGAGGATACTTTGCTCGATCAATACTTCATGTACAGGAGAGGCTTGCAGGCCTGCAGACAGTGCTTGTTCAAATTCTTGAGCAGTTTCTACAAATGCTCCACCTGCGCCACCTAGTGTATAAGAAGCTCTGATGATCAATGGAAACCCTATTTCTTGGGCTATTTCTTTTCCCTGAAGAAAAGAGGTGGCAGTAGAACCTTTGCAAACTCCAACACCGATTTTTTCCATCAGTGCTTTGAATTTTTCACGGTTTTCGGCCGTATCAATCGCATCGATATCTACACCGATCATATTAACACCGTATTTTGCCCATACACCGCCTTTTTCACAGTCTATAGCAAGATTCAATGCAGTCTGCCCACCCATAGTAGGTAGGACGGAATCGATATCTGGATGATCTTTAAGGATTTTTACAATGGATTTCTTTTCCAAAGGAAGCAAATACACATTATCTGCTGTGACCGGATCGGTCATGATCGTTGCAGGATTGGAATTGATCAGCGTCACAGTGATGCCTTCTTCACGAAGAGACCTGGAAGCTTGGGAACCTGCGTAATCAAATTCGCAAGCTTGACCAATAACGATGGGACCTGAACCAATGATGAGAACGTGCTTTATACTGCTATCTTTAGGCATTAGAGAGGGAGATTGATGGGAATGGGAAAATTTTGCTTAAGTCCAAATTGGGGCAAAATTAGAAAAATATTCTGAAGGGGCATGGTAAAACCCAAAGAAATCCACTTCTGTCGTTAAACTCTCAGCAATTTTTAAGGAGAATAATTTCGTTTTTGGCAAAGTATTGAATTGGATTTATTGGTAAACCAATAAATGGCATTTATTATTGTCTAATCATTAAGATCAAAAGGAATAAAAATTGTCATTCCAATTTTTCGATAAATCCAAAATAGTAAAACATCCTATCGATGAATAAAAGAATAATCACGCTTGGCGAAATCATGCTCCGCCTTTCCACTCCTGGGCATGAGCGCTTTGTAAATACACAATCCTACGAAGTCAACTATGGCGGTGCTGAAGCAAATGTGGCTGTTTCTCTTGCCTATTGGGGGTTATCTGCTGCACATGTGACTTCATTTCCAGACCACGAAATCGGACAAGCAGCTGTAAACACACTTAGATTTTCGGGAGTTGACACTTCTTCTATTCGATTTAATGAAGGAAGAATGGGGGTTTACTTTGTCGAAAACGGGGCTATGCAGCGCTCATCAAAAATCATCTATGATCGCTTTGATTCTGCATTTGCAAAAGTGAACGTGAAAGATTTTGATTGGGAAAAAATATTTGAAGGTGCGGACTGGTTTCACTGGACGGGAATTACTCCGGCCATTTCCCAATCCGCTGCTGACCTTTGCAAATCCGCTGTAGAAGCAGCTTCTAAACTTGGGGTAAAAATCAGTGCCGACATCAATTACCGCAGAAATCTATGGCAATATGGAAAAGGCCCGATGGATATCATGCCCGAATTGATAGAGCCATCACACTTGATCATTGCTGGATTGACAGACTTCGAAAACTGCATGGGAATCAAGGAAGCAGATTATTTGCAAGCCTGCGAAAAAGCAAAAACCTTGTGCCCAAACCTGCAGTATGTTTCTACAACACACCGTGATTCTATTAGTGCTTCGGAAAACAATCTTAATGGCGTCCTTTGGAATAATGAATCTCTGCTCGAATCCAAAACCTACGAAATGACTCATATCGTAGACAGAATCGGAGGTGGAGATGCCTATATGGCCGGACTGATTTATGGCTTACTCCATTTAGATGACCAGAACGCCTTGGACTTTGCGGTTGCTGCCTCGGTATTAAAGCATTCTATTCCAGGAGATGCAAATTTCGTCTCCATTGATGAGGTAAATCAGCTGGTAGAAGGAAAAAATGTTGGTAAACTTTTACGCTAAAAATAAGTATGAAATCGAGCATGACTCAAGTGGCACACACTAGAATAATTTTAAACTCTGCGAGATTCCACCTGCCTGCCGGTAGGCAGGTATGACCATTGAAAAACTATTATAAACATATGAAATTTTCAAACAATGAAATGCTACAAGCCATGAGTGACACAGGGATGATCCCTGTTTTCAATCATGAAGATATTGAAGTAGCAAAGGGCGTACTTGACGCCTCTTACAAAGCAGGAATTCGAGTTTTTGAATTCACAAATCGGGCGACCAACTCCCTGGATATTTTCAAAGAGCTATACACTTATGCTGCGGGAAAATATCCGGATATGGTCATGGGCATTGGCACTATTTTCACAACTGAAGATGCAAATGCATTTGTAGAAGCCGGGGCAGATTTTATCGTTTCTCCGGCTTTGATACCCGAACTGGCTGTCTACTGCAATTCCAAGGAAGTTTCTTGGATTCCCGGATGTGCGACTATGACTGAGATTTTCAAAGCAAAAAAACTTGGAGCAAATTTGGTAAAGGCTTTTCCGGGAAATGTCGTAGGATCTGCATTTGTTGCAGCCGCCAAGTCAGTATATCCGGATTTGCATATCATGCCAACTGGCGGGGTGGAACCCACTGAAGAAAACCTGAAAGAATGGTTTGACGCAGGCGTATATTGTGTAGGAATGGGATCTCAACTCTTCAAAAAAGACTGGATCAAAAATCAGCAATTCGATCTTCTGGAGACTAAAATAACGGAGACTTTGAAGATCATAGAGAAGTGTAGGTAGTAGTTGATGTAAGCGGTTAGTGGTTTAAGGAAACTACTAACCACTTACAAATTTTTCATGACACGATATAAGTCGAAGCCTACTTTTTCGGATGAGTGATTAACTCATAATACTGTTCCAGCATGGGCATTCCAAAATTCATCGATTTCATTTCGCTGATCTTTTTGAAGCCCATTTTTTCATACAAACTAACGGCCGCATCTAACCCTGAGGTAGTATACAAATAGGCTGCATCATAATTAGAAGCTCTGTAAAACTCCATCCACTCTTTCATCAACCTGCTTCCAATTCCACGTCCACGAAATTCTTTCGCTAAGATAAAATACCTCAACTGTGCGCGGTTAGCTGGGCGATGCATGAGTAATACAAAGCCTATCAATTTGCCTTCACTTTCTACCACCCACACACGATCCTTTTTCAGATCATATGCACGATAGAATTCCAGTAAGCTTTCCATTACGTAGGCTTCGAATCCCAACCCAAAATCATGCTCTTCTGAATACACTTTCCCATGCAAGGCAGCGACCTGCCCAAGATCACCCGGCTCAAGTGTATTTCGGATCAAAAAATCAGAGCTATCTTGCATCCAATTAAAATATGAAATATTGATGGAATCTCTCCCAGTAGGAAGATAAAAAAATCTAAAATTTAAGTCTAGAGAAATCTAGTTTTCATCATACAATGCGGTGAGCACTTCATCAAAATTTTTGAGAGAAGGATTTGAAAACTCTATGATATCGCCGTCCTTCACTACAAAAGAAATACTTGTTAACGAATTATCTCTAATATTTGCTTTTTTAAACTCCCCTTCACTATCGAATAAAATAGGGTATGGGAATTGACTTGATGACATCCATTCTTTCAATCCAGAAGTATCTTTTCCTGCATAATAAAAAATATATTCAAATTCTGGATGATCCATATGACTCTCCTCCCAGGGATACTGTAAGAATGACCACTTTCCAACACCCGTGGTATAAGTAACTACTTGATACCTGCTGGATGAATTAGGTGTCTCTCGTTTAGTTTCAGGAACTCTAATTACCTTCACACGATCTGTATGAAGTATAGGAATATACTCCTCCTGATGATTTCCAGAATTTGTGCAACTTAGAGAAACCATCAGAACAAGAAAAAATAGGGTATTATAGGTTAGGAATTTTAGCATAAAAGATTGCTGGATTATCATCTTCATTAATGGTATCAATTACTGATAGAGCTTCCTGAGAAAGATTCAAATTTTGTTTATTTTGAACTAGGTACGGCGCATAGCTAATAAATAATATAGTATCATTTTCCAAACCTATTGGAGTCATTAAATGACCATTTATTTCTGTATTTACTTTTATTTTTCGAGCTTCTTTTGAGTCCTTATTTTGGATTACAAATTCCTTCCAAATCACACCTTCTTTTTGAAGAAAAATATCAAAAATTACAAATTGACTATTTTCTGCTACGAATTCAATGTTCGCAAAGCCATTCCGATCAATCATTTCAAATCCTGGGATAGCATCCATTTCCCAGTATGACTCAGGAACTTTAAGCTCAGAAAAATCAAATTGATATTTTAAATCAAGACCATTTTCTGTTATACTATAAATTTCTTGTTTAAAAGACTCTCTAAATAAAGTCTCTTGGCTTCCATGGAAGAAAGAGGATTCGCTTAGGGGTATCATTTTGTCATTAAAATCATTTTTAAGGTATTTCTCCACAATCTCCCCTTGGGAGTCTGTTGACAATAGCCTGTATTCACCAGACACACTATTATAACCAGAATACAACCAATATCCACCTGCTTCATTTTCCCAAAAAGTAAAACAATTAAAGGGGATACGAACCTGTGATAACATGTTGTTATCAGTAGAAAAGCTAGAAATTTCAATCTCATCGCCAGAATTAGAAAGTGCCAAAATCTGCTCTCCTTTAAGTGAAAAATCCAATAAACCTAATAACTGCCCTGGCGCTTCGCCTCTCTCTGCTACGTATCCAATAGACTCACCTTTCCAATTAAATCCATGAATAGCGTCGCTATTATCTTTATCAAGAACCCATATATGTTCCCTAGTGTATTTGACATTCAAAAATGGCCCTAGTAGATTAGATTGAGTTGTAGCCAAAGGCAATATTTTGGTAATTAGTAGATTATCTGAAATTAAATCAATCTCTTTAAGATTCAAATCCTCAGCCGCTTCTTTGTTACTAGTACAAGAAAGTAAGAGGAATATATAGAAAGCAGGTATCAGTATTTTATGCATTTTTTAATTTAGTAAAAACGCCAATCAAATAAATTTGATTGGCGTTTAGAAATCAATTATTAGCATGTTGAGCAACTAGCCCCTCTACATGTTTCTGCAGTACTGCGTGTCCTGCAATTATCTAATGACATTTTACCGCCATTGCATCTAGCCATATGCATATAACAGGATCCAACAGGGACATTGGCTTTAGCAACAGGAGGGTTACTTAGGGATAATCCAAATGCCATAGCCATAATCCCCAAACTGAGACCGAATGCTTTCATTTTGTTTTTCATAATAAAATTGTTTTGGTTAAAAGAATAGTTTAAACTAAAAAATTTGATGACACTGCCCGAATTAAAATACAGGGGCGGAGTTTTTTTTTGCAAGAGGTAAATAGCTTATGTAATTGGATTGATCCCTTAGCAGGACAACCGCCCTCACTGCGGTTAATATCAGAACTGCCTTATCAAAACATTTATTAAAAACTTCCTCCAGAGAGATAAAAGTGCAAATCAAATTCAGCTTCTGGAGAAGCAGAATAACACAGAGAGAAAAGGGTATTCGTGAAATAACATTTCGACTTCACTTGCAATTATACCTAAACTGCGTCCTCTGCGAAAACCTCCGCGTCCACCGCGGTTAAAACCAAAAAAATAGCCGCCCAAAACTGGACAGCTATTCTTTATTCTTCAGTATAGTTGAAACTATCAACTTGTTCCTTAATCCAGTCGTAATACTTTTCTTTGCGGAACTCTGCCCATTCCTTTTTGTATTTAGAGTCTTCTATCAAAAACTTAAATGCTGTGTTGGCTTTTGGCTTGGTCAGTGAGCTTACCAGATCCTCGGCAAGGTTTTTTTCTTTGACACGGCGATCAATAAAGTCCTGCATCATCTGATGCTCTTGAGAAGGCTCCATCTGGGTAAACTCGGCATAATTATCCGGGTTTTCTTCAATTTCATCCAGTACATCTTCTTCTGCCTCAGTGAGATCATAATTATAATAATCCTCATCATCCGGCATCTGATGAATTCTTTTCTTGTCGATCTGATAGAAACAGATCATTCCTTTGAGTAGTTGTGTTGAGATATAGTCTATCTCCTTTTCAGTAAGCGAAAGCATTGATGGTTTACAAAATTTTCAGAAAAATAGTGAAAGTCGAATTCTGATCAAATTCTATTATTAATTAAGCAATTGAGTCACCAATATAGTTGGATTTACTCACTTGAATCAAGAATTTTTGAAAGCATTTTAACATCAATCTCATGTACGCCTTGAAAAGTCAGTTTTTTCACTCCCTTGCCCAGTCTTTTAATCAAATCTTGCTGTTTCTCAATGCTTTCCGGAGTCACAAATTCATCCTTATCTCCCAGAACCAAGGTGAGTTTTGTCTTCAAAAATTTCTCTCTCGCATCTTCCAAAATCAAATCCTCGGCAAAACCTCCAGCCCAAAGCACCAACTGACTCACTTCACCTGTCCATCTACTTCCCCAACGTGTGGCTGTGGCCGCACCCTGAGAAAAACCCAACACATTGATTTTTGGTATTTCTTTATACTGGGAGAGTAGATTGTCCATTAACAGATCCAAGTACTTATGATTGTTTTGAATGGCTATTTCGCGTTCATGCCTAGTCATCCAATTCGCGCCAACTCTACCTGCAAAACCATCGAGATAGTTGTAATTCGTGGCTTCAGGTGCGATAAAAAGCCGATCTGGTGAATCAAAACCCTGAAATTTTCTGAGAAAAAACTCCGCTAATTGTCCATACCCATGCAACACTAACCAGATCTCCTTCTCTTGAAAAGTAGGCTCATGTGAGACAGCGTATTGCGCTTGATATTGGAAAGTGATACTTTTCTTCAAAACACTACGCGTTCAAATCGTCAAACTTAAAAGGCAAAAGCGTTTGAATCCCTTCGAATCGAAGTACACTTCCATTCGGATTTTGGATTAGAATGGTAATGGGTCGATTAAATCGCATTTCCATTTCGTTGATCGTCTGACGACACAGCCCACATGGCGAAACTCCTGCCCAAATCTCCTCTCCTTTTCTACGTGCTACAATTGCAATTTCCTTCACTGCAAGATCCGGAAAATTGGCTCCCGCATATCCAAGCACCAATCGTTCGGCACAAACACCCACCGGAAAACTCACATTTTCCTGATTGCTGGACTGAAGAATCTCGCCGGACTCGAGCCGGACAGCAGCTCCTACATGAAAGTCAGAATATGGCGCATAAGCTTTTTCAGATACTTTTCTCGCCCTCATCATCAGCTGCTGTTCTTCCACATTCAGTTCCTCCCACCCAAGCTCCTCAAACTCAGCTTCAATTTTTATTTTCTTGCTCATCTTTCTCTAATTGGAGTTTTCCTAACGATTAAGGTAAGAATTTGTTCCTTTTATTATTCCCACCTCAATTTTTTACCCTAAAATTAATTCTCCATTTTAGTCCGGATAATTTACTATTCCATGCATACAATTCTGATTTTAGGCGGTGGGAAATCCGCTATCTTCCTGATCGATTTTTTGGCAAAAAGCTGCCAATCAAAAGACCGTCAATTAATCTTGGCGGACATTGATCTGGATTCCGCAACCAAAAAGCTTAAAAATCAGGCAAATACCCAAGCCCGCCAACTGGATATTGAAGATGTGGAGTCCCGGCAGTCACTTATCAGAGAAGCCGATGTGGTGATTTCTATGCTGCCTGCTTTTATGCATCCATTGGTGGCAAAAGATTGTCTGCATTTTGGAGTTCATTTTTTCTCTGCTTCTTATGAATCTGGGGAAATGTGTGAAATGAAGCCGGAAATCGAAGCAAAAGGACTGTTTTTCCTGAATGAATGCGGATTGGATCCGGGAATAGACCACATGTCTGCCATGCAGATCATAAACTTGGCGAAGTCAAAAGGCGAAGAAATCATCTCTTTCAAATCCTATTGTGGGGGACTTCTCGCTCCGGAGTCTGAAGATAATCCCTGGAAATACAAATTCACCTGGAACCCAAGAAACGTGGTGCTCGCAGGTCAGGGAACTTCCCGCTACATAGAACAAGGTGATTTAAAATTTGTCCCTTATCATCAGCTTTTCAATCGTCTTGAAACCGTTCAACTTCCAGGATTGGGAGACTTTGACGGCTATCCCAACCGGGATTCGCTCAGCTACAGGCGGGTGTATGGATTGGAGAATATCAGAACCATGTTGCGGGGGACTCTACGGAGGGCAGGCTTTTGCAAAGCCTGGAATGTATTCGTGCAACTGGGGATGTGTGATGATAGTTTTCAGATGAATCTACCTGAAGACACTACGCTAAGACAGTTTTTAAATTCATTTTTACCTTACGATCCAGCACTTTCAGTGGAGGAAAAAATCGGCAATTTGATCCCTGATTTTGATTTCCCGACCTGGGAGAAAATCCAATGGCTGGGATTTTTCGGGAACGACTTGCTACCACAGACGAAGGGCTCTCCTGCTGTTATTCTGCAAGCAATCCTGGAGAAAAACTGGAGGCTTTACCCAGAAGACAAAGATATGATCGTAATGCAGCATCTTTTCGAAATCAAATCTGCAGAAAGCATCAAAGAAATCCGATCAAGTCTGGTATGCTTTGGTGAAGATGTCACCAACACCGCCATGGCAAAAACGGTGGGACTTCCGCTAGCAATTGCTGTTGATTTATTTCTAGATGGAAAAATCGACTTAAAAGGCCTCCACGTTCCAGTGCTTCCAGAGATTTATGATCCGATTTTGGCTGCGCTAAAAAGTCATGGAATTAGCTTCAGAGAAGAAATACGAATACTTTAAGCTTTGAAACCCAGCAGAAAATCTGAGACTAGACTAGCGTACGTATCATGAGGCATTCCATCTTCATTTTTGATAAAAATCTCGGTGACTTTGACTTCAGATTGATTTCTGGAAAAAGCACAAATATCCCTTAGCACTCGCTTTCCAGGCTTGTCTTGCAGCGTGAATTTGGTACCAAGAAACAATCCATGCTTTTCCACCTGTTTCTGGAAATCCTGCATTTGTCTTGGTGGAAGAATAATCCAAAACTGCCCATCCTCTTTTAAAAGCTGAACCACTTTTTCCAATAAATCCTGGAAGGAGAGCTCGTCTGTATGCAAAGCCAAATTGCGCTGCAAGTCAGGTGATTTCAAATGATCAGGAAAATAAGGCGGATTGCTTACGATCAGGTCATATTTCTTCTGAGTTTCGAAGTCTTGAAACCTGCCTTCCCAAAGTTGCATGCGCTCCGAAAATGCATTGGACCGAAAATTATCCAAAGCCTGAGAAGCAGCAAGTGGATCTATCTCCACTCCCTGGATGTTTGCTTCTGGAAATCGCTGAGCAAGCATCAAAGCAATCACTCCCGTGCCTGTACCCACATCTAAAATTTCTCGCGGTGAAGTAGCCTCAGCCAACCCTCCAAGCATTACAGCATCCGTGCTGATTTTCATCGCACATCTATCCTGATTGACTCGAAACTGCTGAAACTGAAACCAAGAATTGGCCATTAAGTACGGGCTTTGCTGAAGAAACTCATGTTGAATCTTGGCTTATCGTCCATCACATTAACTTCATCCTCAGACACACGCTTCACACTCTCAATGGTGTAGAATGCTTTCTCGTCAATGCTTTTGACTGTCGCAATAAAGTCAGTTAGACTATCTCTTTTCATCACTGTGAAAAGCAGATTCACCTTTCCAAACCTTCCTTCTCCCCCGACATTTGTAAATCGAAAATCACGGGCCTTCATGTACTCGATCAATTCAGGAAGTGGCTGTGGCGTAATTACACGAACCAGCACTCTACCAAAAGCCAATTTCTCCTCAAAATACATCCCCACATAAGTCCCTGTACCAAATCCGCCTGCATAGGCTACGTAGGATAGCGGATTATCTATGTTTTGAAAAATCTGACCAATAGCGAGCAGCCAAATCAAGGCTTCGAAAAAGCCTAAAACCGGAGCAATATTCTTTTTCCCATTCATCATAAACATGATCCTCAGGGTGTTGATAGACACATCACCCACTCTCGCACAGAAGATAAGCAAGGGCATGATCAGGTAATCGAATAATTGTTCAGAAACGCCTAGAGATTGAAGGAATTCTTGCATAGCAAACAAGGGCTTAATTTGAGCGCAAAACTACACCCTATTCCCCTGAGAGCGAAATAATATTTGGAATTAGATTTTACGATCCCTGCCTGCCGACATACCGAAAAAGGTAAACGCCAAAGCAAAGAATAACAAGAAGAAAATCAGGACATTCCAGTTGTCAAAAAGATCCAGCGACACACCAAAAAGTAATGGCCCCAAAGCTGCCAAATAATACCCGGAAGACTGCACCATGGCAGAGAGCTTGGCAGTAGTCTGATCCTCAGCGGTACGCAGCGCAATCAGTATATAAGCGATGCTCAAACTCGACCCCATACAGAGTCCCACAATTCCCAGGGAAGCGTAGGTTACGAACTCATTCTCTATAAATAATCCCAGATAGCCTACTACATAAGCAATACCCACGGTCAATACCACACCGCTTTGCTCCCTGAGTTTGATCAATAAATTGGGTGCAAAATAAGATCCCAGCAGAGAAACTACCTGCATCATGGAAGTCACAACCCCAGCCTGGACTGGAGTCCAACCACGAAAAATCAGCATATCGGGCAGCCAGGTCACCATCGTAAAATACATCACTGACTGACATCCCATGAAAATGGTAATCTGCCAGGCCAATTTGGATCGCCAAACATTCTTTGCAGGATCAGTGACCTCATGAATACTTGCCTTGGGCCGCTGTAGCTGAGGAATCCATATGATCATCGCCAATACCATAAAGACAGCCCAGAATGCCAAAGATCCCCTCCATCCGAAATCCCAATCTACTGCAATTGGCACACTCACCCCTACTGCAATTGCAGCAAACAGTGACATCATCGTCGCAAGCAATGCTGTCATCAAACCCAACTTCTCAGGTAATCTAACTTTGATCAAAGGAATTAGCAGCACATTGGCGATCACTATACCTATTCCGGTAAGTGCTGTACCAAAGAGCAGCAACTCAATTCCTCCCAACACACGGAGAATCACGCCTGTTGCAAGAATGGCAACTCCCAAGAACACTGCTCTTCCCATTCCCAATCGCTTTCCTATGCTGGGAGCAAAAAGTGAAAAAGTAGCAAATGTCAGCAAAGGAAGCGTGGTGAGAAATCCTGCCAGACCATTGGACAAACCCAAATCCTCGCGGATAAACGGGATCAATGGCCCAACCGACGCAATCGATGTGCGCAAATTGATCGAGACCAAGATAATCCCAGTGATAAGGAGTGATTGGGAGGAAAATGATTTATTCAAAACAGCGATGTAAAAATTAAATACTATGGTGAATAGTAGCGACTGATTTAAGTGAGAAACCCAGAGAGCTGAATGTCTATAAGTTTCAATTCAAACCGAAGGTATGCCTCTTTAGTTCTGCTTAGCCTACCAAAACTAGGGAAATTTAAAGTGAATAATTCGTCTGTTATTACCCGTTTTGAAAAATAAAGTCCCTGCTAAAAATGAGGCCTCTGGTTTTCATAACTTCTCCCCATCTAAATGCAGTCTCCAGACTTCCATACCGAAACAGTGATTAAGGCCAATTCCCTCCCCAAGGCTATGAAAGTATAGTAGATTCAGCTTCTGTAGACGCAGGATAACATACAATTAAAAATACATGCAGGATCCCTGCAAACTGCGCACTCTGCGAAAACCTCTGCGTTCACTGCGGTTAAAAAAACAGTTCCTTACTATTATCAATAGAATTTGCGCCTCTTGCGGGAGACATAACTAGTAAGAAGACATTTCCCCATATATAATCGCCGTGCCGTTGCGCCTTCGCGGGAGAGAAATCACTACAAATCATCCCGTCCTTGCAGCAATCCCAACTTCCTGTTGATCTCCGAGATCTCAATTCCGACCTGCTGAAGCGTCAATGGTTCCAGTGGAAACTCGTCACTCATATAATATTCAAACTTCCAGATCTCCCGAATCTCTTCCGCAGGAACTGTGTAAGGTGTATAAACAGGATTTAGTGAGCGCAGCAAAAAGTTTCTTCCCTCGGCCTGAAAACTTAGCATTTTAAAACTGATCCCTTCGCTTGCCGTCACTACCACGCAGGGAGTTTCTTTGGCGAGCCTCCATTCGGATAGATACGAGCCAATCACATAAGCCCCATCCGCAATCGGCAGCATGCTGTCACCTTCGGTTTGAAACATGCGGTACTTTTTGTCTTTTGACAGATTTGGCAGATTGAAAACAGGCAGTGTACTCAAATACTCCGGATCCCCGAAGCCTCCCAAATATCCAGCCTTGGCTTTGATCGGTACGAGTTCGATATTATCCTCATTACTTGAACTCACGGTGGTGGCTAGAATCCTGACTTTCGAGCCGCTCAGAAATACATCATTCCCAGCTTCCAGATCACAGATTTTCAATTCGCTGAGTTTTGACAGATCCACCCGCAGCAGCGTATCCACACTCATCCTGAAGTAATCCGCACAAAGCAGCAAATCCTCAATCGCCGGCGACTTGCTATGCCCATTTTCATGCGAATTCAGCTTGGCTCGGCTCATGCCAAGATTTTCGGCCAGCATATCCTGACTCAATTTGCGTCGCTTTCTGAGAAATTTCAGATTGGCCGCCCAGAAAAAGCTTTGACTTCTCATTTTTATTCGATAGAATTAATGACAATAAATTGATACTAATAATATCAAATATAGAGAATAACCTGAGAAATGGAAAGGCATATCGTGCATTTGGATTTGGACACGTTTTTTGTGTCTGTGGAGCGGTTGAAAAACGATGCCCTCAAAGGCAAACCCGTCATCATCGGCGGGAGCTCCGACCGGGGGGTGGTGGCTTCGTGCAGTTACGAAGCCCGAAAATTTGGGGTGCATTCTGCTATGCCGATGAAGTTGGCGCGAAGGCTCTGCCCTTCGGCATTTTACATCAAAGGAGACCATGATAGCTACAGCCAGCATTCACGCCTGATTACTGAGGCGCTCCAAGAGCAGGTGCCGGTGATGGAGAAAGCTTCCATTGATGAGTTTTACATCGATATGACAGGGATGGATCGATTTTTTGGCTGTGAAAAATTCACCAAAGAATTACGGGAAAAGATCTATAAGCAATCGGGTCTGCCGATTTCCTGTGCCTTGGCAGTAAACAAACTGGTATCCAAAGTCGCTACTCATGATGCCAAACCCAACGGACAGACCACCATTGCCTTTGGTGGAGAAAAAGGCTACCTCGCCCCACTCCCCATTCGAAGGATGCCAGGCGTGGGTGAAAAAACATCCGCATTGCTGGAGCGGATGGGAGTAGAAAACATCAGGCTACTCAGTGAGATTCCTCCCCGGATGATGCAAAACCTCCTGGGAAAATCAGGCATTGATCTCTCACGAAAAGCCAACGGAATCGATGAGTCTCCGGTCATTCCCTACACCGAGCAAAAGAGCATCGGAACCGAAAACACCTTTGAATCGGACACCATCGACATGGCCTTTCTCAACAGTCAATTGGTACGGATGACAGAGAAAGTCGGCTTTGAACTTCGTCAAAAGCATAAACTCTGCGGATGTATCACAGTGAAGCTTCGCTATGCAAATTTCGACACAGTCAGCCGTCAGTCTATCATTTCCTACACCAGTTCGGACGAGGTGTTGCTCGTGCGGGCCAAGGAATTGTTTGCGAAGCTCTATGAAAAGAGAATGCTCGTGCGTTTGATCGGTGTGAAAGTCAGTCATCTCGTCCAGGGACATCAGCAGATCGATCTTTTCCACGACACTGAGGAAGGCGTAAGTCTCTACCAAGCTATCGATTGGATCAAAAACCGCTACGGCGAAAAAAGCCTGACCCGAGCCATCACCCTAACCCGCGCCTAAGATGTTTATCAATTGTAAAACCTGGTTCAGCTACCGCTATGGCACCTACAGCACCCAAGACCTCGTGGACGCCGCTGCAGAGCTTGGACTAGCTTCTCTTGGCCTCACCAATATCAACAGCACTGCTGATATGTGGGATTTCGTGGATTTCTGTAGAGACAAGAAAATCAAACCCATTGTCGGAACTGAAATCCAAAACGAAGATAGGTTCTGCTATATCTTACTGGCGAAAAATGACACGGGTATACTCGAAATCAACCGCTTTCTCTCGCTGCATTTGCAGGAGGAATTGCCCTTTCCCGAGCGGCCTGATTGCTTTTCTGAGGTACTGATTGTCTATCCTTTTGGAAGTTTTGCTGCGCAGGATCTAAAAGAATATGAATTTATCGGTGTATTGGCAAGCGAGCTGAATCGTGTGAAAAAGCAGGAAGTAGAAGCTGCACCGAAGAAATGGACCATCCGGCATCCGGTGACTTTCCAGAACAAAACCTTCTTCAATGTACATCGCCTGCTACGTGCCATAGCTAAGAATACACTCATCAGTAAACTGGTGGAAGGGGACTTTGCTTCGCCGGATGAAATATTCGTTTCGGAAGCCGCCCTGATGAGTTCTTTTCGGAATTTTCCCGGAATGATCAGTAACACGCTACAGCTGATCGATTCCTGTGAGATCAAGACCGAGCTCAACACCGACAAAAACAAAAAGCACTACAGCGTCAGCGCGGAAGATGATCGGATTTTGTTGGAAAAACTTGCTCTGGAAGGCTTGAAATACCGCTATGGTACTAATCCTACGGCCAAAGCCCGAGTAATCAAAGAGCTGAAAATTATCAATGACCTGAATTTCAACGCGTACTTTCTCATCGTATGGGACGTGATCCGCTATGCCCAAAACCGTGGCTTCTACTACGTCGGCAGGGGAAGCGGTGCCAATTCCATTGTGGCCTATTGTCTAAAAATCACTGATGTGGACCCCATCAAACTCGACTTGTATTTCGAGCGCTTTCTCAATCCCCACCGAACTTCCCCTCCGGATTTTGATATTGATTTCTCCTGGAAAGACCGGGATGAGGTGATTGATTATATTTTCAAGCGTTACGGCAAAGATCATGTTTCACTGCTGGGCATGTACAGCACCTTTCAGCGGAGAGCTGTGATCCGTGAGTTGGGAAAGGTTTTTGGACTGCCAAAAGAAGAAATTGATCAACTCGTGAGAGGCAAGGATCAGCCGATGAATGAGGATAAAATCCAGCGTACCATTCTGAAATACGGTGGGATGCTGGAGAATTTCCCGAACCATCTTTCTATTCACCCCGGTGGCATGCTGATTTCCGAAAAGCCTATCTACCAGTACACGGTAAATGAATTGCCGCCGAAAGGATTTTGCACCGCTCAAATAGATATGTTTTTGGCAGAGAAAATCGGGCTCTTCAAGCTTGACATCCTCAGTCAACGTGGATTGGGTCACATCAAAGACGCGATCCGACTCGTGAAGCAGAACCGTGGAGTTGACATTGACATTCATCGGGTGGAGCAGTTCATGAGCGACCCTAAGGTGGCCGAGCAGATCAGAAAAGCAGATACGATTGGCTGTTTTTACATCGAAAGCCCGGCGATGCGACAGCTACTCACCAAGCTGAAATGTGACGATTACCTCACGCTGGTGGCAGCAAGTTCCATCATCCGTCCCGGTGTGGCACAGTCGGGCATGATGAAGCAGTACATTGAGCGTTTTCATGACCCTGGGAAGATCGTCTACCTCCATCCCAAGATGAAAGAACTGCTAGAGGAAACTTTCGGTGTGATGGTCTATCAGGAAGATGTAATCAAAGTGGCCCATCACTTTGCGGGATTGGATATGGGTGAAGCGGACATTCTACGCCGGGCCATGTCCGGCAAGTATAGATCACACAATCGTTTTAATGAAATCAGGGAAAATTTCTTCAAAAACTGCAAGGAGTTAGGCCATGAAGAGACTGTCAGCGCAGAAGTATGGCGGCAGATGGAATCCTTTGGAGGATATTCCTTTTCCAAGGCACATTCAGCATCTTTTGCGGTGGAAAGCTATCAGAGCCTCTACCTAAAGACCTATTTCCCCATGGAGTTTATGGTGGCAGTGATCAATAATTTCGGGGGGTTTTATGCCACGGAATTCTATTTCCATGAGCTAAAGCGCACCGGAGCTAAGGTAAACCCACCTTGTGTAAACCGGAGTGAATATCTGACCAACATCCGTGGAGGAGAAGTTTTCGTGGGCATGATCCATGTACAGCAGCTGGAGAAAAAGCTTTGTGATTTGATCCTGCAGGAAAGGGAGACAAATGGAAATTACCTAAGCCTAGAAGACTTCATTGAACGCACCCATGCAGGACCAGAGCAATTGAATATTTTGATCAGCGTGGGGGCTTTTGGATTCACGGGATTGGGCAAGAAAAAACTGCTTTGGAAAGCCAATTTCGCCCAAAAATATCTGGCAGCCATTCCGGATTCCCCTGCTCTTTTCAAGGAACCTCCAATGGATTTTACCCTTCCAGATTTTCCAGATTACCCGCTCGAAGATGCAATTGATGAGATCAACGTGCTCGGTTTTGCGCTTACGGACATGTTCCGGCTTGCAGCCAACGACGGCAAAGGAATGGCTCTGGCACATCAGTTACCGGGCTTGCTGGGCAAGAATGTGGAAATGCTCGGCCAACTTGTCACCACCAAAGATGTGCGTACGATCAATCGAGAGCACATGGCTTTTGGAACCTTTCTCGATACCAAAGGTGACTGGCTGGACACAGTCCATTTTCCCAATTCTCTGAAACGGTTCCCATTTCAAGGCAAGGGGTTCTACAAAGTCCAAGGCAAAGTCGTGGAGGAATTTGGTGTCTTTGCGGTAGATGTATACGGCATGTGGAAGGTAGGGCTAAGAGATAAAAAAGAAGTGCCTCCGATGTCCATACTCTCTGCAGTATCACTATAAAACAAACAACTTAATTATAAAACCATGAAACTCCCTCTCTACGAATATTTCTTGATTATCTCACCAAACAAAGAAATCTGTGAATTGATCATGCAGTACAAAGAGTATTTTACTAAAAAATACGGTTGCACAATGGCAGACATTTTCAAACCTCACATTAGCATTATGAACTGCCTACAATCAAATCATCAAGAATCCCAACTCATCGAAAATCTTAACCGTTTTGGAAAAAGCATGGAGCCATTTACCGTACAATTAAACGGAATTGGACAATTTGAGAAGACTGTATTTATCGATGTCGCCAACAAAAATCACCTCGTCCAAATTATTACAGAACTCAGTCAGTCTGCTAAGCCTCTGTTATATCGACCGCAATTTCATAAAACTCCTCATATCTCAATCGCCCGAGAAATGACTCCAGAGCAACATGCCCTAGCATGGGCTGATTGGCAAAACCATGAAATAAAAGCATCTTTTGAAGTTAGGGAAGTTACACTTTTGAGACGTCCACATACTAAACGAATCCATAAATTTGATACGATTGCTACCATTCCTTTTACAGCTGAGGAAGTAGCGCTGAAGCAGCTAAATTTTGAATTTTGAGATGAAATATTCTTAATGTCCTCAACTCACATAGGTAAGCCCTAATCCACCTGCTCTTTGATCCAACTCGTCACAACTTCTAGCGCCTTTGGAGAGAAAGTCTGCTCTATCGTGGCGTACTCACTTGGAGCGCCTGTTTGTGCTTCTTGAAATAGGTGATTTAATCCGGGTAATTCCAGCGTAGTCACATTTGTATTTCCTCCTTTTTCCAAGCCTGTTTTTATTGCTTCCAGATTCACTTTTGGAGGAACTTGCAGATCTTTCTCTCCATTGATCGCCAATACAGGACAGCTTACTTTTTCCAATGCAGGAGCAGGATCGTACTTGATAAAATACTGCATCCAAGGGCTGGTGAGCTGATTTACTTGTGCAGTAACAAACTCTTCTTCGCTCATTCCCCCTGGGATATTTTCAGTTGGAATATTCCTAAAAACCTGAGTCATATAGTTTCTAATCTCACCTTTCCTCTCTTCATCACCCTGGTCTTTCATCATGATTTCAAAAGTTTTCTTACTGATCATCTCATTTTCTGCAAGCTGATTGGGGCTCATTCCCGATACTTCTCCGATAAGTGCTTGCTGGGCAAGAAGTAGTTTATCTCCTCGAATCCCTGTTCCTGCGAGCAACACGATAAAGTCGATATCATCTGAATTCCCTGCTACCATCGGCGCGACAATACCTCCTTCACTGTGTCCGATAAGTCCGATTTTGCTTTTGTCTATCTCCGATCGAGACTGCAAATACTGAACAGCCGAAGCTACATCTGTGGCAAAATCCACTGAGGTAGCTGTACCGAAAGTTCCTGTAGAAGCCGCTGTTCCCCGATCATCAAAGCGTAAAACAGCAATGCCATTTCTAGTTAGATGATCAGACAAAACCAGAAATGGTTTATGGCCCATCAATTCTTCATCGCGGTTTTGTGGTCCACTTCCCGAGATAAGTACCACTGCCGGAAATGTGCCTGTTCCTTCAGGTAAAGTCAGCGTACCTGCCAGTAAAATTTCTGCTTGTTTATTCTCAAAAATCACATCTTCAGAACGATAAGGAAAAGGTTTTTTAGGTTCCTGAGGTCTTTTGGAAACTGTTTTTTCAATCTCCTCTCTCGACAAATTCATTGGAAAAGATTGCCCTGCCTGATTGAAAACCCCGATAATTACTCCGTCATCTCCCAACGTTCCCTCGTAATTTATATTCGCATTGGTGATGGCTATTTTTAAGGTGCCATTTTCAAAGCTGGTCGAAGTCGAAGGAATACCAAATGCACCTTGGTCTGGACTGTCCATTGTCGAGCTATAGCCACTTTCAGTTTTCTTCACATTGAATACCAGTCGAAGCTGGACACTCTGAACTTTCAGAGCACCATGCCACTGACCGGTGATGTCTTGGGCAAAGCTGAAAATTGAGATCACAAAACTGAGTAATCCTAAAGAAATGGTTTTCATAACAAAAATGGTTAGCAGTTCTATTGAATTCTGTAACTTGAATCCAGAAGGGAAAGTAAGGAAATTTTAGGAGTATATATTTCCCCCAAATCATCTCTCATAGAACAATACTACTGAAAGGCTAATCTTTTTTTGCCACAATAACTCTTATTCCCTATTTTTCCAGAATACAATTTTGATAAACCCACTTAGCCCCAAATAATTGCTTACACTTTTCAGTTTCTTAGCTTTCACAGGCTTTGTAGCCATCTATTCCACCTGGATGCTACGCAAGCAAAACCTGACAACCCAAGACGGTTATTTCTTAGGAGGACGAAGCTTGACCGGAGTGGTCATTGCCGGATCTATGTTGCTTACCAATATTTCTACCGAACATCTTGTGGGAATGAATGGATCAGCCTATAAAAACGGGGCAATTATCATCGCCTGGGAGGTTACCTCAGCGATTGCATTAGTGATCGGTGCGCTGTATTTTATCCCAAAGTACTTGAGAATGGGATTGACTACCATTCCCGAGTTTTTGGAGAAAAGATTTGATAAAATGACACAGGCCCTGATTTCCCTCCTGTTGATTATATCTTTTGTTGTGACACTGTTGCCAATCGTACTCTACACAGGTGCGATAAATATTGAATCTATTTTTGGGATTTCGGAAACGCTGGGAATTACCCAAACAGAAGGAATTTGGCTCACTGTTGTCGTGGTGGGTGTCATCGGTGCAGTTTACGCAATTTTTGGAGGACTGAAAATGGTGGCTTACACAGATACGATTAATGGTTTTGGGTTGCTTATCGCGGGATTGTTGGTTCCTGTTTTTGCGCTTTGGGATATTGGAGAGGGAAGTATAATTGAGGGGCTTACCAAGGTGTTTAATAATGCTCCGGAAAAATTTAATGTGATCAGTAAGGAGCCTTCAATTGGCCCAGGGTCCAGAGATTCCATTCTGCCTTTTGAAGTATTGTTCACCGGCCTTATCATCAATCAACTGTATTTCTGGACCATGCATCAATCTATCGTCCAGCGTGCTTTGGGAGCAGTGAGTTTGAAAGAAGCCCAAAAAGGCTTGTTGTTCACCGGGATTCTAAAAATCCTGATCCCGCTGGTAATTGTATTGCCGGGAATTATTGGTTTTTACTACTTCGGAGATACACTTTTTGATTCACAGGACAGCGTTTATCCAGAGCTGGTCAAGCGTGTACTTCCTCCTTGGATGACGGGATTTTTTGTAGCAGTAATTATGGGTGCTATTTTGAGCACCTTCAATAGTGCTTTGAACAGCGCAGCTACTATTTTCAGTTTAGATATTTTCAAAGTCTATATCAACAAAGCTGCAAAAGAAGGACAGCTTGTACGAATTGGAAAGTGGGTTTCAGCGATTTTGGCGGTAGTCTCTATACTAGTTGCGCCCTTTGTAGCCAATGCACCGGCCGGACTTTATCAACTTTTGCAGCAGCTCAACGGAATCTTCTTTATCCCTATGGCAACAGTAATTATTGCAGGGTTCTTTTTCCCTAAAGTATCTTCAGCAGGAGCTAAAGCAGGGCTGGTATTTGGACTGGGATTTTATATTCTAATGGATTTGATACTTCAAGTCAATATTCATTTCGTTCATATCTGGGGCATAGAATTTATCCTCAATCTGATCGTAATGCATCTGGTATCGGCAAAATATCCGGTCACCGTCCCATTTGTGATGGCAGATTCAGGCAAGTTGAACATTATTCCCTGGAAACATGCCAAAACGCTGGGTTGGATTTTGATTGCAATCACAGTAATTATTTATGTAATTTTAGGCACAATCGCTTAATACTATGGAAACTACAGAAAAGGAATTCAGGAATTATGACCACGCCGATGTGAAAGTCGCGGTGCGTGAACATTATAGAAAAATGCGGATGTATCAGACCTATGATTATGTCCAACGGATGAAATCCAAGTATCTCAAATTTGACAAGCCGATGAATCTTTGGGATGCTATGGAGAAGCTCAATGCACTGATCGATGTAAGCGATCCAGATCTTGATTTGCCCAATGTGCAGCACTTGATCCAGTCGGCGGAGGCTTTGCGACATGACAATCGTCCTGATTGGATGCAGCTGGTAGGTTTGATTCATGACCTCGGCAAAGTCATGTATTTATTTGGAAGTGATGAAGACGGCACAAGTCAGGCAGAGCAATGGGGACTTGTGGGAGATGTATTCGTAGTTGGCGCGAAATTGCCTGATACCTGCGTTTACCCTGAGTTCAACGAGCTAAACCCGGACATGAAAGATCCCCGCTACAATACCGAAATGGGAATTTATGAAAAGGGCTGTGGTCTTGACAACCTGCAATTGGCTTGGGGACACGATGAGTACTTTTACCAAGTATTGCAAAACCACAAAGAAAACACAATCCCTGAAGCAGGAATGGTGATGGTCCGCTATCATTCTTTTTATCCTTGGCACAATGGAGGTAGTTATTCTCAGTTTGAAGCTCCACAAGATGCACAATACAAAGAATGGATTTTGGACTTCAATCAATACGATCTATACACCAAGTCTCCAAAAATCTATGATTTGGATGATGTGAAAGAGTATTACCTGCCGATT
This sequence comes from Algoriphagus aurantiacus, assembly GCF_035156405.1. Lineage (NCBI taxonomy): Bacteria > Pseudomonadati > Bacteroidota > Cytophagia > Cytophagales > Cyclobacteriaceae > Algoriphagus > Algoriphagus aurantiacus. Next base: position 268,744 of record NZ_JAXRUT010000004.1, on the reverse strand, counting down.
GCAGAGAAGTACTTAGGAAAAGGTCCGATTAACTGGTAATCCTCCATTTGAGCTATCTAAACATTATTCAAACACAGCCACTGCCCGTACCGGAGAGCCGGTTCCGCCTCTGATCTTCAGAGGAAGCCCTATAAATCTAAATCTACCTCTATCGATCAAAAGATGGAGGTTGATTAAATTTTCGTAATGGGTAAACCCCATCTCTCCACAGATTTGATGCACTTCTTGGTTGGTAAGCCTGGGAATTCCGGGAGACATTGTCTCTACTCCAAAGGCGGAAACTCCCTGCTCACCGAGCCAGCGGGTAGCTTCGACAGTGAGTCCAGGGCCTTTGTCCCAGTTATCTGTGCCGAAATATTTCCGATAATGATCTGTGCAAAGTAAAACAGTATCTCCGTGAAGAATGGATAATTCAGCGATTTGAATTGCCTGCAGAATATCCTCCACGGTAATTAATTCCCGCAATCCCTTATGGGTTAAATCAAGACAAATACCCTCCGTATAAAACATGGAAAGCGGCATTTGATCTATTGTCTGCGTAGCAAATTCTTTTCCCATGTGATTGAGTCCATCGACATGAGTACCTGTATGCTCACTCATCCCGAGCTTAAGTGCACTTGGGGTATGGGTTTGTGGATTTATTTCCTTTGCCCATTGCTCATGCGTGGCGTGAACACTGATTTTGACAGGAGCCATGCTGTGGTGCATAGGCATACCCTCGTATATTTCCTGTGAGAGGTCAATGATTTCCGGCATAAAAAATATTTCTTCAATAAGAAAAAAATCAGTCTTAAAGGTTCCCTTATCCCAATCAATTAATCACACCAACCATTCGAGTCTAAGATTATCGAACAGTTCTAAAGTTGTTTGGACAAATAGAATTTGCGTAGATAAAAAGGGAGTGCGAAACGGCAGAAAGAATGCATAAATAGTTGATTTGATGGGAAATAAATCAAAAAATCTTTCTCCCGGAAGAGGCAATTAAAAGTGGGAAAAGATGTATTGAAAGCTAGAATACAAAGCTCACTTTTCAAAACACCGACTTATTTGATTGAGAAATGGTTAAAATAAAAATATAATATGATTTTTTACGATTTGCTGAATCGAAACTATTTCTGAATCTTAGGGTTCTTATAGAAGAAAATAAACCCAAATAAGACACAAATGCTAGATTTTAACCAAAATGAAAACCAACGAATGATCGCTCAGATGATTCGTGATTTTGGAGCCAAGGAGATCACTCCTTTCCGCAAGGACTGGGATGAAAGGCAATTTTTCCCCCATGAATTATTTAAGAAACTCGGCGAACTCGGATTGATGGGCGTTTTGATCCCTACCGAGTATGGAGGCTCTGGTTTCGGATATCTAGAATATGTTACTGCGATTGTGGAACTTTCTAAGCTTGACCCTTCAGTTGGACTTTCTATGGCTGCCCATAACTCCCTTTGTTCAGGTCATATAATGGCTTTTGGCTCCGAGGAACAAAAGCAAAAATACCTTCCCAAATTAGCTACCTGCGAATGGCTTGGCGCTTGGGGATTAACCGAGCCCAACACAGGTTCTGATTCCGGCAATATGCGCACCGTCGCAACAAAAGAAGGCGACCGCTGGATCATCAACGGAGCAAAGAATTTCATCACTCATGGTGTCTCAGGAGATGTGGCGGTAGTTATCGCACGTACAGGAGAAATAGGGGATTCGCATGGAATGACGGCATTCATTGTGGAACGCGGTACTCCTGGCTTTGAAGGCGGAAGAAAAGAGGATAAATTGGGTATGCGCGCTTCCGAAACCGCAGAGATGATCTTCACGGATTGCAAAATTCATGAGAGTCAAGTAATAGGAGAGGTTGGCAATGGCTTTATCCAATCTATGAAGGTGTTGGATGGCGGTAGGATTTCTATTGCCGCGCTTGGTCAAGGAATTGCTGAAGGTGCTTTGGAAGCTTCCGTAGAATATTCAAAAGAAAGGCATCAATTCAACAAGCCGATCAGTTCATTTCAAGGAATTTCCTTCAAATTGGCAGATATGGCCACGCAGGTAGAGGCTTCTAGCCTATTGATATTTAAAGCTGCAGATCTCAAAAACCGAGGAGAAAAAGTCACCTTGGCAGGAGCTCAGGCTAAGTATTTTTCTTCAGAAGTCGCTGTTTCCGTTTCCAATGATGCGGTGCAGATTTTTGGTGGCTATGGTTTTACCAAAGATTATCCGGTGGAAAAATTCTATCGTGACTCCAAGCTGTGTACTATAGGCGAAGGAACGTCAGAGATACAAAAGATGGTAATTGCAAGAGAGATTTTGAAATAACCCCTTCTTCAACAACATCAAAAAGCCTGCGATCTGTAGAGATTTCAGGCTTTTTGATGTCTATTTGGTGATCGTAATCACCAAATAGACATATTTTTAGTGATTACGATCACCAAACTTACTAAAACAAAGACCTCATATTGACGCTAGCTTTTTATAGAGATTCTCAGGATTCTGACGATTATCCCATACCAAAAGAATTTTTATTTCTTGATAACTCTCTTTGTAATAAATTGAAACATTTTTATGAACAAGCGCTTTTCTGAAATCTGTATAAAATACTTTCTCTCCAATTCTCGGGTTTAAACTGATCAGATAAACTTTTTCATCCAATAATCTCAGAAAATCATCGATAATCTTTTCATTCCACGCTTTTTCTAAAAAATCCACACAATCAGTCAATGATTGTAGTGCTTCATTCGACCAATTAATCGGAATAGGATTCATTTTCGATTCAATAATTCGCGCACTGAAGTGTGAGGAATTAAAGTTTTCGATTCATTGGACATCTTAAGAATTTTCAACAATACTTCATCTTCCTTCGAAAGAGTTTTTGATTTCAACTCATCAATGCTTTGCAACAATTCTTCATTCTCCAACTCCGTGATCCAGTGGATCAATTCTATTTTTTTTTGCTCGATATTCATAGCGCTTATTTTATGCAATGCCTTTTTCATGTTTTCATAATTTGATTTTATTTGGCCACATAGCTTGTCCCGTCCCGATAGTTATCGGGATCGATTCGGGAAAATCTCGCATGGTTGATAATCATCCCTCCGTGTGACGTTCTTCTTCATGCTCGATTTCAATATACTGACTTTCCAGTCAATTCTAAAACCCAAAGCTAGGCTCTCAAACTTCCTTACGACCCTGCCACCAAAAACAATCCTGCCGCCAAAGCCGCGCCTACGCATGGTCCCAATATGGGAACCAAAGCATATCCCCAATCCGAACTTCCCTTTTCTTTTATAGGCAAAATCTGATGCATCAGCCTTGGCCCAAAATCACGGGCTGGATTTATTGCATAGCCGGTGGTACCACCAAGCGATAAGCCTATCACCCAAACCAGAAATGCAACTGGAATTGCTCCCAAAGACCCCATGCCAATAGGCGTTTTATTGCCGTCCCCTATTTCTACTCCATCATTGTACAGAATGACTAAAACCAAAACAAACGTACCAATTACTTCCGAGAAGAAGTTTAAGGGGAGATTTCTTATCGCTGGCGAAGTGCCGAAAGGGGCAGCTTTAGCTCCCGCATCTTCCGAAGCATCATAGTGATCCTTATAGATTAACCAGGCTATCCCTACACCGATCATCGCTCCCAATACCTGCGCAATAATATACCCTGGAGCCATTGCCCATTCGAATTGGCCAGTCAAGGCTAATCCAATCGTGACCGCAGGATTTAAATGTGCCCCACTATATGGCCCAGCGACAACTACTCCTACAAAAACTCCCAATGCCCAAGCCGTACTGATCTCCATGATTCCGCCACCATTTCCTTTAGTCTTTGGTAAAAGCATGTTGGCAACAACTCCTGAGCCCAATAGTAACAATAGCCCTGTCCCTATTAATTCTGCTAGATATACGTTCATTATTCTACCCAGTTTTTAGAACGTTCTACCGCTTTCTGCCAAAAGTGTATCAATTTTTCTCGTTCTCCTTTTTCCATTCTAGGAGTAAAGCTTCTATCTGCATTCCAAAGCGAATTAATCTCTTCCTGGTCTTTCCAAAACCCTACGGCTAAACCTGCCAAAAACGCTGCACCAATTGCGGTAGTTTCTATAATTTCCGGTCGTTTGATTTCACAATCCAACAAATCTGCCTGAAACTGCATCAGAAAGCTGTTGGCAGTAGCTCCGCCGTCTACCCGAAGCTCTTGGGCAGGTTTCCCACTGTCTTTTTCCATGGCCTTTAACACATCGTGAACTTGATAAGCAATCGCTTCCAATGCAGCCCTAGCCATATGAGCCTTGGTAGTTCCGCGAGTAATTCCAAAAAAAGCCCCTCGTGCATTTTGATCCCAGTGAGGAGCACCTAATCCAGAAAGTGCAGGCACAAAATATACTCCGTCATTACTTTCAATGCTTTCAGCCAAGCGCTCACTTTCGCGTGCATGCTTGAAAAGTTCTAGACCATCCCGTAACCATTGAATTGCAGCACCACCAATGAAGACAGATCCTTCCAAGGCATAATTAATTTCATCACCTATCTTCCAAGCGATAGTAGTGAGCAATTTATTAGCTGATCTCACTGCCTCCTTGCCCGTATTCATCACTAAAAAGCACCCGGTACCATAGGTAGTTTTAGCCATTCCCGGTTTGGTGCAAAGCTGGCCAAAAAGTGCCGCTTGCTGATCTCCTGCAATACCTGCGATTGGAATTTTCACGCTAAGCACATCTCCGGCAGTTTCGCAATATATCTCACTGCATGATTTCACTTCTGGCAAAAGTGAATCAGGAATCTCAAATAAATCCAATAATTCCTTATCCCATTCCTGGGAATGGATATTGAAAAGCATGGTACGGCTGGCGTTTGTAATGTCAGTAATATGGGTTTTGCCTGCCGTCAGCTTCCAAACCAACCAAGAATCCACCGTCCCAAAAGCAAGTTCACCAGCTTCTGCGCGTGCTCTGGCCCCTTCTACATGCTCAAGAATCCATCTGATTTTAGTAGCAGAAAAATAGGCATCTACAATCAACCCTGTCTTCGAGGCTACCAATTCTGCATGTCCCTGATCCTTGATCTCGTTGCAATACTCAGCAGTTCTCCGATCCTGCCAAACGATTGCATTATAAATCGCTTCACCTGTTTTCCTATCCCAGACGATGGTCGTCTCCCGCTGATTGGTGATTCCGATCCCGGCTATCTGGTTTGCGCGAATACTTTTGTTGACCAGAGATTCGATCATCACTGAAGATTGGGAAGTCCATATTTCATTGGGATCATGCTCCACCCATCCAGGCTTAGGGAAATGCTGCTTAAAATCCTTTTGGGCTACCGAAACGATTTTGCCCTTTTTGTCAAAAAGAATAGCTCTGGAACTGGTCGTGCCTTGATCCAGAGCCATTAAATAGGGTTTATTTTGGCTCATGTTGGGTTATTTTGTTATCAAATACTTCGAAGCTGTCTTATTAAAATCAGCCAATTCTGATGCTATCCATTTTTCATCTTTCCCCATTTCTTCAGCCATCAACTTGGCAACTATGGGTGCTGCATCTATGGCAGCCTGAGCATTTAGGAAAAGTATGCGGATCCTTCTCGCCAATACATCTTCCACCTTCACCGCCATCTCTTCCCGTACCGCCCAAATCACCTCGGCTTCTATATTGGGAAAATCAGGATGCAGTTTTGCTTCCCAGGCTTTGTTCTCATTTGTCAAGTCTTGAATAGGTTGGGCATCAAATCCATAAATCCCCCAATGTCCGTCAGGAATCCGATTGGTGGCTCCATGGATTTTCATATCCAGTGACTTACTTTCCTTGAGCTTCTCTCCAGTGACTTTCGTAAAGTACTCTACTGTGTCTTCTCCCATTTTCCGGAATGTAGTCCACTTGCCTCCAGTCAATGTGACTAAGCCACTTTCAGATAAAATCACTTTGTGGGAACGTGAAATCTCTTTAGTTTTAGTACTGCCTTCCTTGGGTCTGGCAAGGGGTCTGAGACCTGCAAAAACAGATTTCACATCTGCTCTCGTTGGCTTTCTTGCCAAATAACTAGCGGCAGTTTCAAGTACAAAATCAATCTCTTTTTGTAGCGCTTCAGGTTCAAGTTTTGGCTTTTCCCGGAGTGTGTCCGTAGTCCCAACTACGAGTTTCCCATGCCAGGGAACTGCAAAAAGAACTCTCCCATCTCTGGTTTTTGGGATCATCAACGCGTCTTTTCCACCCAAAAAATCAAGATCCAAAACCAAATGAATTCCTTGGCTAGGCTGAATCATTTTCGAAGCTTCAGGATTATCCATTTTCAGAATTTTATCGGCAAAAACCCCTGTTGCATTCACCACCATTTTGGCATTCACTTGATACTTTTTCCTGGATAACTTATCAGAAACGTGTAATCCGGTGATTTTGCCAGCATCATTTTTTTCCAAATTATCCACGCTGACATAATTCAATACGCAGGTACCAGCTTCATCTGCTGATTGAGCGAGATTTAGTGCCAATCGTGCATCGTCAAACTGCCCATCATGATAGACTACGCCACCATAGAGCCCTTCAGATTTCAGACCCGGAAGTCGCTTGAGGGTCTCTTCTTTCGAAATAAACTGTGATTTTCCCAGACTCAGTCGACCAGACATCCAGTCGTACACTTTCAGACCAACACTGTACATCATGCGGTCTTTCCAGGTATAAATTGGAATTATAAAAGGCTGGTTATGGGCCAAATGAGGTGCATTTTGCAGAAGTTTTCCTCGTTCCTTAAGCGCCTCGAACACTAATCCTACATCACCCTGGGCAAGATACCTCACCCCTCCATGGACTAACTTGGTACTTCTGCTGGATGTGCCTTTGGCAAAATCAGCTTTTTCGAAAAGAACAACTGAAAGTCCCCTGGATATCGCATCCAATGCCACTCCGAGGCCAGAGGATCCGCCGCCGATGACGGCGATGTCCCAAATTTTAGTATTGTCCTGTAGTTGTTTGAGGTTTTCTGGGCGATTCATAGAAATTAAAATACCGATTTAAGGTAAGGAAAAAATCAGGAAAGCAAAGTGTGAATCGTGGATAGAATCACATAGACTTCCTCATATCAATAATCCTTATACATTTTCCGCGCCACAGAAGAAGTCCCGTCTTTTTCAAGTGTGACAATGTAGATATAGTTGTATCCCGAATCTTCGAGATCAGTATATTTTTCACCCTCTCCCACAAAATAATTAGCCAATTGGCCAACGGTATTGCTGTGGCCTACCACAAGGATATTCCCTTCCAAACTCCGCAGCTGATCCACTAGCTCATCATGGTTTTTCGGATCATATACTTCTATGGCTATGCCTGCTTCTTTTGCGGTGCGCTCGGCAGTTAATCTTGTCCTTCGGTAATCAGTACTAAAAATATGCTTGATCTCCTTGTCACCAAGGATCTGAGAGAGTTTCACCGCACGGGCTTTTCCCGCTACAGAAAGCTCAGGATCATCTCCGGTCAACAGCTTTTCAGCATGACGGACGATATAGATGGTTTTTGGATTTTGCTCACTTGAGCATGCAGCAAATAATGATATGATTAATAAGAGGACGATATATTTCATGCCCAAAAGTTAAACAATTCTCAAAACGATTTTTACTATTGTCTGCAAGAATCAAGAGTCATTAAAGACAGGATGACCCCGTCAGGTCGGGTGGGTCGAAGTAGGCCAACTTTTAGATTTACCCAGTCCTATGATGAAAAGACATAGTAACATCAAAACCTCCGTGCCAACTCTGTAAAGCCCTCTGTGCACTTTGTGGTTTAAAAAAAACCTTTGAGATTAATGAAATCCCAAAGGTCTTGAATGTTTACCCGCTAAATGAATTATTCAAGTGCTGGTCTTTAGTCTTGATACTTTCATATTCTAGGAATTGCTCCCAGAATTCCTCCTCAGGTACAGCAGCTCTTAGGTAAAGCTTCTCCTTTTTGATTGGGTGAACGAAGACCAAGTTAAACGCATGTAGGTTGATGCTGGCATCTGGATTTGGCTTTGCAAAGCCATACTTAATATCTCCACGAATAGGGCAACCCATAGATGCCAATTGTACACGGATCTGATGTGGACGACCCGAAACAGGTCGAACTTCGATCAGCCAATGATCATTCATAAAACCCAAAGTCTTGTAATTCAACTCTGCCTTTTGCGACCCTGGAACTTCACGGTCATGGGCCGTCACTACATTTTTCTGCTCGTCTTTGACTAGGTAATGGGTCAATTTCCCGGATTCTTCTTTTGGCTTTCGCTTGACAAGTGCCCAATACACTTTATGAATTTCTCTTTTGCGGAAAAGCTCCATCATGCGCTCCAGCCCTTTGGAAGTGCGGGCAAAAGCCACCAATCCACTTACCGGTCTATCCAATCTATGAATAGGGTGAAGAAAAACTGCACCCGGTTTGTCGTATTTCTTAGCAATATATTCCTTGAGGTAGTCGGTCAACGTCTTATCCCCAGTCTTATCTCCCTGCACCAATATGCCTGCAGCTTTATTTACTATCAAAAGGTGATTGTCTTCATAGACAACTGTGAATGGCTTCTTTTTCATCTGTTATTAATTGTTTTTCAATTGTCAGATGGAATCTCGCACGATGAATAAACAACTCTCTGTGTGTCGTTTACGACATGCTCGATTTCATAATCAATGACAAAGGTAAGAATTTCGCAGGAGTTGAATAAGTGATTTTTTAAGAGCTTCTCAAAAGTGGTATTCAACATCAGCTACTAGTGAAATTATCCAACTACAACCAGAGAGCTGTCATACTTCGACCTTCGAACTCCTAACTTTTATGCTTTCCACCCAACCCTTCACCAGGTCCAATCCGTACTCCGTCAAGTGTGCTTCCGGATGATACTGGATCCCAAAGATTGGTAAACTTCTATGCACAATTCCCATTACCTCCCCTGACTCAGTTTCCAAAATCACTTCTAGTTCCTTTGGCAAATCATGCAATTGCAAAGAATGGTATCGGGTTACATAAAAGTGATCAGGCAATAAAGATGTCATGGAATGCACATTCACCTTTCTGATTTGATGCACTTTCCCATGCGTAGGAATAGTATTCTTCTTCAATTTTGCTCCAAAAAATTCACCTATTGCCTGATGACCAAGACAAACTCCTAAAATCGGCACCTGATTGTGATAGTGAGCTAGGATAGTGGTTAGATTTCCTGCCTCGCTAGGAATACCGGGCCCTGGAGACAAAACCAAGCCATCAAACTCAAGCTTTTTGATTTCTTCTAGCGGTATATCATTTCGTAAAACAAGCAATTCCTCCCCCGTCTGTCTAAGCAAATCTGCCAGCATGTGACTAAAGGAATCAAAATTATCTATCAGCAGCAGCATCTTTGATGTTCTCAACGATCTCATCCAACTTGGCCAAACTCTCCTCTATACTCGGGAAAAAGGGCTCTACTGCCGCTACAATACCCGGTGCTATAGGCTCAATGAAGTAGAGCATTTCAGAATCCTTGGTCCATTTTACAGGCATCTCCAATTTGAAGAGACTTGCCAGCCAAAAGAATAAACTAATAAAGAATGCTGCTTTCACTACCCCAAAAATCGACCCGACCGTAGCATCCAGCGGACCAAGGAGTACCATGTCCATGATTTGCTTAAGTATCCATCCTACTATCCTGATAATAAGCAGTGTAAGAACAAAAATTACTATAAAACCAAAAATCGGAAAACCCAGATTGAACTCTGTGACATTTTCGGCCAGCCATTCATTCATTGGAGACATGAAATAAAGTCCTAAGATCACTGCGATCACAAATCCAAAAAGGCCTAGGACACCTAGAAGGAAACCAGTGCGGAATCCTTCAAAAGCTCCCAGACCAAGAATTACAACGATAATGATGTCGATGATGCTCAACTTAGCTGTTCAGTATGGTTTTTACTTTTTCAGAAATCACTTTGCCATCTGCCTTACCTGCCAATTGCTTACTGGCCACGCCCATTACTTTTCCCATGTCTTTTGGACTTGAAGCTCCGGTTTGAGCAATAATATCCTTAATCGCTGCGGTAATTTCCTCATCAGTCATAGCTTTTGGAAGGAATTCCTGAAGTACTTTCAACTCTGCCATTTCTACCTCATATAAATCAGTTCGGGACTGCTGCTCATAGATATCCGCAGAATCCTTACGTTGCTTGGCAGCTTTAGTGAGTAACTTTAATTCATCTTCTTCAGTGATGTCAGCTTTGGCTCCACTTTTGGTTTCTTCTAAAAGAATCAGTGATTTGATAGATCTCAAAGCTCCCAAACGGGTTTTGTCTCTTGCAATCATTGCTGATTTAATTTCACTTTCTATTTTCTGCTTTAAACTCATTAGTCCTAAGTTTGTGTTACACTTCTAATAATTCAGACAAAAATACCTTTTTCGACTCGGATATGACCAAGCTAAGCGTAAATATTAACAAGATCGCCACCCTGCGCAATGCCCGCGGAGCCGATAATCCAAATGTAGTAAAAGTTGCTCTGGATGCAGAGCGCTTTGGCTCACAGGGAATTACAGTACACCCACGACCGGATGAGCGCCACATCCGCTACCAGGATGTACTTGATCTGGCGAAAGTAGTCACGACTGAATTCAACATCGAAGGCTATCCTGATCATCGATTTATGGAACTGGTACGTGTAGTGAAACCTGCACAAGCTACACTAGTGCCCGATCCGCCGACTGCGATTACCTCAAATAACGGTTGGGATACTATTTCAAATCAAGGCATGCTGAAAGATATCGTAGCTGAACTTCATGAATCTGGTATACGAGTATCTATTTTCATCAATCCGGAGATCAAGTACTTTGAGCCAGCCAAACTCACGGGCACCGACCGGGTAGAGCTTTATACCGAGCCTTACGCCTCCCTTTATCACAAAGACCGTGATGCTGCAGTCAAACCTTATGTAGAAGCTGCAGAAGTGGCAAGGGAATTGGGACTTGGACTAAATGCCGGCCACGACCTGGATTTGCAGAACCTCGCTTTCCTTAAACAAAGTATACCTTACTTGGACGAAGTTTCCATCGGTCACGCATTGATTTGTGATGCACTTTATTATGGCTTAGAGAATACTATTCAGATGTATAGAAGGAAGCTGGGGCAATAACTGAAGATTTGAAATTAAAAAATTGTTAGAGAACAGGAATGAAGGTTATAGGTTCAAAGAATCTTGTAAATCGTATTTCGCATATCGTAATTCAAAATGAAATTAAACTTCAAAAAAATAGGCTCAGGAAAGCCATTAATCATTCTTCACGGTCTTTTCGGTTCGGCAGATAATTGGTTTACCATCTCTAAAGACCTCAAGGATAATTTTACACTTTACCTAGTCGATCAACGAAACCATGGTGATTCCCCACAGTCAGATGAATGGAATTATGAGGTGATGGTTGAGGATTTGAAAGAGCTGATGGATAGTGAAGGCCTTGAAAAAGCATTTGTGATGGGGCATTCTATGGGAGGCAAAACCGCGATGAACTTCGCGCTTAAATATCCTAAAATGGTTGAAAGATTGATCGTTGCTGATATTGCACCTCGCTTTTATGCAATCCATCATCAGTCTATCTTAGAAGGATTGAATGCACTGGATTTGAATGAACTCCAGTCCCGAAAGGAGGCCGACGAGGAGCTAGCTAACTATATTCCTGAAATAGGGGTCCGCCAATTTTTACTCAAAAGCCTGGGTAGAGATACAGATGGATTTATGTGGAAAATCAATCTTCCGGTGATCACTGAAAATATCAACGAAGTGGGCAAAGCGCTTCCGGACGGGAAAAGTTACTCCGGACCCACGCTATTCCTGGCTGGATCAAATTCAAGCTACATTCAGCAATCCGATCTAGAGGATATTGATGCGTTTTTCCCTGACAATAAAGTAGAATTTATCGCAGATGCCGGACACTGGCTTCATGCCGAGCAACCAGAAGCTGTGGTAGAGGAAATTAGAAAGTTTTTGAAATAGGCATGGAATAAGTGTTTATTCATTAAAAAATATGGTTATCCACAATGATGCCAGTAGCCAAAATTTCTTTGCTCACCCGGTCGGATGACCGAAGACGGGTGACCGAAGTGGCCTCAATGCTATTGTTAACCAAAGCCTATATTGATTTAGTCCCTTTACTGGTAGAAAAGAGGATATACATATTAAAAAAAGTTTCTGTCATCTTCTAGCCTTATTTACCCTAATTTTTCGTTCCTTTTTTAAACAACCAACCTAAAATGCCCAAAGGAAAACTCTTCCTCATTCCCAATGTATTGGCAGACAATACACAAGATGCTGTCATCACACCACAGGTAAAAGAGGTAATCACAAACACCAAAGTCTATCTGGTGGAAAATATGCGGACTGCCCGTCGCTACATCAGCAGCCTCAAACTAGGAGTAAACCTAGACCATGTCCATATGGAAATTCTGGACAAAGGCACTTCTCCAGAGTTCATAAACAGACTGATGCAACCCCTTATCAATGGCGCTGACATCGGGATAATCTCAGAAGCTGGTTGTCCCGGTATTGCAGATCCTGGCGCGCTGGCAGTGGAGCATGCACATAAAAAAGGGATCCAGGTTGTACCGCTTTCAGGACCAAGCTCTATGTTCATGGCTTTGATGGGTTCTGGATTTTCAGGTCAGTCCTTTGCCTTTCATGGCTATCTGCCCATTGACAAAAAAGACAAATCTACTGCAATCAAAAAGCTGGAAGCCGAGTCTCTCCGTGAAAGAAGAGCTCAAATCTTTATGGAAACTCCTTTTCGCAACAATCAATTGCTGGAGGATTTACTGCGTGTACTTTCGCCACAGACCAAGCTTTGCATCGCAAAAAATATAACAGGTTCTGACGAAATGATCCTGACTAAAACTGCTCAAGAATGGAAAGAACTCCCACTCGATCTTCATAAAATCCCGACTGTTTTCATTATTCAAAGCTTTTAGACCATGTTTACAATTGACGCCCACCTTGATCTGAGTATGAATTCACTGGAATGGAATCGTGATCTAACGCTTGCTGTTTCAGAAATCAATGCCCGAGAAGAGGGATTGACTGATAAGCCAGACCGTGGAAATGCGGTGGTTTCTCTTCCAGCACTTAGAGAAGGAAATATTGGGTTGGTCGTCGCCACACAGATTGCCCGCTATGTAGCTCCGGGAAACTCCCTTCCGGGATGGCATTCTCCAGAGCAGGCATGGGCACAAACCCAAGGTCAGCTCGCTTGGTATCAGGCGATGGTGGATAAAGGGGAAATGGCTCAAATCAGAAATCTCAAGGAACTGGAAGCACATGTGGCTTTATGGGAAAATGGGGAGGATAATGCCAGTAAGCCTGTGGGTTTTATACTTTCTCTTGAGGGAGCAGACTCCATTGTGAAGATTGATTACTTGGAAAAAGCCTATGAAAATGGACTTCGTGCTCTTGGCCCAGCCCACTATGGGCCAGGAAGATATGCACATGGCACAGATGCTTCTGCTCCCCTCAATGCACAGGGTAAAGCACTGATCCGTAAAATGGATGAGCTGGGAATTATTCTGGATGTTACCCACTTGTGTGATTTGGCTTTTTGGGATGCACTAGAGATTTACAAAGGTCCCGTCTGGGCAAGTCATAATAATTGCCGGGCTCTAGTCAATCACAACAGACAATTTTCGGATGAAATGATCAAAGCGCTGATTGATCGCGACGCAGTGATTGGTGGCGCAATGGATGCTTGGATGCTAAGCCCTGGTTGGGAAAGAGGAAAATCCACTCCACAAGAACGAAATGTGACCTTGGAAACGGTTCTTGATCACATGGAGCATATTTGCCAGATCGCCGGAAATTCCAACCACATAGGAATAGGATCAGATTTAGATGGAGCTTTTGGAACCGAGCAGTGTCCTGCTGAACTCAAAACGATCTCAGATCTTAATACTATCCCAGAATTACTTCGAAAAAGAGGGTTTACCGAAAAGGACATCACGAAAGTTATGCATGGCAACTGGCTGAAATTCCTAAAGAAAGCCTGGCTTTAGTTTATAAATGATTTTAAAGTCCTTGATTACTTTTTCTATATCTCACTTCTCTCTGGAAAAAGGATAAGTGATTGAACCAGAACGATATTACTAAAATCGCATCTTAACTCCCAATAAATTAGGCAATTACGAGAAAAAACAATTGTAAAATTGAAGCCTTTTTTAGTACCACATTATCTAAATATTAAGTATCTTTATTTAGCGTTTTTAATTATATCCTTTCCTCAATTTTAACTACTTTTTATGATAAAACCCGTCATTGTTCTAGCGCTATTGATCTTTACTTTTTCAGAGATTTTTGCTCAAAATGAAAATCAAAAATCTCTAATTGAAGAGTACCTGCGTCAAAGCGAAAACCAAAAGAAAACAGGAATAATTATGATTAGTGCAGGCGCAGCAGCTGCGGCATTGGGGCTTCTGATAGCTACTTCATCAAATTGGTACGGCTATGGCTTAGATACAGGCGGTTTTGTCTTTCTAGCAGGATCAGTATCTGCAATTGTTGGAATTCCAATTATAATTAGTTCGGCCTCTAAAGCGCGAAAGGCAGGGAAATTAAGCCTGGACTTAAATACAGCAAGAGTGATCCATCAGCGTGGAACCAGTAACCCAACCTATCCCGCATTAAAAATATCCATTCCACTTTATTCAACATCCCGATGAAAAAGATACTAATAGCAATTTTTCTAAGTGGAATTATCTTTCAGACAGTAGGTCAGACAAAAAAGTTGGATATCACTCCTGCTAGTTTGATGAAGAAAAGTGATACTCAATACAAGGTAGGCTTGATTTTGAGTGGTACTGGTACTGCCCTAATAATAACTGCTCTTGTTCTCCCTGATCAGTATGATGATTATTATTATGAATCACGCAACCATACTCTTATTAGTGTTTTGGCGTGGACAGGAGTTGCTGCTATAATTACAAGTTTACCCCTATTCTTAAGTGCAGGACAAAATGCTAGAACAGCGGCAAAATTATCAATTCAAAATCAATCCTTTTATCAGCCAATCCCCATTCCTGGTCATCCTAAAAGTTTCCCATCTCTAAGTCTGAAAATTCCTATATAAGATACAAAGACTAAAAGAAAAAAATCCCCCTGAATCATATTTTTTTACTGTACAATTAAGTTTCGGGGAGCTTTTTTGAAAGAAAACTAGAGCTGACCAATCACCTATAATTCTTTAGGCTTATTACAGCGAAGAATATTTTTAGATTTTTCAGAATAAAACACTCCATATAGCTCAAAGCAGGAAAGTATCTTTTTCAATTTTCCTTATCTTAAAAATCTTAGTACGCTACTCATTTTTCATTGACCTACTTTTAACCCAACCCAAAATGAAACCTATAGTACAAATCTCTTTAGACCTTACTGACATTGATGAAGCCCTGGAAACAGCTGCTTTAGCGATGCGGGCAGGGGTAGACTGGCTGGAAGCAGGTACTCCCCTGATTCTCGCGGAAGGACTTCATGGAGTCAGAAAACTGCGGGAAGCTTTCCCCGGAATTCCAATTGTAGCGGACTTAAAGACCATGGATGGTGGCTATCTGGAAGCCGAAATGATGGCAAAAGCCGGGGCAACCCACGTGGTGGTAATGGCTAGAGCGCATGAAGAAACCATCAAATGCGTGGTGCAGGCTGGGAAAGATTATGGAGTGAAGGTCATGGGAGATAACTTAGGTTGCCCAGATATGATCGAGGGAGCTAGATTTTTAGAGGATTTGGGCTGTGACTATGTGATCCATCATATCGGTTACGATGAGCGGCGGGGAATCGCCGCAGCCGGCCATCGAATGCCAAGTCCGCTGGATCAATTGCGGGAAGTGGTGAATGCCGTAAAAATTCCAGTTCAGGCCGTGGGTGGACTTTCATTAGAACAAGCTATTCAATGTCCGCAATATGGAGCGCCACTTGTGGTACTTGGCGCGCCATTGACTATTGACGCGGACGCTTTCAAAACTGCCGATGGCGACCTCGAAGCCTCTCTTAGGAAAATTTGCGCAGCCATACATTCTCAATCAATCAGCAATTCTTAAACCCATTATTTCATGTCAATATCAGGTAAATCAGCTGCCGTAGTTAATTTTTCAGAAGCCAAAGGCTCGGTAGAAATCAGAGAAATCTCCGTTCCGGAAATCGGAGATGAGGACATTCTGTTGGAAGTAGAAAATGTGGGAGTTTGCGGAAGCGATCTGCATCAGTGGACATCTGATCACAGCTGGCCCGTTAATTATCCGGTGGTCTTGGGGCATGAATTCGGAGGGAAAATAGCGACAGTTGGGGATCGAGTGACGGGCTGGAAAGTAGGTGATCGGGTAGTCAGTGAAACCGCCGCTGTGATCGATCCTCAAAACCCCATGAGCAAAATTGGCTTATACAATCTGGATCCTACCAGAAAAGGATTTGGCTACGGGGTGAATGGAGCCATGACCAGATTTGTGAGAGTTCCTGCCAGATGTTTGCACCGCGTCCCTGATGGGCTTTCATTTGAAGAAGCCTGCCTGACCGAGCCCTGCTCTGTTGCTTACAACGCCGTCGCAGTCAACTCCCATATCAAGCCCGGAGATCGGGTAATAGTAATCGGCCCGGGAACCATCGGTATTCTTTGTGCTGCAGTAGCCAAAATTTGTGGTGGAGAGGTTGTCATCTTAGGGCTAGAAAAAGACCGGGGAAGGCTGAAAATAGCCAAAAGCTATGGAGTTACTCCTCTTATTAACGATGCTTCAGCATGGGCAAGAAAAACTGATGGACTTGGAGCAGATCTGATTATCGATGCAGCAGGAATTAGTGCTACATTGAAAATTGCCATGGATCTGGTTCGCCCCAATGGACAAATCACCAAAGTTGGCTGGGGCCCAACCCCATGCAATTTCTCTATTGATCCTTTGGTGCAAAAAAATGTACGGCTACAAGGAAGTTTCAGTCACAACTGGCCGATCTGGGAAAAAGTAATCGGCTTGCTTGCTAGCGGAACGTTAAATGTAAAACCCATAATCGGAGGCATCTGGCCGATTACAGAATGGCATGAGGCATTTGAAAAAATGCATAGTGGGGAAGTTGTGAAGAGTGTACTAAAACCCGTTTGATATGCGATTGAAAGACAAAGTTATTATCGTCACAGGAAGCACAATGGGAATAGGCAAAGCCATTGCTGCACGGGCTGTAACCGAAGGAGCCAAAGTGATTATCCATGGTTTGGAAGAAGACTTGGGAAGTAAAGTCGTAAGCGAATTAGGTTCAGAGAATGCAAGACTGTATATAGAAGACATTTCCAAGGAAGGTGCTACTCAACGACTGGTTGATTTTGCAATTGATTCTTGGGGGCGAATTGACTCTATTGTCAATAATGCTGCAATAGTTGCTGCATCGACTATTTTGACTACTGATAAGGTATTCTTATCTCGCTTATTGGAAGTAAATACCATGGCTCCATTATTCCTGATAAAAGACGCTCTTCCTTATTTGATTGAAAGTCGTGGAGCTGTTTTGAATATCGGTTCGATCAATGCATGGAGCGGGGAACACAATCTGTTAGCCTACAGTATTTCCAAGGGAGCCTTAATGACCATGACCAGAAATCTTGGAGATTCTCTTTTCCGCGAAAATGGTGTGCGTGTCAATCAGATAAATCCTGGCTGGGTACTCACTGAAAAGGAAATTGAGCGCAAAAAAGAACATGGACTTTCCGACACTTGGTACAAGGATTTATCCAAACTCTACGCTCCAGCAGGGAGAATTATTTGGCCAGAAGAAATCGCTGCAGCAACGATTTATTGGCTTTCGGATGAAAGTGGCCCGATTAGCGGTCAGGTTGTTGATCTGGAGCAATTCCCTATGATCGGTAGAAACATTCCAAAAGACCCAAGTACAATTCCTCATAAGTAATCCCAACCACCTAATACTTAATGAAATGCCGAAAATAGCAGCCTTTCCCAAAGCTTTCATGCAGGCACTTTGCAAAGATGGAAGCATGAAACTGTCGGAATGGATAGAACTTTCCGCAGCACTGGAAATTGATGGATTGGAATGGTATGCAGGTTTTCTGGAAATGGAAAAAGAAGAAAACTGGCGTCTCTTCCGAAGGATGGTCGAAGATAAGGGAATGGTCATTCCCATGATGTGCTGTTCACCGGATTTCACACATCCCGACAAGGCATTTCGGGAAAAAGAAATCCGGAAACAGAAGCGATGGATAGAGATGACAGACGAACTTGGGGGGAAATATTGCAGAGTTCTGTCAGGACAATATCGACCCGAGCTTTCCGTAGATGAGGGAATCAAATTTGCCTCCGAATCCATTCAAGCCTGTCTTCCCTATGCCAAATCCCTTGGAATCACCTTAATCCTGGAGAATCATTATAAAGATGACTTTTGGGAATACCCTGAATTTGCTCAGAAAAGAGAATTATTCACCAAGCTCGTCAATAGCATCAAAGATCCAAGTTTCGGAGTTAACTACGATCCTAGCAATGCATTTTTGGCTGGCGAGGATCCGCTGGATTTATTGTATGAAATGTCGGAGCGTGTGGTCACCATGCATGCAAGTGACCGGTTTTTGAAATATGGCACTATTGAAGATTTGAAGAAGGAGGAAAGTGGCGTGACTGGCTATGCCGCCCGGCTTAGTCATGGGGAAGTTGGCAAAGGATTGAATGATTACGATGCGATTTTCACTGAATTGAAGCGCGTGGGATTTGACAATTGGATCAGTATAGAAGATGGAGTGGACGGCATGGATCAACTTCAGCGGAGTGTGTCTTTCTTGAAAAAGAAAATTTCTCAATATTGGCATCAGTGATTTAAGATTTTAGAAATACGATTTACGGCCTTCTTAAGAACTTTTGAAACCTCCAAGGTTTTAAAACCTCATTGTAACTTTACCACCTTACAACTCAACATTTTAATTTTAACAAATCTTGCACAGTTACATACACATTCCGGCCCAATGCTTTCTTGGAGAAAGTCCATTTTGGCATGCAACACGCCAAAGTTTTTTCTGGGTAGATATAGAAAACGGTAAATTATTTGAGCACCGGTTGGCTTCTGGAAGCACATCGATAAAATCATTTACCCATAGGCTAACCTTAGTTTTGACAGGGAAGGAAAATGAGTTGATCCTAGCACTGGATCGTAAAATCGCATCATATGATTTGGACACCGAAAAACTAGAATGGCTGGCAGAAGTAGAAACAGAGCTCCCACTCAATCGCTTCAATGATGGAAAATGCGATGCAAAAGGGCGGCTTTGGATTGGAACACTTAGTACAAAGTTCACACAAGGCTCAGGAAGTTTATATAAAGTGGGTAAGGATCTAAGTCCAGCAATGCAACTGGATCAGTTGACCATTTCCAATGGAATGGCCTGGACTGAAGATAATCAGACTTTTTACTTTATCGACACACCTACCCGAGAGATAAAAGAATATTCATTTGATCTGGAAACCGGGAAAATCGAATTTAGGCGGATTGCTGTGGCGATCCCCAAAGAAATGGGAATGCCTGATGGCATGTGTATAGACCAAGAAGGAATGCTTTGGGTGGCACATTATGGAGGTTCAGGTGTATACTGCTGGGATCCAAACAATGGAGAATTAATCGAAAAAATAGAATTGCCGGTTCCTCACATTACTTCCTGTTGTTTTGGGGGAGAAAATCTAGATGTGCTTCTGATCACCACAGCTCAGGAAAATATGAGCTCTGAACAGTTGAATGAATTCCCCAAAAGTGGAGATGTGTTTTTGGTGAAGACGGATACGAAGGGGTTTGAAGCGAATCGGTTTGAGTATTGAAAAAGTAGCCCCGCTAAGAATCGAACCTAGATCTAGCGTTTAGGAAACGCTTGTTCTATCCATTGAACTACGGGGCCATATTATATCCTCCTTGTCTGCAAAGATTCCGAAGAAACTATATTACTTCAAAGATTTCAAAAACTCCTTACCTATACCCGATTTCAAATAAATTTCTCTCGCTCTTGCCTCTTCTCTATTATCAACTTCATACGTATAGATCACTCTCCATGGAAGCCAGCCCTTTGTTGACCGAGTTTTACCAGAATTATGCTCTTTTAATCTTCTAGATAAATCCTGCGTAAACCCGACGTATATTCTACCATCCTTTTCACTTTTTAAAGCATAAACAGTAAACATAATATATCATTTGTAGCCTCGCTATGAATCCCTGCCTGCCGGCAGGCAGGGAACCTAGATCTAGCGTTTAGGAAACGCTTGTTCCCTGTCTACCGAAGGTAGATATCCATTGAACCCTGCCTACCTTCGGTGGGTACGGGGCCATATTTACAAAAACCTCCCTTTCGAAGGTTAAAGCTAATCCAGCGTTTAGGAAACGCTTACTCTTTAAGTACCATTTATTGAACCCTGCCTAGTTAGCTTAGCTACGGGGCCAAATAGATTTCAGGCACAAGATAACCCAAAACCTTCCCTTTAGGCAAATATTCTTTAGCCAACTTATGGCTTTACAAGGATTTACCGTATCTTTGCACTCCAAAATTAGGATGGACGGGTTCCATTCACTCACTAAATACATTATAATTTATGTCAGTAAAAATCAGATTAGCACGAAGAGGTAGAAGAAAAATGGCTATCTACGACGTGGTTGTAGCTGATGCAAGAGCTCCACGTGATGGACGCTTCATCGAAAAAATCGGATCTTACAATCCAAACACGAATCCTGCTTCTATCAACATCAACAATGAGCGCGCTCTTAAATGGTTGTTGAACGGAGCTCAGCCAACAGACACTGTGAAAGCGATGCTTTCTTACAGAGGTGTGATGTTGAAAAAACACCTTCAGATCGGTGTATTGAAAGGTGCAATCACGCAAGAACAAGCAGATGCGAAATTCGAAGCATGGTTGAACGAGAAAGACACGAAGATTGCCGGTAAGGCAGAAGGTATCACTGCTGCTAAAGCTGATGCTCGTAAGAAAGCATTGGATGCTGAAACTGCGAAGAACCAAGCTAGACTTGATGCGATCAAAGCAAGAGAGGACGAGCAGAAAGCACTGCTAGCTGCTGCTGAAGCTGCTAACAATCCTGCTCCTAAGGTAGAAGAAGTAGTTGCTGAAGAGGCTCCTGTTGCTGAAGAAACACCTGCTGCTGAACCTGAAGCTCCTGTAGCTGAAGAAGCACCAGAAGCAAAAGCGCCTGAAGCTAAAGCTCCTACTGAAGAGAAAGCTCCTGAAGCTGGCGAAGACGAAGCAAAAGCTTAATATAAATCCCCATGAATAAAGACCAAAGCTTTCAATTAGGCTACGTGTCTAAAGTTCATGGACTTCGTGGAGAAGTAATGATTATGCTTGATGTCGATTATCCTGAGGATTATGAGACGTTAGAGCACCTATTCTTAGAGCAAAAATCCCGGCTGGTACCGTTTTTCCTGGAGCACTTTGTACTCCAACCCGGAAATAAGGCATTGGCGAAGTTTGAGGATTTGAACTCAATTAGTCAGGTAGAAGATTTGGTTGGATTGGGAGTTTATCTTCCCCTGACAGCACTGCCTGAACTGAAAGAAGATCAATATTTCTTCCATGAATTGGTTGGATTCGAAGTCTTTGACGAGACTAAGGGCCTGATCGGACCTATTCAGATCGTATATGATCTGGAGACACAGAATCTCCTCGGAGTAACACATAAGGAAAAAGAAGTACTGATACCAATTCAGGACGGAATTATCCAGAAGGTGGACAAGGCAGCTAAAAAAGTTTACTGCCGATTACCCGAAGGTTTACTTGAAATTTATCTGGAAGACTAACCCATGCACATTGATATTGTCACTGTAGTTCCGGGATTATTGGAAGGGCCATTTGCACACTCCATTCTGAAAAGAGCGGAGGACAAAGGACTAGCCAGTATTCGCGTGATCAATCTACGGGATTATTCAACAAGCAAGCAAAAGCAGGTCGATGACTACGCTTTTGGAGGGGGAGCCGGGATGGTGATGTCCATTGAGCCAATCGCTCGATGTATAGAAGCACTTCAGAAGGAACGCACGTACGATGAGATCATCTACATGACGCCCGATGGAGCTAGGTTCGACCAGCCCATGGCAAATGCACTTTCGCTCAGCCAAAACCTGTTGATCCTTTGTGGTCACTATAAGGGAGTAGACGAGCGTGTTAGAGAGCGATTCATCACCAAAGAAATCAGTATTGGTGACTATGTGCTTTCCGGAGGAGAATTGGCAGCGGCTGTAGTGGCTGATGCGTTGATTCGCCTGATCCCGGGAGTATTGAATGATGAGACCTCAGCATTGACTGATTCTTTCCAGGATGGACTGCTGGCACCGCCGGTGTACACTCGCCCCGCAGAGTATGAGGGGATGAAAGTACCGGAAGTATTGTTGTCAGGACATGAGGCCAAGATAAATGAGTGGAGATTTGAAGCATCGGTTCGCCGAACCCAAGAGAGAAGACCTGATTTGCTCCGCGAAAAAGGAACTGGGGTAAGCGATGCAGAATCGTATAAGAAGTAATTACATAAGCCACGCGTTGGCAAACAGCGAAAGCATAAAAACATAAAGCTATGAGCGATCTAATGAAAATAGTAGAAGCGGAATACAGCGAAGCGAGAGCTAAGTTCCCTTCATTCAAAGCTGGCGATACCATCAACGTACACGTACGTATCAAAGAAGGTAGCAAGGAGCGTATCCAGCAGTTCCAAGGAACTGTAATCCAGCGTAGAAACCCTAACTCTAACGGTGAGACTTTCACTGTAAGAAAAATATCCAATGGTATCGGAGTAGAAAGAATCTTCCCTATCATCTCTCCTGCTATCGAGCAAATCGATCTATTGAGACAAGGTAAAGTAAGAAGAGCCCGTCTATTCTACCTAAGAGGACGTCAGGGTAAAGCTGCACGTATCAAGGAAAAAATCAGAGTGAGAAAGTAAGATTTCACACTCCTGAAATCAAAAAGGAACTCAGCGATGGGTTCCTTTTTTTATTGGATAGATTCAGATTAAATTACCAAAAGGCTCTGAAACATAGTATTCTTCTTCTGATTGTCCTTACCAATCCACTCTTTTGGATGGCTTTTAAAAAGAAAAAAAATGAGTTCTCAGATAATTTTAAACGTATTTAACGTTAAATAATTGGTTAACAGTAAATTGAATCCCATTTTTATATAAAATTTTCAGCCATGAGCAATTCAATCTCTCTCGATCCAAGCTTCCAGCTTGCCAAGGTTTTTATACGTCTGGGTATGGTATTTTGTGCTGTAATGGTAGCTTTATTTATCTACCTAATCTATCTCGCGTCGTTAGGGATCTTCCAAGAGTGGGACATGGAAATTCAGTCAACTTTTGGCGAGTTCCAACTCGAAACAACTCCATTCATTTGGCAGATGGCCACCCTTACTATTCCGATTATTGGATTTATAGTGAGCTTTTTTGTATTGGGATGGTTGGGAAAAAGGATTCAAATGGAAGACAAAACCCAGAAACTGGCGTCGTAAGAAAAGTAGCTAGAGAGTTTATTATTTGACTGTATTAAAAATTTGACAGCTGGAAATGAAAGAGCGAACTGGATCCTGCCAGCTGTGTTCCTGGAGGCAAAAACAGCACTGCTTTATCCAGTTCAAGTCTTCAGACTTGGACCCATCTCACTGGAGTCACCAGACTTCCCTACCAAAACATTGATTAATCCCCACGGTGATGAAAGTGTATATTTGATCCAGCTTCTGGAGAAGCAGGATAACATAGGAGTTTGACTTTGATAAAAAATTATTTTAAAATGTGTGCTCTACGAACACCTCCGTGCCCACCCTGGTTATAAAAGACTTCCAGAAAAACCAAAAAAAAAGAGGGCCGAAGCCCTCTGATTATTCTTAGTCCATCCCTTTGAACTCTACATCAAATATCAATACCGAATTAGCAGGAATTTTAGCCCTATCCGGATCATCCCGATATCCCCAAGTTGACGGAATAATCAACTTGGCTTTGGATCCTGACCTTAAGCGGCTAAATCCAATATTCCAACCAGTTATAACATTTCCTCCCAGCGTGAAGCTAATGGGGCGATATGTGGCATCTTCATCATAAATATCATTATCCTTTGCCACTTGTTCTATAGTGGTTTCAAAAACACTTCCATCACTCAGCAGTGAGCCTGTATAATTAACATGAATTAAATTTCCGTTTCCAGGACGTGAGCTTGTTCCTTCCTCTTGTACAATGATTACCACCCCACTAGGGTCATGGATGCGATACAGGCTATCGATCTCAGCAGTTTCCAAGTAATCCACGATCAAAAGGCTGTCCTTTGCAAGATTGCCCTCTTCATCATAAACAGGCCCTCTATCGAAGGGATTGTTTGGCTCGCAGCTGATCAGTACCACTGCGAAAATCAAGAAGAAGAAAATACTAGCTCTTTGTAAAATCATATTATTGTTCTCTTTTTACTGGATTTACTTGAACCAACTCCAGTTCAAATATTAGTGGAGTATTTGGCCCTATATTTCTATTTCCGTCTCTTCCGTAAGCAAATTCTGATGGGACAAATACTGTTGCCTTTTCACCAATTTCCATATTAGAAATCCCATACTGAAATCCCAAAATAACTCCCCCTAAAAGAAACTCTACTGGCTCATATTTCCCATTTTCCTTATAAATTCCATTGGCTTTGGCAACAGACTCAAGAGTTGTTTCGAACACCTTATCAGAAAGAAATTTGCCTGTGTAATTGACAGTAATTGTATCGCCTAAAAAAAATGTCTCAATAGTGTCACTAGGTGCTACCTCTTGCCAAATCATCCTCAGGCCTGTAACCTCATCGTGAAGTTCCTTCAAATTGACAATAGATGTGGTATCAATATATGCATTAATAGCTGCCTTATCGTTGGCAAGTATTACATCATTTGTAGCCTCATCATCGATACAAGATGCTAACGAAAGACTCCCTGCAATCAGGCTTAAAAGGGCAAATATTCTAATTTTCATTGGTGTTGGTTTTGTTTTTGTTTTAGATATAAATACCGTACGTGGCTTACTGTACATCCGCTACATCTACGTCAAAAACAAGCACTGAGTTTGCTGGAATCATCGCTCCTGCACCATTCTCTCCATAGGCCAGCGGAGATGGGATAAGAAACTTGCACTTAGATCCTTTTTTCAACAATAGCAAACCTTCATCCCATCCTGGAATTACCTGCCCCATACCTACAGTAACAGGAAGCGGAGCGTAAGGTCTTTCTTCTTTGAACATGTTGTTTTCTTTGGCTATAGACTCTATCGACGTGTCAAACAAAGTTCCATCAAGTAAATACCCTGCATAATCCACAGTCATGGTAGTACCAGGAGTCACTGGATCACCTGTTCCTTCTTCTTCTATCACATAGTATAGACCACTTTCAGTTTTCTGAGCATCTAGACCTTTTTCTTTGATATAATTCTGAATGATCTTGTCTTCTTCTACCAGTCTTTCTTTAGCTCTCTCTTCTCTTTTCACTTCTTCTGCAGCCATTAGTTTTTCGTAGTATGCCTGAATAGCTTCTTCATTCATGATTTCAAAGGCACCCAACCTTACTTTAACCACGTCCTCTTCTTTAAGAGATGGGGGGAAATTGTCACCAAATATAGTTTTTACGTTCGACTCAAGGGTGATGCTGTCCCCTTTTCGCAAACCACTGAAAATCTCCTCCATCCCATTATTTATCGGTAGGGAATCGTTCACTTGCACATAACCTGGAAAAGGGTTATTTGCTGTAGAGAAAATCACTGAATCAGATGCTGTTGAGATCTCAAGATTGTAAAGCAGAAACTCCCTGTTTGGAGCTTTTTCATTTCCTTCTTTTATGTAGGTATATTCTATACCATCTTTTTCTGTGACTTTAGTTTTTTTACATGAAGTCAATGTACTCGCTCCAACCAAGAGAGCAAGGATTGCCAAAAGGCTTTTTGAATTTTTCATCTGATTATAGTTGTTTTTCAATGGACATATAGCCTGTCCCGAACTTCATTCGGGAGAATCTCGCAGACATAATAATCATCTCAATGTGTGACTCTTGAGTCCTGCTCGATTTCATAAAGGTTGTGTGATTTTTCAAGGTAATAAGGAGGGCTTTCAGGCTAATCAATCTGCTATAGTAGGGACAATTCGGAATAATTCTTCCTGGTGCTCATCTACCAACGATTCGAATCGCTCTACTGTATCTTTTAGACTCAAAGTGGATTTGCCTCCAGAGGCATTTTTATGTCCACCACCATCGAAATATTCTGCCGCAAACTTATTGACAGCTACTTCGCTGGATGACCTGAAAGAAATTTTGACACCGTCTTCGCGTTCCGAAAATAAGGCCGCCAGCTTTATCCCGTCCAAAGATAATGCATAATTGACCAAACCTTCTGTATCGCCAGTGCGGCTTTGATATTTTTTAAGATCTTTTTTACTGATTGCAAAATAGGCCATATGAAGGTCTTCGCGGACTACCAAACGGCGGCTAATCGCAAAACCGATAAACTTCAATCTGTTGACCGAGTTGGAATCGTAGATCCAGTTTGAAATTTGAGAACTATCAGCGCCCAAATCCAATAGCTCAGCCACCACCAGATGTACATTCTTTGTCGTATTAGGATGCCTGAATCCACCTGTATCGGTCATTATACCAGCATAAAGGCATTCGGCAATGTCTTTATCCAGAAGCTGTTCATCACCTAGCTGCACGATCAGTTCATAGACCAGTTCACAAGTAGCTGCGGCTTCTGTGCTCCATATACGGAAATCAGCAAAATTCTCAGGATCTTGATGATGATCGATATTGACGGTATATGCATCCGACTTGCGGATCATTTCGCCTAATTCATTTACCCTGTTCAAGACAGAGAAATCCAAACAGAAAATAATATCGGCTTCATTTAGTTTTTTGGTGGCTAATTCCATCTGTGTTGGATTACTGAAATCCAGCACAGAATCGTTGCCTTTCATCCAATTAAGAAATGAAGGATAATCCGTAGGAGTCACCACAGTTACCTCATGTCCTTTTTTGAGAAGGTAGTTAGCCATTCCCAACGAAGAACCCAATGCATCGGCATCGGGCTTGACATGTGTTGTGATGAATATTTTCTTGGGTGAAGATATCTCTCTCTTAAACGAGGCTAAAGCTTCCATTTTATACATTTAGCTGCTTTTTGGCTCTTGTAGTTCGCAAAGGTCAGGAAATTTTTGACAATTCCCAATTATACTAGTACACTGACAATGAAGCGGGTAGCGGATAAATACAAAAGTTTTTGTGCAGAATGCTGCGAAAAAGCCTATTTTTGCAGCCGATTTAAACCAATTAAAACGAACAACATGGCAACCAACAGAACATTCACCATGATCAAACCTGATGCTTTCGCAGAAGGAAATTCAGGAGCAATTTTGAAAATGATCGAAGAAGCAGGCTTCAAAATCGTGGCCATGAAAGCTACCCAATTGACTGAAAATATCGCTGGTAAATTCTACGAAGTACACTCAGAAAGACCGTTTTATGCTGATCTTTGCGCTTATATGTCCTCTGGACCTATCATTGCAGCTATTCTTGAGAAGGACAATGCGGTAGAAGATTTCAGAAAGTTGATCGGCGCTACCAACCCAACTGATGCAGCCGAGGGAACTATCCGTAAGATCTTTGCTAAATCTATCGAAGCGAATGCTGTGCACGGTTCTGACTCAGACGAAAACGCAGCTATCGAAGGATCATTCTACTTCTCTCAGATCGAAAGAGTAGGTTAATTCTACCATAAAAATATTTTATAAAGCACCTCCTTTTGGGGTGCTTTTTTTGTTTGAAGGCAAGTTAACCGCAGTGGACACAGAGGTTTACTCGGAGGACACAGTTTAGGTGCTATCCTGCGCTTATTTTTACATTCTGTGTTATCCTGCTTCTCCAGAAGCTGGATCTACTATACCCTTTCATCCCCCAAGGAGAGGTTCACCTTAATGAATATTTGGCAGGGCAGTCTGAAGACTGCATTCCTGGGGCCAAGCCTGCCTACCGGAAGGCAGGTCATGAGACATGAACCGGATAAGATTTCGTTTATAAAGACCACTTACGTAGAAGTAAAATTCATCTAATTCCTAAAACAAGTATCTAGATACTTAACCAAGCAATAAATGGCCTGTAAACTCATATACAGGCTTTCCCCATTATAAGTCTACTAAAAACTACTTATCCTCAATAGGTATTTATTTAGAATTTTATTTGTAATTACGTATTTATACTTATATTTGAGTTCTAAAATACGTAGCCATGAAAAAAGTTATTGTCATAGGAAATGGAATGGTGGGGTACAAGTTTTGCGAAAAACTAGCTGCTCACCCTCTTGCTGATCAGTTTGAGGTTGTCGTCTTCGGGGAAGAATCCAGACCGGCATATGATCGCGTTCACCTAAGCGAATACTTCTCACTAGACTCAGCGGATAAGCTGCTTTTAGCACCACGTGATTGGTATGCTGAGAACCGCATTACACTTCGGACCGGAGAAATGATCACTTCTATTGATGTGGAAACTAAACGTGTTTTCACCCACAAGCATGACTATTTCGAATATGACTACCTTATTTTGGCTACAGGCTCTTCCTGCTTTGTGCCTAATATCAAGGGGGTAGACAAGCCGGGCGTATTTATCTATAGAACTATCGAAGATCTCGATGCTATTAAGGATTATTCCCAGAAACTTAAGCATGAAGGAAAATTTAAGGCATCGGTATTAGGTGGCGGACTGCTAGGTTTGGAAGCTGCAAATGCAGCCAAAGAGCTGGGAATGCAGACCGATGTGATCGAATTTGCTCCACGCCTGATGCCACGCCAGCTGGACAAAGCGGCCAGTGATATGCTTCAAAGCAAGATCGAGAGTCTGGGTATGAAAATTCACTTAGGCAAAAACTCCCAGGAAATCGTAGGTGCTGAAGGAATTGAAAAAATTCAGTTTACAGATGATACGTCCCTGCTTACGGACATGTTGATCATATCTGCAGGTATCCGTCCCCGCGATGAATTGGCGGTAAAATGCGGTCTGAAAACCGGCGAAAGAGGCGGAGTATATGTGAATAATAAAATGGAAACTTCCGATCCGTCTATCTATGCCATCGGAGAAGTAGCACTTTATAATAATGGCATCTACGGACTAGTAGCTCCAGGCTATGAGATGGCGGGAATCGCTGTAGATCAAATCACCGGAGGTGAAAAGCTTATGAGCCCTTCCATTGATATGTCCACACAACTGAAATTGGTGGGAACGGAAGTGGCTTCTTTCGGCGATCCTTTTATCGAAAATGAAGAGATCACCGCGATAGTCTATGAAAACAAGCAGCGCGGCGTTTATAAGAGAATCAACATCACCAAAGACGGATCTCGGCTACTTGGAGGTATCATGGTCGGAGATTCCTCTGACTACAATACACTTTTCCAGCTGTACATCAACGCGATGAAACTACCTGAGAATCCAGAAGATCTGATCTTGGGTTCTAGAGGCGGTGAAAGCAAAAGCGCATTGGGTTCTGTGCTGGATCTTCCGGATACTGCCCAGATTTGCTCTTGCGAAGCCGTGAGTAAAGGAACGATATGCGAGTCCATCACAAGTGGTGCCTGCTGCAATTTTTCAGATGTAGTGAAGAAAACAAAAGCTTCTAGCTCCTGTGGTGGATGTAAGCCGATGGTGACAGATTTGGTTACTGCTACGCTAAAGTCCATGGGGCAGGAAGTGAAAGAAACTATCTGCGAACACTTCGAGTATAGCCGTCAGGAAATGTACGATTTGGTGAAGCTCCACAGCATTCTGGATTTTGACGAAGCACTGGATCGTCATGGCAAAGGTCACGGTTGTGAGACTTGCAAGCCTGTGTTGGCTTCGATTTTCGCCAGTATTTACATGGAAACTGCCAATCGGCAGGCTCCTATCCAGGATTCTAATGATAGATTCCTGGCCAACATCCAACGAAACGGAACCTACTCTGTGGTTCCGAGAGTTCCGGGAGGAGAAATTACACCAGACAAATTGATGGTGCTGGGACAGGTCGCAAAGAAATACGATCTCTACACCAAAATAACCGGTGGACAAAGAATTGATCTTTTCGGCGCACAGCTTCATGAGTTACCAATGATCTGGAAAGAGCTCATCGATGCGGGATTCGAAAGTGGGCATGCTTATGGCAAATCACTCAGAACAGTGAAAAGCTGTGTAGGATCGACCTGGTGTCGCTACGGACTACACGATAGCGTGAGCTTTGCCATACGAATCGAAGAGCGATACAAAGGACTTCGCTCCCCACACAAATTAAAAGGTGGCGTATCGGGCTGTATCCGTGAATGTGCAGAAGCCAGAGGAAAAGACTTTGGAGTCATCGCCGTAGAAGGTGGCTGGAATCTCTTTGTATGTGGTAATGGCGGTGCCACTCCCAAGCATGCTATACTTCTTGCCGAAAAATTAGATGATGAAACCTGCATCAAATATCTCGATAGATTCTTGGTTTACTATATCAGAACTGCCGCTCCTTTGCAACGCACAGCTCCATGGCTGGACAAACTCGAGGGTGGGATAGAATACTTGAAAAAAGTAGTCGTGGAAGATAGCCTGGGAATTGCCGAAGAACTGGAAGCAGAAATGGAGGAACTGGTGCAGAGATATGCCTGTGAATGGAAAGAAGCTATCGAAGATCCACAGATAATGAAGCGGTTTAAGCCATTTGTGAATTCAGAAGAGACAGATGAGAGCTTGGTATTTGTACCGATGCGAGATCAAAAAATGCCTAGACCTTGGTAATCCAATAAGAATAAGATTATGGAAGAATTATTAAAAAACTATCAATCCGTAGCCGAGCAGCAAGCTATTCATTGGATCAAAGTTGGTCTGACAGAAGACTTTCCAGAGAATGCAGGAGCCTGCGTGAAATACAACTCCAAGCAAATTGCTGTTTATCATTTTACAAGGACAAATTCCTGGTATGCCTGTCAAAACCTCTGTCCCCATAGGATGGAAATGGTGCTATCAAGGGGCATGACTGGCGATTCTCAGGGAATTCCCAAAGTTGCCTGTCCATTACATAAGAAGACTTTTTCCTTGGAAGACGGCAGCAATTTGAATGGGGAAGAATACAGCATTGCGACCTATCCGGTCAGGATTCAGGAGGGAAATGTATATATTGGATTCGCAGATTAATCCAATTTACACATGAACAAATTCCAGAAAGCGATCTCGCTGATCGATCAGGTCAACGCGGAAGACCCCGTCAGAGAAGAAGTAACCGGCAAAGAGATCTCAAAAGAACTGCTATACTCCATCCGCATGACAGAAAAGCTTGATCAATTTGATCCCGAGGCTTCGGAAGCTATGCGGCTGGCCGTGAGGGCACAACATATTGGAAGATGGAAGATACCTAGATCTGATTACCCTATGGATAGAGTGGGATATCTTAAGTGGAGAGAGGAATTGAAAAAAATGCATGCCGACATGGCAGCTTCGATTCTTAAGGAAGTGGGCTTCGATGAGGAGGTCATCGAACGGACGAAATTTCTGATCAGAAAGAAACAACTTAAAACGGATCCTGAAACCCAAACCATGGAAGATGTCATTTGTCTGGTATTTCTGGAATATTATTTCGAAGAATTTGCTGCCAAACATGAGTCTGCCAAAATCATCGATATCCTCCAAAAAACATGGGCAAAAATGTCTGAAAAAGGACATCGGGCCGCACTGCAATTACCACTATCTCCTTCAAGCTTACAATTAGTCAAAGAAGCCATTACCTAATCAAATGACCGGTACACCGCGATCGCTGGATCAAGAAACTTTTAATCGTCTCCGCAGACTTTACATCATTGCCCTGGGGGCAATCGCTATCTCACTGATCGCAAGCCAGATTCTCATCAGGCAATACCTGAATGATCAGGAAAACGATAGCCGTCTGGTCAATGTGGCAGGTCGGCAGCGCATGTTAAGCCAAAAGCTGAATAAGGAAGTGCTCTTACTTTCCCATGCGCCGTCTGCTGAAGCTTCCACCGCACTGATAGACTCGGTCCAAAATACATTGGATCGATGGACAGAAGCTCACCAAGTCCTGCAGTTGGGAGATGAATCTCAGGATTTCAGTGTGGACAATAGCCCGGAGGTAACCAAAATGTTTGAGAAGATCAATCCGTATTTCAAACAGGTGTCTGAGGCTACTCAGAATTTCCTTTTTCTCAAATCCAATCCTTCTGATGATTCCACCGCCATCGCAGACCAATTAAAGATTATTGAGACTAATGCGAATAGCTTTCTTATAAAAATGGACGAGATCGTGAATCAGTATGATCACGAGGCCAAGGAGAAGGTCGCGAGCTTGCAGCGCTTGGAACTGCTCATCACACTTTTTACACTTCTAATTTTAGTCGGAGAGTTTTTGATCATCTTTTGGCCATCGGCAAAAGCCATGAAAGCAAGTATTTACGAGCTAATGGACGCTAAGGAAAAAGCAATCCAAATGGCCAAAAATGCAGATATTCTCAGTCAGTCAAAAGAAAAGTCTGTAAGGGAATTACAGGCTCTTAGCAAAGCCATGGATCAGATTCTGTTATTTGCCAGAATCACTCCCGAAGGATACATTACTCACATGGGAGAGCGCTTCAGCAGACTTTATAAAGCTCAAAAATTCAATATCCACGCCAAAATTTCCGATGTCCTCTCTCCTTTGGAGAATGAGAAGCTTACCATTGATCGCATTATTACCGAAAACAAAAAAGCCGGATGGGAAGGTGAATTAAAAACCACCTCTCAGACAGGAGAAGACATCTGGCTGGATGTATCCATGATTCCTTACAATTCGGCCGAGGACAAGTCCGAATTGATTTTGATCTGCTTAGATATCACCAAGCGGAAGGAGTTTATGCATCAGGTGGAGCAGTTGACAAAGGAGAGTTTTGAGGAGAAAATGCATCAGCAAAAGATCATTTCAAGACAAATCATCGAGAATCAGGAAAATGAGCAAAACCGCATTGCAAAAGATATTCACGACGGTATTGGGCAGATGCTCACCGGATTGAAATACCTGCTCGAAAGTGTAGATTCTTCTAATCCAGAGAAGGCCGAAGTGAAGATCATAAAACTAAAAGAACTCACTTCGAATATTATAAAAGGTGTGCGAACAGCGACTTTTAACCTTACTCCACCGGAATTAAAAGATTATGGAATCGTTCCTGCCTTGACTGAACTGACCCAAGAGCTTTCCAAACTTACCGGGAAAGACATTGTGCTTTTCAATAAATCTGATTTTAACCAGCGGCTGGATTCTTTGGTCGAAATCAACCTGTACCGCATCACGCAAGAAGCAATCAACAATGCCATTAAATACGCTGAATCATCTCATATCATCGTCACTGTCTCCCACAGCCAGAATATTCTCAGCATCATCGTGGATGATAATGGAAAAGGATTTGATAAATCGAAATTGAAGTCAAAACCAGATGAAGAGGGTGGCATGGGTCTCACTTTTATGAAAGAACGGGTAAAATACATCAACGGGAGACTCTTTATCAACTCCTCTCCAAATGAAGGAACCAAAGTTACCCTCAACGTACCTTTAACTTAGATTTTCTAGATTTTTATACGTAAATTCAGTTTCTTTACTACGTATTTACTTAAGCACATATGAACCCAATTAAGATAGTTTTAGCTGATGATCATGAATTGGTCCGTGATGGAATCAAGTCCTTATTAGAGAGTGAGAAAGAATTCGAGGTAATCGATGAAGCCTCTAATGGGGAGGAGGCACTCGAGGTAATTGCAGCCAGAAACCCTGATTTATTGATAGTGGACATACGGATGCCAAAAATGAATGGCCTAGAGGTGGTGAAGGAAATGAGCAAAACCTTTCCTCATATCAAAAAATTGGTACTCTCCATGCACGATTCGGAAGAATATGTGGTGGAAGCCATCCAAGCCGGAGCAGATGGCTACTTGCTGAAAGGATCTTCCAAAAGTGAGTTTTTGAAGGCCCTGCACACGATTTCAAGTGGCGGAAAATTCTTCGCCGGAGATGTATCCGCCTATATCATCAATAATTTCGTCAATGGAAAAACCAAACCATCCAGTAAAACTGAGGTTTACTCCGAGGAACTTGCCAACTTGACTAACAGAGAAAAGCAGATCCTAGAGCAAATACTCGAAGGCAAAGGAAACAACGAAATTGCAGATGCACTGGAAATCAGCAAGCGAACTGCTGAAGTACACCGCTTTAATCTCATGAAAAAATTGAACGTCAAGAATCTTGTGGAGCTGACCACAAAATCCAGAGAATTAAACCTAATCTAAGTAGAAGAGTTAATTTTATACGTGGCTAAAAATCCATTTAGAGCCGATCTAAGTGGATTTTTTATTTTTTATCAAAAAAAATTACGTATTACGTATTATAATTACGTATTAATACTTAATTTTAACCAAGATAAAAATAAGTATTATGCAGCCACTACTTACACACAAAGCAACACGGTTAAATCTATTAGATTTTAAAACCGTCCCGATCCGCACCTTTTGGATCACTTCTATAGCATTCTTCATCTGCTTTTTTGCATGGTTCGGCATTGTGCCTTTTATGCCCGACGTAGTCAAGGATCTGGGTCTTACTCCAGCGCAAAAATGGAATGCAACAGTTCTTGCCGTAGCGGGAACAATTTTCGCCAGGTTATTGATCGGGAAACTTTGCGATAAGTATGGCCCGAGACTTTGCTATACCTGGTTGCTTATCTTAGGATCTATTCCTGTGATTTTCAGTGGGCTGGTACAAACTCCGATGCAGTTTTACATTTGCCGACTATTGACAGGATTCATCGGGGCATCCTTTGTGATCACTCAGGTGCATACTTCCCTGATGTTTGCCTCCAATGTAGTCGGGACGGCCAATGCAACCTCTGCAGGCTGGGGAAATCTCGGTGGTGGAGCAAATAGACTGGGTATGCCGATCATTGCCGCGATAGTCATCGGGCTGGGAGTAGCGGAAGCTGATGCCTGGAGATATGCTATGGTGATTGCCGGAATCGTCTGCTTTGCCATGGGATTGGTATATTATTTCTTTACCAAAGACACTCCGGAGGGCAACTTCAAAGAATTGGAAGCAAGAGGAATAAAAGTACCAACCACCAAGAAAGACAAAGTCGGTTTTATGGAAGCCATGAAAGACTACCGCGTTTGGCTGCTTTTCATCGTTTACGCTGCATGCTTTGGAATAGAGCTGACGGTGTATGGTACCATGGATGATTACCTACAAAACACTTTTCAACTCGAACGGATCACTGCAGGAAATATCGTGCTTTCTTTTGCCCTGATGAATATTTTTGCAAGAACATTGGGCGGATTTTTTGGGGACAAATTTGGGAAAACAAAAGGATTGAAAGGAAGAGTCTGGTTCTTGGCTGCAATCTTAATTGCCGAGGGTCTGATGCTGAGTTTATTTTCCCTAACAACCAGCCTGGTTCTTGGGTTTGGGTTACTTGTGGCATTCAGCTTGACTGTACAGATGGCAGAGGGAGCGACATTCTCTGTTGTGCCGTTTGTTAACAGAAAAGCCATTGGATCCATCTCCGGAATTGTGGGAGCCGGGGGGAATTTCGGCGCATTTTTGGCAGCCCTTTTCTTGAGTTCAAAGTCCGCTGTGGCGGAAAAAGCCGCTCTTATTGCAAGCGAAACCCTCGGGGCAGAAGCTGCTGCAGCTGCTCAATCAGCTGCTGCTGCAAGTGCTGTTTCTGCCGGATATCTAGTAATTGGAGGGATGATCGTGGTTTCGGGTGTGGTGGCATTAGCTATCCGATTTAGCACAGAAGATGAGAAAGTAGCTGAAGTAGAATTAAGCAAACTACAGCCTGAATTAGTCCGAATAGATAATTAACTTGTAACATCAACGACAAAATAGCTCCTCTGC
This sequence comes from Algoriphagus aurantiacus, assembly GCF_035156405.1. Lineage (NCBI taxonomy): Bacteria > Pseudomonadati > Bacteroidota > Cytophagia > Cytophagales > Cyclobacteriaceae > Algoriphagus > Algoriphagus aurantiacus. The sequence continues at coordinate 232,866 of NZ_JAXRUT010000004.1, read as the reverse complement.
AAGGAACCACTTACCTTGCAGATGAGCTATTTTGTTCTTATCCTATTTTCAATAGTAATTTCTGAGTTGTGATCCCAGATAAAAAAGTCAAAACCACTTGTTCCTACTGCGGCGTTGGCTGTGGAATAGTAGCTGGAGTGGACGCTCAAAACAAAGTTCAGGTCGAAGGCGATCAAGATCATCCGGTGAACCAAGGCATGCTGTGCTCCAAAGGGATGAACCTCCACTATGTAGTCAATGATACCTCTGATAGAATTCTCTATCCTGAAATGCGCTGGAGCCGATCCCATCCTCGGGAGCGGGTAAGCTGGGATGAGGGGCTAGATAGAGCAGCGGGTGTATTCAAATCCCTGATTCAGAAATACGGGCCAAAAAGTGTGGGTTTTTATATCTCTGGCCAATGCCTGACCGAAGAATATTACATTGCCAACAAGCTGACCAAAGGCTTTCTTGGCACCAATAACATCGACACAAACAGTCGCTTGTGCATGAGCTCAGCGGTGGTGGCTTACAAAAAAACTTTTGGAGAAGATTCTGTTCCGATCTCTTATGAGGACATCGAGCTCGCAGATGCTTTTCTAATCGCAGGCGCAAATCCAGCCTGGTGTCATCCTATCCTCTTTCGCAGACTGGAAAAACACAAAGAGAAAAACCCGAATGTGAAGATAATCGTGGTGGATCCGCGTAAAACCGATTCGGCTACTTTCGCGGATATTCACCTTCAAATAATTCCGGGCACAGATATCATTTTGTACAATGCCATCGGCAGAAGAATCATTGATATCGGACTGGCTGACAAAGAATTTATAGAAAAACATACCGAAAACTACCTGAAATACCGCAAGCAGGTTATGGCAACTTCCCTGAAAGAAGCTTCCAAGCTCTGCGGAATTTCTATTGATGATATTAAGAAAGTGGCCGAGATCATCGGCGAGTCTAAAGGATTTATCAGCATGTGGGCTATGGGACTGAACCAAAGCGCAATAGGAACGGATAAGAACTTTTCACTTTTGAATCTTTCTCTGGTGACAGGGAGGATCGGTAAGCCTGGTAATGGTCCATTTTCACTTACTGGGCAACCAAATGCCATGGGCGGTCGTGAAGTAGGTGGCATGGCGAATCTACTCGCAGTGCACAAGGACCTGAATAACCCGGTACATCGTCAGGAAGTAGCCAATTTTTGGGGGGTAAATGAGATTTCCCCTGAACCGGGGTATACAGCCACAGAAATGTTTGATGCCTTGGAAAGTGGGGAAATGAAAGCTGTGTGGATTATCTGCACCAATCCTATGGTGAGTTTGCCAAATTCGAAGAGAATCGAGAAGGCACTTCAAAACGCCAAATTTGTGGTGGTGCAGGATATTTCTCACAAAGCAGATACAGTAGCCTATGCCGACCTGGTACTTCCTGCAGCTGGATGGCTGGAAAAGGAAGGTACGATGACTAATTCGGAGCGTCGGATTTCCTACTTAAACAAAGGCATCAACCCTCCGGGTGAAGCTAGGCCTGATGTGGAGATTCTCTGTGATTTTGCACGCATAATGGGTTTCCGAGGGTTCAATTATACCAATACAGAGGAAATATACGAGGAATATTGCGCCATGACGAAAGGCACAAACATCGATATTTCCTTCCTGAGTTATGATAGACTGAAGAGTGAAGGCACATTCCAGTGGCCAGTACCAGCCTATAGACATACAGGTACTCCGCGGCTTTTTGCAGACAACAAATTCTATACTCCTTCACAAAAAGCAGTCTTTAATATCCCTGCTCAGATTACTAATACTTCTGAAAAAACCAGCAAAGAATTTCCGCTGATCCTTACCACGGGACGCGTAAGAGATCAGTGGCATACGATGACAAAGACTGGAAAAGTCTCCCGACTGCGCACCCATTATCCTAGTCCAATACTTGAAATCAACCCAATCGATGCTTACTTGGACAAGGTGAAAGACGGAGATGTGGTAGAAGTAAAAAGCAAGAATGGGATTGTCCGGGTAAAGGCGAAACTTTCAAAAAGCATTCGTGAGGGAGTGGTTTTTCTTCCCATGCACTGGGGAAAACAATTGCAAAGTGATCTCAATCGGGCAAATAATCTGACCAAAACTGTGGTGGATCCCCAGTCCAAAGAACCGGATTTTAAATTCACGACAGTTTCTGTTTCCAAATACAAAAAGGTTCAAGAGAAAATAGTGGTAGTGGGAGCTGGAGCAGCGGCATTCCGCTTTGTCCAGAATTATCGGGAGCATAACGAATCCGATCAAATCCATGTGTTCTCCAAAGAGCCGCATCCTTTTTATAACAGGGTTCTTCTACCGGAATATGTTACAGAGGAATTGACATGGGAGCAGCTACAGAAGATCAAAGAGCAGGAACTGAAAAAGCTGAAAATAAGCCTGCATACCGGACTTTCGATAGATAAAATTGATCCCGAAAAACAAGTGGTGGTGGACGATGAAGGAAAAGAATATTCCTTTGACAAACTGATCCTGGCCACGGGAAGCCGCGCTTTTATTCCGAAAGATGCACAATTGGATCTGCCGGGGCGCTTCACGATGCGAAGCAAAATAGACGCAGACAGATTTAAAGATTACCTGGAAACTACCAAACTTCCGCCCGAAAACCAGCATGTGGTAATAATCGGGGGAGGACTGCTCGGGCTGGAATTAGCGGCAGCATTGCAGCACAATCATGTGAAAGTAACTATTGTGCAGCGTGCTTCCCGATTGATGGAGCGGCAGCTGGATGAAGTATCCAGTAAGCTACTATCACTGGATGTGCAAGAGCGTGGAATACACGTGTATTTCGATAACGAGGTGAGTACCGTATTCGATGATGAAGAAAATAAATCCTTATCTATTACACTGAAGAGCGGTAAAATCATTTATGCCAATGCGGTGGTATACGCCATTGGAACCCAGCCCAACATAAAAATTGCACGCGATAATGGCATTTTGTGCGGTCGGGGCATCAAGGTAAACCAGCATTTACAGACGAATTATCCCAACATTTTTGCCATAGGCGAAATCGCAGAATTTCAAAATCAACTATTCGGGATCACATCAGCAGCTGAAGAGCAGGCCATGGTTTTAGCAAATTACATTGCCGGGGATGTGAGTAGTATTTACTCAGGTTCGGTGTTGATGAATATTTTAAAATTCAAGGATCTGGAACTTTGCAGTATTGGCGACATTCTGATTCCTGAAAATGATGATTCTTATGAGGAAATCATTTTCACAGATATGAGCCGCCGCTATTACAAAAAATGCATCGTCAAGGATGACCTGCTGATCGGGGCGGTATTGATGGGGGACAAAAATGAATTCGCTGAGTTTAAATCCCTGATCGAAAACAAAATAGAGCTTTCCGAAAAAAGAAAATCCCTTTTAATGGGCTCCTCCGACACGCGTCCTGTCATAGGTAAATTAGTCTGTAGCTGTAGCCGTGTGGGAGAAGGAAATATTAAGGAAGCCATCACAGGCGGATGTTCAGATTTCACCGAACTTTGCCAGCTAACAGGAGCCGGTTTGGGTTGTGGCAGCTGCAAAACGGAGGTTAGAGAAATTCTTCACCAATCAAAAGTACTGGCATGAAATCGAGCATGTCGAAGGCGACACACAGAGGGATGATTATCCACTGCGAGATTCCTCCCGATAGCTATCGGGATGGCCTTTGAAAGAAAATTATAAACAGATGAAACAGACCTATTCGAGAATAGTGGTGAAAGGCGGAGTGCTATCGCCAGCCGAATTGAAGCAGATTTTGGAATTGGCAGAAAGTGCCGGATTGGACACGATTTCCTTCGGCTCCCGGCAGGATATTCTTTTTATCAAAGAGGATGGTAATCTGCAGATCGATACTCAAGACAAATTTCAATTAGTCTCGCCTGAGGAAATTGGAGCAGAAAACATTGTCTCTTCGTACGTATCGGCAGATATTTTCCCAAATACCCCTTGGCTGACAGGCGATCGATACCTTTATATTTTAGAACAATTTCGTGTTCCGCCTAATCTGAAAATAAACATAACGGATCCCAGGCAGCGATTAGTCCCCCTATTTACTGGTCACTTAAATTTTATCGCCTCCGAGCATGAGGATTATTGGTATTTGTATGTGCGCTTGCCGGAGTGGGAAGATACGATGATGTATCCTGCTCTTATTTACAGTTGGGATATGGCAAAGGTGACTTCAGCTATCGAAGATCTTCTGCAGGAAGAACCAGAGAATGTGGAATTCCTTTTTGAGCTGGTAAATGATGCTGTGGATTCCAATAACAGGACGGTGGATAATCCATTGGAGGTACCTTTTTACCCATTTCCATACTATGAGGGAATCAATCGTGTAGGTGATGACCGTTATTGGCTGGGATTATACTGGAGAAACAACAAGTATTATACAGATTTCCTTAAAGTACTTTGCGATCTCTGTGCAGACAGTCGCATAGGTAAAATCTCCATTACCCCTTGGAAATCCATCATTATTAAAGGAATACCTGAAAATTCAAAAATTGAGTGGGAAAGATTGCTTGGCCGCTATGGAATCAACGTTCGGCACTCTATGCTTGAGCTGAATTGGCACCTTCCGGTCAACAATAAATCGGCTCTCAAGTTGAAGGAATATTTGGTAGAGAACTTTGATAAAAGGGACATCAGTACCTATGGATTGACTTTTGGGATCACAGATTATACCAGAAAAGCATATTATTTCACCTCGATTATTGTGGAGAAAAACCTCCCACCTGCAGATCTGGATGAAATAAAAATCCGCAATACCTACAATTTGCTTTATGCCAAAAACTTCGATCCGAATACACAGCAATACATCGTCTATGTGCAGGAAGTTGATAAAGTCGAATTGCCGGGACTTTTGATTGAGTTGAGTAAGATGTATTTCGAGCAGTTGGGAAAAAAATCAGAACGGTCTAAAAAGCTATACAGCCCTAAAGAAACGATCAAAATAGAAGCTTACCAGTGCGCTGACTGTCTCACCGTGTATGATCCTCAGTATGGGGATTTGGTTCAGAATATTCCCGCGTTGACTCCTTTCGAAGATTTACCTGAAACATATCATTGCTCCTTATGTGAAGCTCCGAAGGCAAAGTTTGCCTTAAAGATATTTGAGAAACAGATTGAATGATTGATAGTCAGTTGGCAGTCACAGTCTCAGTTGGCAGAAAGTATCCGGACTGAAATCCTAAGCATAAAATACTTAGAAATATTACGTACAAAAGATAGATATAATTAAGTATTTATACTTATATTCGTTCGGGTTTAACGTTATCACACTCGAACTATGAAAAGAATTCTAACTCTCGTCTTGCTTTCATTATGTCTTATCAGTCAGCTAAAAGCACAGGAATTTACACTTGACGCAGATATACGTCCACGATTTGAATATCGTCACGGATTTGGAAGCCTCTTTCCTGATAACTCCAAAGCTGCGGCATTTGTCACCCAACGTTCAAGGCTAAATTTGGGCTTTAAGTAAGAAAAATTAAGCCTGTACTTCAGCGTTCAGGATGTAAGCACCTGAGGTGATACACAGCAGCTCAGTGCAACAGATGGCAACAATTCCTTTTCACTATTCCAGGCATGGATCCGCTATGCATTCACTGAAAACTGGGCGTTAAAGCTGGGAAGGCAGACCATTTCCTACGATGATCAGCGGATTTTGGGAGAAGTTGATTGGGCGATGCAAGGAAGGTTTCATGATGCAGCTATGATCCAATATTCCAAAAACAAGTTTAAATTGGACTTGGCATTTGCATACAATCAGGAAACACAGAATACACTCGGTACAGACTACACGATCACAGGTGCATTTTCTTATAAAACTATGCAGATGGCGCATTTGACGAAAACCTGGGATAAAGCTTCCTTCAGCTTTTTGTTTATGAACAACGGTTTTCAAAAATACACCAGCGATCCGGTGCCGCTAACGGACGGTAATTATAACCGACAGACTACCGGAACCTACTTCACTTTTCCACTGGCATTCCTTAATGTAACCGGATCGGCCTATCTGCAAACTGGTATGGCAAATGCCACCACTGATTTATCTGCTTATCAATATATGGTCGAGGCTAAATATAAGCCTGGCAAAGTGGCTTTTATTCTCGGATTTGAATCGCTAAGCGGCACAGATCAGGTTGGCGGGGAAAAGAACAACTCATTCTTCCCGTTGTATGGAACAAACCATAAGTTCAATGGCTATATGGATTACTTTTATGTAGGCAATCATGCAAATAATGTAGGACTAAATGATGTCTATGGAAAGGTGCAAATTCCTACTGGAGAGAAATCAAACATCGCGCTGAATACGCACTATTTCTCTACAAACGCCGATTTGGCGGATGGTCTTGGGACAGGATTAGGAACAGAATTCGATCTTGTTTTCTCTAAAACCATCGCCAAAAACATTAAAATGAATGCGGGCTATTCTCAGCTGTTTGCCACCGATAACATGAGTGAACTCAAGGGAGGAGTAAGCCCTGACAATACGAATAATTGGGGCTGGGTGCAGCTGATCATCAATCCCAGATTACTTTCTTACAATTTTAAGCAGGATTAATTCCCATCCTTAAATCTCTCCTTCGCTCCATCCAAAAACTCAATGAATACCTGAATATCGGTATCGTATCCTTTGGGCTGAGCGAGGAGATTTTCATTATGATCTAAGATCACATAGTATGGTTGTGCATTGTTTTGAAAACGAGTGATCTGGAAATCTGCATTTTGTTTCCCAAGTGTTTTTTTGACTTTGTCGTCGTATTCCGAAGTGTACCATTCACTTTCTGGAAGTTCCAATCGCTCATCGATATACAGGGCCACCATCACGAAATCCTCCTTCAGTCTTTTCAATACCTGTGGATCCACCCAGACATTCTCCTCCATTTTCCTGCAATTCACACAACCGTGACCTGTAAAGTCAATCAGCAGTGGTTTATTCGCTTTTTTGGCTGCTCGCATGGCTTGTTCATAGTCGAAATACCCTTGGATCCCATGAGGAATTTCCAATGGAATGTCGGCATATTTCACAGGTTCACCCAGGATATTCTCCCCAGCTTCGGTCATACTGAGTCCTCCGGTCATTTTGAACTGCTGAGTGGACATGGGAGGAAGGAAACCACTTAGGTATTTTAGCGGAGCGCCAAAAAGTCCTGGAATCATGTAAAGCACAAACATGAAAGTAACTAGGGCCAAAAGCAATCTTGGAACACCTATGGAATCGGATGGAGAATCGTGAGGAAGGCGGATTTTCCCTAGAAGATAAATCCCCAGTCCACTGAAAATAACAATCCAAATAATCAAGAAAATATCACGATCTAGGATTCCCCAATGATAAACCAAGTCAGCCATGGACAAGAATTTGAATGCCAGCGCAAGCTCGAGGAAACCTAATACCACTTTTACAGAGTTCAGCCATCCGCCAGATTTTGGCAGTCGATTCATCCATTCCGGAAAAATGGCAAATAGTGTAAAAGGGATCGCGAAGGCCAGTGAAAAGGCAAACATACCCAAGATAGGCTTAAGCAATTCACCTCCCGCCGAAGAGATCAAAATTGAACCTACAATAGGGCCCGTGCAGGAAAAGGAGACTAATACCAAGGTAAATGCCATAAAGAAAATACCTGTCAATCCTCCTTTTTCTGCTTTCTCATCTACCTTATTAACCAATCCTGAAGGTAGGGTAATCTCGAACATACCAAGAAAAGCCAGTGCGAAGAAGATAAATATTCCAAAGAAAAAGAGATTTGGAAGCCAATGTGTGGCCAACCAGTTGGCGAACTCAGGACCTTGAATAGCTGCTACTGCAGTTCCTGCTATGGTATAAATAGCAATGATGGAAAAACCATAAATGATAGCATTCCTTATTCCTGCGGCTTTGCTACCTGCACGACCTGTGAAAAAGCTCACCGTCATAGGAATCATAGGAAAAACGCATGGAGTCAGTAAGGCCGCCAAACCGGCAAGGAATGCCAGAACCATAAAGCCCCAAAGCGATTCATTTTCCTGGATTGGGACAATCTCAATGGATGAATCGGTCTTTTCTACTCCAACTTCATTAAATAGATTTTCATCGCTGTCAGCTGAATCAGTTGTCGGGTTAGACGAATTTAAATGAAAAGTAATTTCAAACTCCTCCTCATAGGGTGGAGTGCATTTTCCGGTTACATCATTACACATCTGATATTCTAATGTACCTTGAATGGTGCCTGATTCTGTTTTTAGGAGGATTGCCTGTTCAAACCTCCCTTTTCCCATGAAATACTTGACATCACCTTCCCAGGTATCATCGTACTTTGTCTTGGAATCAATGGCTTTGAAATCACCTTTTAACTCATAACCCTCTGGCTTATCCAACTTCAATGTCGCCAAAATAGGTCCGAGTTTCGGATCAAAATCATTGGTATAAATATACCAGCCAATTGGAATTTGTGCCTCGAACACCAAAGTAACTTCTTCACCTTGCACCAGATTAATTGGCTCGATGGAAATAGTCCATTTTGGTGGAGCGATAATCCCTTGTTGTTCTGCTTCCTGTTGTCCTGCTTCTCCAGAAGCCGGACTGTTTGTTTTTTTCTTTGCTGTAAAAGCTAACAGAATATCTTCTTCATAATTGACGCATTGACCTGTCAAGTCAGAGCACATTTGATATTCTATTAACCCAGTAATTCTCCCGTTGGCTGTCTTAGGAATTAATGTCTGTTCAAACCTCCCTTTGCCCATAAAATACTTGATATCTCCTTCCCAGACATCCTCGTACTTTTTCTTGGAATCAATGGCTGTGAAGTCACCTTTTAACTCATAACCCTCTGGTTTATCCAACTTCAAAGTCGCCAAAATAGGCCCAAGATCCGGATCAAAATCATTGGCATATATATACCAGCCAATTGGAATTTGTGCCTCGAATACCAAAGTAGCTGCTTCACCTTGCATCAGATTAGTTGGCTCGATGGAAATAGTCCATTTTGGTGGAGCGATAATTTGTGCTTTGGCGTAGAAACTGAAGAAAAGCAATGCCAGTAGCAGTAGTTTTCCTGATTTTCCTTGGGCTTTAGTCATGAAGCTGGGTTGCAGATGAGATGGGAATTAATAGCAATAAGAGATTTATTACTCGCTGAGCTTTTTAAACTGACGGAAGAAAGCAGCAATGGTTTCTATTCCTATAAAGTAATTTTTTACACCATAATGTTCATTGGGAGAATGCAATGCATCCGTATCCAATCCAAAACCAAATAAAATCGGATCAGAACCCAATTCCTTCTGGAACAGCGCAACGATAGGAATAGATCCACCTTCACGTGTAGGAATCGGTCTTTTCCCAAAAGTCTCCTCCATCGCAGCTTCAGCAGCCTTATATCCAACAGAAGAATCAGAAACTACCGCTGGCGCTCCTCCATGATGTGCACGGACTTTCACCTTTACGGATTTGGGAGCGATAGACTTGAAGTAATTTTCAAACAATTCTGAGATCTCATGCCAATCCTGATCCGGAACAAGTCTCATTGATATTTTTGCATGGGCTTTGGAAGGCAAAACAGTCTTCGCTCCTTCTCCTATATATCCGCCCCAGATGCCGTTCACATCAAGCGTAGGGCGAATGCCTACTCGCTCGATGGTTGTATAGCCTTTTTCTCCATGTACCGCATCGATATCCAGTTTATCTTGATATTCATTAAGATCAAATGGAGCTTCGTTCAGTCGTTCTCTTTGCGCAGCAGCAAGCTCCTGCACTTTGTCATAGAATCCAGGAATAGTAATGTGATCGTTTTCATCTTTCATAGATGCAATCATATCACACAGCACATTGATCGGATTGGCTACAGCTCCTCCATAGGTACCTGAGTGCAAATCCCGGTTTGAACCGGTAACTTCCACCTCCATATAAGCCATACCACGAAGGCCGACCGTGATGGAAGGATCTTGCATGGAGATCATATGAGTATCAGAAATCAGGATGACATCAGCGGTTAATTTCTCTCTATTTTCGATGACGAATTTATCAAGATTGTCAGATCCGACTTCCTCTTCCCCTTCAATCATAAATTTGACATTACACGGCAAATCCCCTGAAGCCATCATTGCTTCAAATGCTTTCACATACATGTAAAACTGGCCTTTGTCGTCAGCAGATCCACGTGCAAAAATCGCCCCCTCAGGATGGATTTTAGTCTTTTTGATGACCGGCTCAAAAGGCGGTGAGTCCCACAGCTCATAGGGATCGGCAGGCTGCACGTCATAATGTCCATACACCAAAACCGTCTTTAGTGCAGGATCGACGATTTTCTCTCCGTAAACTATCGGATAGCCCTTGGTTTGGCAGATTTCCACTACATCTGCACCTGCTTTTTCCAGACTCTCTTTCACAAAATTGGCTGCTGCAAAAACATCATCTTTGAATTTTGGGTCAGCGCTTACTGAAGGAATGCGGAGTAAATCCAATAATTCATTGAGAAAGCGATCTTTATTATCGCGGATAAAATCATTAACAGCCATATATCTAGGGATTAGTTGGTAAAGGCTCAAAATTATCCTTTTAAGCATGAAATGCCTATTTTATCCCTAATTTTCAACACTACAAAAACCAACTTATTAAGTTATGCAAGCAATGATTTGCGAAGAGTTCGGCTCATTGGAGAATTTAAAATTGGGAGAATTGCCTGATCCAAAGCCTGAAAAAAATCAAGTTTTGATTAAAGTGGCCTTATGTGGAGTTAGTTACCCTGACTTGCTGATCATCCAAAACAAGTATCAATTTAAGCCGGAACTTCCATATTCTCCAGGTGGTGAAGTTGTAGGGGAAATTATTGAGTTAGGTGATAATGTAGGAAACCTCCAAGTGGGTGATCGTGTGCTGGCACTATGTCGCTGGGGAGGTTTTGCGGAAAAAGTAGCGGTGGATATTGATCGAATTTTTGTGTTACCTGATGGTATTTCTTCAGAAGTTGCGGCAAGTTCTCTGTATTCGTTTAGTACATCTTATCATGCGTTGAAAGACCGGGCTAATCTTCTCAAAGGAGAAACCTTACTTGTGCTAGGAGCAGCAGGAGCAATCGGTTTGGCAGCTCTAGAATTGGGAAAAGCCATGGGAGCAAAAGTTATTGCAGCAGCCTCTTCGAATGAAAAATTAGCTCTATGCATAAGTAAAGGAGCAGATGAGACAATCAATTATGAAAGTGAAGACCTGAAAAACCGAATCAAGGAACTTACCAATGGAACCGGGGTGGATGTGGTTTTGGATCCTGTTGGTGGAAACTATACAGAGCCTGCTCTTAGAGGAATTGCGTGGAAAGGGCGCTATTTAATTATAGGTTTTGCAAATGGAGAAATCCCTCAAATCCCTATGAATTTGCCTTTGCTTAAGGGCTGTGCTATTGTTGGTGTATTTTGGGGTAATTTTTTGAAAAAAGAAGCTGAACTGAACAGGAATAATATGAATCAACTGTATCAGTGGTTAGAAGACGGAAAAATATCGGGTCAACCGGTCCAAGAATATGAGCTGAAAAATGCGAAAAATGCCCTATTAGCCCTTCAGCAAAGACAAACCTTTTCTAAAGGACTTGTACGAATCATTTGAGTATTTAACTAAACATTATTTCATTTTTTGCGTAACCTCTACTGTTTCAGAAATTATAATTTACCTAGTCAATTATGCTTAGAAGTCTCCTTTTGCTATGTTCATTTTTAGTCACATTATTCTCCCATGGTCAAACTCCATTTAATCCAGAGACGGAATCGGATTTTGTAAAAGCTACTTATTTACAAGGTAATTTGGTAAGCATTCTGGGACAGGATTTTATTTATCCTGAAGATGCCGCTGCAAATGGCACCCAAGGGGATGTTATTTATCTTCTCAAAATAGATCAAACGGGTAAATTGGTTTCATACGAAGCAAAGGAGCGGATTTCAGATGAACTTGCGAAACAAGCTAGAGAAAGTATTGAAGCATTGACGGGATCATGGACTCCAAGTAAATTACATGGAAAGCCCGTTGATCGAGGTTATTTACTGGTTTTCAGTTACAAAATCTTTTATAATGCCTTGCCACTTGACTATCATGCTATGACCAAAAAATTTGAAGAAAAAGGGAAGCTTGAAAAAGCAGTGAGGACCTATGATGATGCAATTAAGAATTACCCCTTCAATCCTGTTTATTATACCATGCGAGCAAAGTTCAAAAAAGAATTAGGCGATGAGGAAGGGGCAAAAGAGGATCAACTTATGGCTGATAAAATGAATATGGAAGTTTTAGCAGTGGTAGAAATTGCTCAATCGCAAAGCGTTAGATAATAAAGTAGAAATTACAGACATGGCTTGCTTTTGACATAGCCTGAAATCTCAAATGTTTTAAGGTTTTCCATTTTAGTCTGTGCCTTTAAGTGATTTAATGCTTTCTAACATTGCTTCAAGAGACTGGTTTAAGTCGGTTAGGTTTATTTCTGAATTCTCAATGAATTTTTCGTTTAAGGGACTGAGAGCTTCTTCAACTTTTGTTTGTAGTGATTTGCCAGGATATGTTAATTCCGCACGTACAGTTCTTTCATCAGCTTCCCCTCGTTGTCTTTTCACATAATTCATAGCCTCAAGTTTTTTCAACAAGGGAGTCAATGTACCTGAGTCAAGATGAAGACGTTTACCTATTTCGTTGACTTTAAGCCCATCATCTTCCCATAATACTGAGAGCACAAGAAACTGTGGATAAGTCAAATTCAGCTCATTCAACTCCTTTTGAATAAGCTGAATAAGTAATCTAGAACTTGAATAAAGTGAGAGCGAAAGCTGATGAATTTGTGACATAGGTATTCAATTAAGATTTTATACAATTTAACTGTATAATCTTAAATAGGAATCATTCTGTCAGTAATACCTTCCAATCATCGGATGATCAACAATCTGCCGTTTGAGTTCATTCGCATCAATGGTACCGGGAACCCGATAAGCTATTTCTCCGCCTGGCTCTATGAGTAAAGTAATTGGTAAACTCCCATCCCATTCCTTTCCGACCACATTGATTACTTTATATTTATCTTCTGTGTCCATGATATAGTTTGGAAGGGCTGATGCTTTGCCCTTAAGGAATTTGAGCGCTTTTTCAGATTGATCTGGGCTGTCCATGCTTATGGAAACAAACTGGAAATCGCGCTCCCCATACATTCGCTGAATGGTGACAAATTCTGGATATTCAATAATGCATGGTCCGCACCAAGTGGCCCAAAAATTTACCAAGAGCAATTCATCCGTGTCATTTTTCAAAAGATCTGCTAAGCCATCGGGTGAAAGCTTTTCGATAGCTACTTCTTTTTCTTTCCAGGCTTTGTTGGTTTTGATCGTGTACTCATTTTTCCATGCCCATTTCATCGAGCATCCAAAAGCTGGGGTTTGGGCTTCAGCCTCTGGAAGACTTTCCCCCGTTAAAGTCAAATCAATTGCTTTTCTCAGATCTTCAGCGTTGGCAGTTCCAGGTTTTTCAGAAGCATCTATTCTACCGGAATAGCTAAGTTTTCTTTCCTTATCAAAAACGAAAACATGTGGGGTTGCTGTAGGCCCATAGGCCAAGGAGAATTCATGCGTATCCCCGTCATACAGGTACGGGAAATTGTAAGATTTATCCTTCGCTCTGATTTTCATTTCCTCAAAGGTGTCACTGAGATCAGTATAACCCAGTTCTTCTGGAAGAATACCAATCGGGCTATTGGAAGAGATCGCTATAAAAGCGACTTTTTGATCTTTGTAATCATCCACCACCTCAATAAATCTGTCTTCATATGCCTGTGCTGTGGGACAGTGATTGCAGGTGAAGTTGATGACGAGCACGTCTGCATCAGCGTAGTCTTCCAGCATGTGGAATTTATCATCAATTCCCGGCAGATTGAATGGAGGTGCCTGGTCACCAATTGCCAATTTCCCAATAGGTTGCTCCTCCACCACAAGTGGATTGGATACAAATACTGCGTCTGGTGCTACTTCTGACGTGCTTTCAACATTTCCCTTGGGAGTATTTGTGCACTGGCTAAGCAAGAGCGTTACTCCCAAGATAGCCTCGAATAATAAGACTAATTTCAATTTAGAGTTCATAGGTTTTCAGGGTTTTAGGTCAAATTTGGCGTACTAGCTTTTCAATGAATAGCCATGTTGGTAGGTATAATGAAGCTTGGAATTGGCTTCCCAATCATTTTCAAATACTTGTGCGACAGGGTCCCATTTAAGAGGTCTGCCTAATTCATGTGCGATGTTTCCAATAGTACAAACGGTACAAGAACTATGACCAATTTCGACTGGGACAACCGGGTCTTTTCGCTTCACAACAGCATCAATAAAATCTACATGGTGAGCTCCATACCCCAGTTCATCATCGGAGAATTTTCGCTCACAGGCTTGCAAATCCGTGTCGTACTGTCCTCTGGAAACTTTAATCCAGCCTTTATCCCCCAGGAATTTTACTCCTTGCCTTCCTTCCTCAAAAGGAGCAATAATCATTTCGACTCCATTGGCGTACTTATATGTCAAAGGCGTGGTATCGGTACCAGGAATAACCTCCACGGGACCATTTCTATCCATACCAAGTCCCCACTGAGCAATGTCAATCATATGGGCTCCCCAGTCAGTCATCAGTCCGCCGCCTGTTTCTTTGAACCATCTCCATGCCCCCCAGACTTTCTCATTCTGCTCAGGCTTTAGGCTAATTGGAGGATTTAATTCTTCATTATAATGTATATCAGGTAGTGGTCCGACCCAAGTTTTCCAGTCTAACCCAGCGGGAACCGGCTGAATCGGCAAATCATAAGGTTTGGGGTGGGGAGGTGTCCCTACGTTGACCAACACTTGCTTGATGTTGCCCAGCATTCCTTTTTGAACCATTCGCGCAGCATGTTGGAAATTTGCACCCGATCGCTGCATGCTTCCTACTGCTAGGACAGTTCCATTTGAGCGAACTGCCTTAACTAATTCCTGACCTTCATGAATGGTGAAGGTGAGGGGTTTTTCCAAGTAAATGTCTTTGCCTGCATTACAGGCATCGATTGCCATCATTGCATGCCAGTGATCAGGTGAAGCTATCACCACCGCATCTACTTCTGGATCTGAAAGCATCTCTTTGTAGTCCGCATAAACGTTTAGTGCCGGAGCTTCTCTTTTTGCGTCAGCATATTGTTTCGCCACCCGTTCTTTGAATCTATCCAACTTAATTTCATAGATATCTGCACCTGCTACCACATCTACGATTGGGTTTTTCATCATGTTGCTAAGTAAACCCATGGCTTGGCGTCCCACTCCGATGAAGCCAAGCCGGATTTTGGAAGAATCAGCAATTGCAGTAGTACTTTTACCAAAGCTTAGAGTAGGAATAGCACCAAGGCCGACTGTACTTAGAATGGAAGCACTTAAAAACTTCCTTCGGGAAAAATTTGATTTGCTCATTACAAGAGGTATTGGGTTTATGAATGGGTCATTTGTTTTTAGTGAAATAAAGTACTGATTTTCTGAGCCATTGAAAAATATTCAAGTAGCTATTTGACTAAAGGTGTTTGCTGGCTTTCATTTAGAAGGAAACTCTTGCGAGGAATTTTTACTTTTATCAAAGAGAAGCTTAATCTTATGACGATCCAACAACTAGAGTATCTTATTGCTGTCGATAAACACCGACATTTTGGCCATGCGGCGGAAAGCTGTTTTGTAACACAACCTACTCTAAGTGCTCAGCTCAGCAAGCTGGAGCGTGACTTGGGTGTTATCCTTTTTGATCGAAGTAAAATGCCTGTGATCCCCACCGAAATGGGTGTGCACATCATCAAGCAAGCCAAGAAAGTTGTATCAGAGAGTAAGGGGATTTTTGAATTGGTCGCTGATATGAAAGGAGATATTTCAGGGTTGATTAAGCTGGGAATAATTCCTACCCTTGCACCCTACTTGTTGCATTTGTTCATTCGAAAATTCTTGGAGAAATACCCTAATGTAAAGTTGGAAGTACAGGAAATGATTACCGAAGAAGTGGTAAAAAAGCTGAAAAATGACGAATTGGATCTTGGGATAATTGTAACTCCTTTGCACGAATCAGGCATTGTGGAGAAACCCATGTTTTATGAGAAGTTTTTCGCCTATTTGTCCAAAGATCACCCTTTACTTGAGGAATCTGTGTTCCATCCTGAGAAAGTACTCAAGGAGGATTTTTGGGTACTGCAGCAAGGTCACTGCTTCCGGGATCAGGTGCTCAATCTCTGTGATCAAAGCCTGAGTGGTCCAAAGAATTTTCACTACGAAAGTGGCTCTCTGGAAGGCTTGAAAAACATGGTTAATCGATATAAAGGAGTAACTCTTTTACCTGAGCTGGCAACATTGGAACTTTCAGAAGAAGAAAAAAGCCGGTTAAGACCGTTCGATGGAATTGCTCCTACACGGGAAGTGAGCATTATTTTAAACCGAAGTTTCCTAAAACAAAAACTAGTAGAGTTATTATTCAAGGAAATTTCAGATTCCATTCCCCAAGAAATGACTTCCAGGGCCCATGGCAAAATCGTACGGTTTAAATAAGAATTATTTTTTGGTAAGGATGTAATGATCTGCCAAGTCTCCCGTAATCATATTCCCTTCCATGTCGAGTTGCCAAATCCGGTTTTCACCTACTTTATATTGAGTAGGACCTTGAGCTACTTTTTCCAGAGTAATAATAGAGCCAGTTTTATCCCAGGCAAATGAGCCGGTGTTTTCTTGTTCCAATGCATCGTTTCTTCCTAAATAATGGGTGACTAGTTTATAGGTAAGATCAGTGTTGAGTGTCAGGGTTGTTTCTATTCCTTCGCAGCTTGCACAAGGTACAGTGCCTTTGTAGGTTCCGTTCCAGTCCAAAGAAGTGGCGGAATTGTCCGATTTATATAGTATGTTTTCCTCAGTGCTGATTTCTTCTTGAGCCTGCACTTTTTCTTCTGGGTTAGAGCAGGAAGTAGCTGTGGCCAGTGATGCTAAAAGGCTAATCGTGATTAGGGTTTTGTTCATGTTTTTAAATTCCTGATTACTTCCACCAAAAACATCAACAATCAGACCGAATAGGAGCCATACTGAAAGTTTAGCCCCTTTTAGGCAAGTCTTAAATTGTAATTTAAAGCAATACAATAAAAAAAGGAGATGGTCTTGACCACCTCCTTCCAATTTTTTTTTAAATGTAATTATTTAAAGGGATTTTGGCCCCATAGGCCCGTAACCTACAATTACTATTTCAGTCAACATTTTGTCCTTTATGAATTTAGCTTGATTCAAATCCAAGTCCGAAAGTAATTGTTTTCCGTTTTGTGCAAAGATCTCCGCTCTGTTATTGAGGAGTTTTGGTGAATATGGATTTTCTTCCAATGCCAAATTGACAGTCTCAAGTGGCGTTATTGGCTTCGCGTCTTCAGATGATTTGATAAAAGGATTTGGAGGAAACTGGGAACCTGAAGTCATTTTAAAATCAAAGCTCATGAGGTATTCTTGCCCAAAGCTTTTGCCTTCCAAAAATGAAGGATTCCACTTTTCCTTTAGAAGACTCATCGTTCTATTTATTTCACCTTCGAATGCCGGATCCCCCGAAATAAAATCAATTTCCCCTGTCATATAGCCAGCTTTATCTATTTGGAGGGAAATAACCACCGGACCCATTGTACCTGTTTCCCTCAATTCTGTAGGATATTTAAGGGTCTTGGAAAGAAATCTATTCATCTCGTCAAGAGAACCCGATTCTTGAGCATAAGTACCACTGGTGCTAAAAAGAAAAACTAGGAGGAATAATGCAGATAATTTTTTCATAGAGCTTTTTTGGTTAAAGAGTTAAAGAATTTAATCTACTGACTATGAACGGAGTAAAAAATAAAATGTTCCAAAAAAATTAGTTTTCATTTACTTTTTAATAGCTTCAAATTACTTGAATATCCCAAAATGCCAGAGATTGCCAGCTGGATCATGAAGGAAAAACTCATTGCCCCAGTCGTTATGTTGAATCGTGCTCAGTTTGGTGCCGGGAAATTTATCCGGTAATCCTAGAACTTTGATTGCCTCCCAATAAGATTCAAGATCTTGCTCGATCTCGAGAAAAATCATGGAATTCTCGCACCAGGATTTCAAATAGGCATCTTGAAGATAGAAAGCAATCTTTTCAGAAACTCTCACTAAAGACATCTTGTCGCCAACAGGCTTCACTTCAAAACCTAATACTTGATAGAAGCGAATGCTTTCTTCATAATTTTTGGCACCAATAAAAGTACGAATAGACTTTGCTGGATGAATCATACACCGAATTGGGTTAAATGGTGATCGAGATGTTTATAGAATAGAGTATTCCATTCTTCTGCAGTAAGCGGACCAAAAGAAAGAGACTCTTTCCCTTCAAAATATGGGATGCCTAAGTCACGTGTTTTTTCTAAATAGCCTATCAGACGCTCCTTTTCCGTTTTGAAATCTTTACGCTCGGCAATGATAAAAGCAGGAGCTGTTCGAGCATTTCTAGGATAAGGCTTATCATTTACCACCCCGTTTTTCACAAAGGTTTTCAAAATGAATCTCATAAAGGCATTTGGTTTGGAATGCTTATCGGTATAGACCATCTCATATGCTACAGAGCAATGCGCAAGCATTTGATCTACGCGCATGATTCCCCAGCGAGGCGTAGTCTCTGGGGTCAGCTTATTTATTCGGTCGATAAGCTCTTGCGTAATCTGAGGGTGAAAAATATTTTTCATGGCTTGACATCAAAAGTGTTGAATATTGAAGATAAGAAAATGAACTCAAAATGAGTTTTCCAAGAGTTACTAATTTATCACTGGATCAAAATCTAGTCACTTGGCAGGCCAAGCCAGATAATTAGAAAATTAAAAAAATTTGGTTTATAATATAAACCTATTTACATTTATATCATTAAGCTATTAATGTACAACTATGGAAAAAGAACTGACTAGTAAAGAATCCTTAGCGATTATTACAGATATGATAGCTAAGGCAAAAAAAGAAGCTGCTGGAGATGGAAGTTTCCATTTACTGCTTTGGGGATGGGTGATTTCGATTTGCAGTCTTGGCTTTTATGCACTTGAGAAAGCAAACTATGAGCATCCATATTACATCTGGGTTTTAGTTTTGCCAGCTATTTTTTTCGGTTTTTTCTGGAGTTATAATAAGAAAAGTACCGCGAAAATCAGAACTCATCTCGACCAGGTATTGAATCAAGTTTGGTTAGCGGTATTTATCGGAATCATTATAATCCTGGGATTTATGCCAGTACTGGGATTTAATCATAATCCCGTGATTTTGATTTTGGCTGCTATCGGAATGTTCGCCACAGGGAGTTTGATCAGAGTTTCCATGGTGAAGTTTGGTGCGCTGGTTTTGGCTATTTCCTCCATTATAGCCTTCCAAGTCCCTGTGTCAGATCAGTATTTAGTTGCAGGCATTGCCATGGTTTTAGGATATCTAGTGCCTGGTTATTATTTGAAAAAGACCTATCGTGAGCGAATTTAAACCTTTAGACCCCCTTTTACATTCCCAACTTCGCTTAGCCGTAATGTCGCTTTTAATCAGTGTGGAGTCTGCTGAATTCACATTTCTGAAAGAGAAAACAGAATCAACCGCCGGCAACCTTAGCGTACAGCTGGACAAGCTCGAAAAAGCAGGATACTTAGAAATTGTAAAATCATTTCGGGGAAAGCGACCCCTGACGACAGCCAAAATTACTGCACATGGAATTAGGGCTTTTGAAGATTACGTATTAGCGCTTAAAAATTACATCACATAAAAAAATTTGAAAATTTAGTTTACATCATAAACCATTTTATATCATGAAAAATCTAGTTATAATTTACCTGATCTGTATGCCGCTATTCACTAAAGCGCAAAATTTTGAAACAAATATAGAAGCTCAGAAAGAGATTCAGAAGATCGAATTCTTAGTTGGAGAATGGGAAGGTAGCGGGTGGATGATGAATCAAAGTAGAGAGAAAATGACTTTTGAGCAAACAGAAAAAGTCAGCTTCAAAATAAATGACACTGCGCTATTGATTGAGGGCCAGGGTGTTTCAGATGGGAAAATTATCCATAGTGCACTTGCCGTCCTTACGATGGTTGACAGCAGCGGAAAGTATAAGTTCACCTCTTTTCTTCAAAGCAATCAACAGGGCACATTCAAAGCTGAATTAATTGATGATGTCCTTTACTGGTATCCTGCAGAGAACGTGCGGTATGTAATCACCATTAATGACCAAGGCCAATGGCATGAAATCGGAGAGGCAAATTCCGGAGGCACATGGTATCAATTCTTTGAAATGACGCTGAATAAGAAATAGGTTTCCGCTTAAATTTCAAAAGCTATATTTTGAAGAATTAGGCTGATCGGGTGAGTATAAAAAATATCTTTACGCCATGATATTCCAAATAATCGGCTGGTTAGGCGCATTCTTCTTTATTCTTTCCTATTTTCTTCTAGCCCGTGGCATCTGGAAACAAGAGCAGCCGAGGTATCACCTGTTTAACTTAATCGGGGCGATATGTCTAGTCATCAATGCACTCCATTTCTCAGACCCTGCAAATCTAGCTGTAAACGGAGTATGGGCAGGAATTGCCCTTATGGCGCTTTATAAATGGGGGACTTCGTACTTTCGAAGCAAATCATAAACCTGACTCTTGTAGGCTTCTAATTTCCGGTTGTAGACTTCCTCGTCATCAATCATTGACAGGTAATAATACGCTCCTTCAACTACTACAAAAATTTGCTCGGAAAGTAATCCCGTGTCTTTTCCCAGCAAATTTTCATCCCGGTCTAAAATCCCTTTCAATGACTCACGCAATTTGTCATGGAGTAATCGATACTCCTTTCTGATACGATCATTTCTGAAAATCAGGCTATAACAACTGTAGAATACTCCGTCGTCAAAAAGCAAGTTCCAATCTCGAGAAAATAGGCGATCTACGAAGGTCTGTGGATCTGCATGATTTTGAGTTTCCATTTCTTTGATCACCGGTTGGTAAATCAGGAGATATTGCTTCAGGATGTATGAGATGAGATTGGAAATCAAAATTTCCCTTGTAGGGAAATAATGCATAATAAGGCTAGGTGGCATGCCTAAATGTTTTCCGATTTTTGCAATGGAAGTGTTCTCCAATCCATGCTCTACCGATAGCCTATAAAAACCCTCAATGATTTCTTTTTTTCTTTCATCAGAAATTCTATTTGTCATGTTACCAAGGTGTTAAAAGAAGATTAAATAGCTTAGACCAGCTGCAAAATTGGTTGGAAATAAGAAAATCAATATATAATATTGAATGAGCGTTCAATTTATGATTTAATTATCGATTGCAAAATACTATTTCAATTAGGGATAGTCTGTAATTAAAAACTGTGCACTCCTAACTCATTCTTACTCCAAATAAAGCACATAAATGAATAGAAGAAAATTTTTGGCAACTAGTTCCACGCTGGCTATAGGAGCTACATCATCCATAGCAGCTTCAAATCCTTCACTACAAACCCCTTACAAATCTGATGTATTGACAGTCGCTCACCTCACAGATGTGCATATTAGGCCAGAAGAAAATATCCCGGACCGCGCCAAAGACTGGGTTAAATTGGTAAAAAATCACCATCCTGATTTCTACTTAAATGGGGGAGATAGTATTCATGATGCATCATACGATGGCGTGACTCGCGGGCGTATGTTAGCGCAATGGGAAGTATGGGATCAATTCAGAGCTGGGCTTCAGGATGCAAAAGTCTATAGCTGCATAGGGAATCATGACCCCTGGTGGGATGCTCCCTCCAAGGAAGATGAGATGTATGGAAAAGACTATGTAGTAAATCGCCTTAAAATGCCGGCTCCTTACTATAGTTTCGATGAAAATCACTGGCATTTTATAATTCTAGATGGAAACCATAAAGATATTAGTCTAGGTGATGAGCAGATGAAGTGGTTAGAAGATGATCTGGACGTCTTAGCGGCTGGCACACCTACGCTTATTATGTCACATTTCCCGATTACTTCCATCACAAACGATCTAGTTGGCGGCCAACACAGTGACCATAAAGAATTAAAGACTCTTTTCTATAAACACAAAGACAAGGTACGTGTATGCCTAAGTGGACATCAACATTTATTGGATCGTACCTGGTACAACGACGTGCATTATTTCTGCAATGGAGCCTTAAGTGGTTTTTGGTGGGGTGATGGAGATGAGCATTCTGCGGGTAAGCAATATTATTTGGAGACCCCTCCTGGATATGCGATTCTTAAACTTCACCCTGATGGGAGAGTAGAAAATGAATATTTCCCACTTACCTGATACATCACCCAATTTTTTTTCAAAAAGCTGTCCTGATCAGGACAGCTTTTTTACTTCAGCTATAGGTGCTTTTTATTGGGTATTCCGACTTCCCCTGTTACTTTTTTTCACGTTGTTAATTCCCCATTGCTTTACTGTGAAGCTTTAGGTTTCATTGTTAATCAATCATTAATTAAAGGTTATAAAAAATATAATTCCTTTGGTTTTATGAAAACAATATTTAATATTGAATGAATGTTCAATAAAATTTTCTACTTTCATTTGCCTTTGAGCGCAAATTATTTGTTAAGAAACCTTATTCAATTCAATCTTTTATGGAAGAAACAATACGCACATCAACATTTAGGAGCAGGTTGAGCAAAGGAGCAGGGCTTATTGCCTTGATGGTTTTTGCTATCTGTTTTAAGTCATTTGCCCAAGGGGAAGTGACCGGAAAAGTGACCGATAGGTCTGGTCTAGGCATGCCTGGAGTATCTGTTTTGATCAAGGGAACACAACAAGGTGTCATTACGGACCTTGATGGTTCCTACACCATCGACACCTTATCAGAGGACGCTGTCTTAGTTTTCTCATTTATCGGCTACGAATCAATCGAGAGGCCTTTGGCAGGAATGACTGTGATAGATGTGGAGATGAAAGAAGAAGACACACTCCTAGAGCAAGTCGTGGTCGTAGGTTATGGAACACAGAAGAAGGTGAATGTAACCGGAGCAGTGGATCAATTGGCAGGTGAGGATATCGCCAACCGTCCTATTGCTAATGTGGTTCAAGGTCTCCAGGGAATGAGCCCCGGACTCAACATCACCTATCAGGGCGGTAAACCGGGTACAGTACCTACTATCAATATCCGTGGGTTTACCTCAATCAACGGTGGTGGTCCTTTAATTGTGATTGATGGTATTCCAGGCAACGAGAGTGATTTATTACGACTGAGCCCATCGGATATTGAGTCTTACTCAGTATTAAGAGATGCTGCTTCTGCAGCCATTTATGGTGCAAGGGCTGCTTTTGGTGTGATTT
This sequence comes from Algoriphagus aurantiacus, assembly GCF_035156405.1. Classification (NCBI taxonomy): domain Bacteria; kingdom Pseudomonadati; phylum Bacteroidota; class Cytophagia; order Cytophagales; family Cyclobacteriaceae; genus Algoriphagus; species Algoriphagus aurantiacus. Next base: position 209,557 of record NZ_JAXRUT010000004.1, on the reverse strand, counting down.
TGATTACTACTAAAAGTGGTGCTGAAGGAAAACAAATAATTTCCTACAATAGCTATTTTGCTTGGGGCAAGCCATCTGTGCTTCCTACTCCAGTGACCGATCCATACATTTATTCAAGAGTTTTGGAAACGTCCACTAACAATACTCCGTGGGATTATGTGAATTATTCAGATGCACACTATCAATGGGCCAAAGAACGCTCTGAAGATCCATCTGTAGAAGATACTCGACTAGATCCTACCAATCCTAATCTGTGGGATTATATGGGCAACAAAAACTGGAATGATTACTTTTTCAATTCATCCAGTTTTTCTACAAACCAAAGTCTCGCAATCAGTGGCAATAGTGGTGGAAAAACGCCAATTGGGTATTATGTTTCTGGGGATTATACCAAAGAAAATGGGCTGAATAAACTGGCTCCAGATTATTGGGATCGATACTCATTAAGGGCGAAGATCAATGTAAAACCATTGCCGTGGCTGACTGTAGACAACAACTTGAACATCTACCAAACCAAGCGCGCCGATCCTAATACTAACATTACCGATATTTACTACTTACAGCCAACTGATGTAGCTAAAAATCCAGATGGAACATGGGCAAATACGGGCGCTGGTAGAATGGCAGCTAGACTAGTGGATGGAGGCAGAAACCAGGAAGACATGATTGGTTTTCAGGACATCATACAAGCAACTGCTTCGTTTCTGGATAATGACCTGACTTTCACTGGTCGTGGTAGCTTCAAAAGAGAGCAATGGAAATATCACTGGGATCAGAGAAAATACAACATAGGTTATGGTCCGGAAGATGTCAGAACCGAAGGAGGGGCAGGCTCTGTGACAGAAAGAAATGGCACGTTGATAAATACCATATTTGATATTTTTGGTAAGTATTCGAAAACCTTAGGAGATCATAGATTCGACCTTTTGGCTGGTTACAATCAAGAGAACTACGAATACTCCACCATCCAGGCAGAAAGAAGAGTATTGATTTCTTCTTCTCTTCCCTACATAGGTTTGACTACTGGAGATGCTTTTGTAACTCCTTCTTATAGTACTTATGCTTTGCGAAGTGGTTTTGGAAGAATCAATTACTCTTTCAAAAACCGATATATCCTTGAAGTAAATGGTCGTTATGATGGTTCCTCAAGATTCCCAAGTGACAATCGCTGGGGCTTCTTCCCATCTGTATCCGGCTCTTGGTTGGTGATGGATGAGGAATTTTTCTCAGGCTTAACCAATGTAGTCTCCACGTTTAAATTAAGAGCTTCATACGGTAGTCTCGGAAATCAAAATGTATCCAATTTTGGCTACATCCAGACTTTACCTACAGGACTTTCCAGCTATTTGATTGGTGGTAACAGACAGACGGTAATCACTTCGTCGCCTTCTCTGGCAGTAGATCCCACTAATTACACTTGGGAAAAAGTAATTACAAACAACGTAGGTTTAGACTTTGGTATGCTGGGTGATCGAGTGACCGGTACTTTTGATTATTTCATCAGGGATACGAAGGGAATGCTAACTGACCCGGTGGAGCTACCTGCAGTACTTGGCACAAGTCCTCCAAAACAAAATGCGGCTGATCTTAGAACCAAAGGTTTTGAGCTTTCATTGGGATATAGAGACCAAGTTGGTAGCGCATCCAAGCCTTTAGAGTTTGGTATAAAAGCAATCCTTTCTGATTCCAGATCATACATCACCAGCTTCCAAAACGAAAATCAACTTTTTTCTAATTACAGAGTGGGTCAAGAGATCGGAGAGATTTGGGGATTGGTAAATGATGGTGTTATGGAAAATGAGGATCAAATCGCTCAATTGGACCAATCGGCAATTGTCCCTTGGGGCGCAATAGCTGTAGTACCAGGCTGGCCGAAGTATAAAGATCTCAATGGAGATGGTAAAATAGAACGAGGGCAAACTGAAGCTGATCCAAAAGATCTGACGTTGATAGGTAATACAACTGCTAGATATCGCTATGGGTTTAACCTCGATATGAGCTACAGTGGTTTTGACCTGTCCATTTTCCTTCAGGGAGTTGGGAAAAGGGACTATTATCCTAGACACTATCTATACTGGGGACCTTATCAGCAGCCTTATGCAAATATCTACCCTTGGAACCTAGACTTTTATAGAGGCGCAGCAGACAGCGAAGCACTCATGGCGCAGCATTCTCAGTCTTATTTAGACGCTGGATTGGCAGAGCAAAATCTTGATTCAGAATTCCCTGTTCTTCAATCCTGGCTGGCTGACAACAACTATGGTGCAGGTCTGGATATTTCTCAGACTAAATACCTACAAAATGCAGCTTATTTACGGGTTAAGAATATCACGTTGGGCTACAGCGTCCCTGCACCAGTACTGGAAAAACTGAATGTCAGCAGAATCAGATTTTTCGTGTCTGGTGAGAATATTTTTGAATTTTCTCCAATTAAGAACTTTGTAGATCCTGAGGCTATCAATGATGGCTACGGATGGGCTTACCCGTTCCAGAGAAAATTCTCTTTTGGACTTAATATCGATTTATAATTAAGAAATGAATAAGATCATGAAATCGAGCATGACGATAACGTCACACAGTGGGATGATTATCTATCAAACGAGATTCCATGTGACCAATAAAAATAATTATATACACATGAAAAAATATATCGTCCTACTAAGTGCAGTATTGGCTTTATCTTCCTGCAATGATGATTTTCTAGATAGGTATCCGCAAACTTCTGTGGCACCCGAAGAGTTCTTCAAGTCTGAAGAAGATCTTGAACTCTATGTAAATGGCCTGCTTACCATGCCTGGACCAGGCAGCTACCAAGCTGATCAAAGCAGTGATAATATGGCAACAACCGGTGCCATTGAAATCAAAAATATAGTGACTGGATCACCAAGTTCTCAAACACTTACCGGTGGTTGGAATTGGGGAACTTTGAGAAACATCAATTATTTCCTGGATAACTATGAGAAAGCGGCAGCCTCAGACGAAGCTATTGCCCATTATGTTGGCTTAGCAAGGTACTACAGAGCCATGTTTTACTTCGGAATGGTAAAAAGATATTCTGATGTGCCTTGGTATGAAAAAACGATTGATCCAAGTGACGAAGAGCAGCTTTATAAAGGCCGCGATTCCAGGGAAATGGTGATGACAAAAGTGATAGAAGACTTGGAGTTTGCGGTGAGCAATGTAAGAGAAGATGTTCCTTCTGGAACTCCCGGGGTATGGGCAGTCAAAGCCTTCTATTCTCGCCTGGCTTTGTATGAAGGAACCTATAGAAAATATCATAGTGAATTAGGATTAGAAAGTTCAGCAGCTGAATACTTAGAAAAGGCACGAGACCTGGCAGCGGATATCATGGGCTCCGGAATGTTTTCTATCTATTCCTCCGGGAATCCAGAAACAGATTATTCCACACTTTTCACCAGCCAGGATTTAATGAGCAATTCAGAAGTGATTTTGGTTAATCCATATGATTCCAATAAAGACAGAGGTTCCAATGTAAACACAGGAGTTTTTGGTGACTATGAGCAATCACCTTCCAGAGATTTGGTGATGAGTTATCTGATGAAGGATGGCTCTTATTATTCCTCCATTCCTAATCATATGCAATTAGGTTTTGTGGAGGAATTTCAAAATAGAGATCCTAGAATGAAGCAGACCTTGGTTTATCCAGGTTGGGTTCGTGAGCCTAATACAGTTCCATATATTCAGTCTCTTAATAAAAACTTCACTGGATATCATCAGCTCAAAGGGTATCAAAACACTATTGATAATATTGCAGTTGCAAGTGCAGACTTTCCTGTCTACCGTTATGCAGAAGTTCTCCTGACTTATGCAGAAGCCAAAGTAGAGTTGAACGAGTTAACCCAAGGAGATCTTGATATAACTGTAAATGTGCTGAGGAAAAGAGCAGGGATGCCTGATTTGAGTATGACGGATGCCAATATGTCCCCTGATCCATTTCTTGTCCAGAAATATTCTAACGTAGCCGGCTCAAATCTCGGAGTTCTTTTGGAAATCAGAAGAGAGAGAAGAATAGAACTTGCGGTGGAAGGCTATCGATACGATGATCTAATGAGATGGCATGCAGGTAAATTATTCGAGAATATTCCTCAGGGAATGTACTTCGCAGGTCTAGGCAAATATGATTTGACAGGAGATGGCATAGAAGACGTGATCTTGGTGAGCAAGGACTCCAACATTCCTGTAGGAGATGAAAAAGAGAAAAACAGCCTTGGAGTAGCATTGATTTACTACAAAGCAGGAACCATTGATGAGAACGTAGATGTGTTCTTGGAAAATGGTGAAGCCGGTGGAATGATGGTAACTGAAACAAAAGACAGGACTTTTGAGGAACCCAAATATTACTACCGCCCTGTCCCTATTCAACAAGTGACACTGAACCCTAATCTGAAGCAGATCTTCGGTTGGAATTGATACATCACTAGTCTTACTTATCCTGTGGCTTGGCTTGAGTAAGCCAAGCCACATTTTTATACCAACTAGTAACTTTGGTACCTTTCAAAAATAAAAACTAATGAAAAAAATAATACTGGCAGCTTCAATGGTGCTATTCCTTTCTCAGAGTTTTGCTCAGCAAAATGCCAAAAAAGTAGTGTTCGTGATTCTGGATGGAATTCCTGCAGATGTGCTGGATACCGTAGCCACTCCCAATATTGATAAGATCAGTGCGATTGGTGGGTTTACTGAAGCTAGTATGGGGGGTGAATTAGGAGGATATTCGGAGACACCTACTATTTCGGCTGTGGGATATAATTCTCTGTTGACAGGCGTATGGGCTAATAAACACAATGTCTGGGGCAACGAGATTGAGGCCCCGAATTACAACTACTGGACGATTTTCCGCCTACTGAAAGAAGCTGACCCAACTAAGAAAACAGCTATTTTCTCTACCTGGTTGGATAATAGAACCAAGTTGGTAGGTGCCAATTTACCAGAAACAGGAAATTTTACTTTTGACTACTATTTTGATGGAATGGAGCTGGACAGCCTAAATTTTCCACATGGAGAGGATCGGCTATACATCCATAAGATTGATGAAGCAGTGTCCAAAGAGGCTGCAAGCTATATTTATGATGAGGCTCCTGATCTTTCTTGGATGTATCTGGAATATTCAGATGATATGGGGCACGACTATGGCAATAGCCCTCAGATGATCGATGGGGTACAAAAAGCAGATGTGCAAATAGGACGTGTTTGGGATGCCATTCAATACAGACAAAATAAATATGGCGAAGATTGGTTGATCGTCATCACCACAGATCATGGCCGGGAAGACGATGGTTTTGGACATGGTGGGCAATCAGAGCGTGAACGAAGGATTTGGATTGTAACTAATGCTAAAGAGACAAATACACACTTCCGCCAAATTCCCGAAATGGTAGATATCCTGCCTTCCATGGCATATCACTTAGGGTTGAAAATTCCTAAAAAGATTGCGATGGAGCTTGATGGAATACCATTCATCGGGCCTGTGGACGCGAGTGATCTCAAAGCTGAATTGAAAAATGGCAAGATTCATATGAATTGGAACTCATTATCGCAAGGTAAAAAAGGAAGAGTTTGGGTTTCTACCACCAACAATTTCAAAACTGGAGGTTTGGACAACTACTGGCTGGTAGGTGAAGTCAATTTATCAGATAGAAAAAAGACCTTTTCACTTAATGGAACACAGTCCGAAATCTTCAAAGTAGTACTAGAAACTCCATCTGGCTACTTGAACTACTGGGTAATGAACCAATAAGATGATTTAATGTCGAAGGATAAAAAGGGTTGAGCAAACTTATCAAGCTGGTTCAACCCTTTTTCACTATAGCTAGCGCAGTGGAAATTTAATCCAAAATCACTTTTTCCCGCTTCGGATATTTTACTTCATACTGAAGTTTGAGCTCTTGCTGAGCACCGGGCTGAAGCGTTATAGTCCAAGTTACTTTTCCGGTTTGCGGATATAGTTTCCCTCCAGAAAGTTCCAATGTTTCTACCGTAATATCGGAATTTACCGAGACGGGGATTTGGTCTTCCACATTGATTGTTACAGCTTGAGATTTGTTGTTTTTCGCAGTGATCTTGTACTCTCGACTTTCTGTAATATTTGAGCCAATTGCCCTCTTTTTAGAGAATTCATCATTTTTTTCCCGCTGGATTACAATACTTCTATCCCGACCCATAGAAATCTGAAGGGTATCTTGAAGGGATGACCCGTTCAATATTGATCTGCCTACAAACCCATCTTCAAAGTACAAGTTACTTTCTCCTTCCAAGAGACTGTATTGACTCCAATCTGCAATTTCAGCAATCAAGAATGCATCATTGTCGAGCTTAGGAACAACCGAGTAGCTATATGAAGCATCCACTTCATAGTTTTTAAGATCTACCAAAGTTTTCTCACCGTTGGATTTGATCGAATAGGGTTCGGCAACTTCAATCTCTACTGTAGTTTGATTTTCAACTGTCGTTGTGGCAATTGAGTTCGCTACTTCTCTCCTCATAGGAGTAGCATTTATCCTTCTCTCACTATCGGACACTTCCATTCCAGCGACTTTTCCTTGAAGAGCATATCCGGTAACTACCACCTCATTTAGAGCCTGAGTATCCTCCTGGAGTGAAATATTTACCTTTGATGAATTAATTGCAATATCCCTCGGTTGATAGCCGATAAAATAAGCACTTAGTCGGTTAGCGCCTGAAGGCAAAGTCAGCGAGTAATTTCCCTCCATATCAGACACAGTCCCTATCGTGGTACCGGTTACCAAGATATTTGCTCCTGGAAGGGGACTGCCGTCTGAAGCACTGGTAATTCTACCAGAAACAGATCCAAAAGTCTGAGTTCTGGGATTGAATGTGGTCAATCTCGCAAAATTAAGCTCCCATTTTTCTAGATCAGGGATTTGCCCTCCCTGATTTGGATTGCCATTGGAAAATCTCAGTTTCACATTCTTCCAGTCCACTCCTGTATTCTGATAAACTTCTGCTTTGTATGTCAAGGAAAGAGGAGAACTCACATTTTTCACCCTTACATCGTATTTTGGATACCAACCCGAATTGGCGACGAGGTAGTTAATTTCAAAATTGGCACTACCGGCACGATCTGCTTTTACCCGGATCCGGATTTCGGAGGTAGATTCATTAGAAGAGGCTTGCATCGCAGCGATTTGATTGCTCAGCTTATTCATTTCATCATTCTCCTCTTGCATGTTCGCTTGGATTTTTAACTCTTCTGCTTTGATTTTCATCAGCTCCGTGTCATAAAAATCCATTGCCTGCTTCAATTCCGTCAGGCTCGATCCATTCTGAGTTCCTCCTATATTTTTGTTGGCATTTAGCAGACTGGCCTTTTCCTTTAATACTTCCAATCTGGCGAATTCCTTACTTTGGTTTCTTTGGATAGCCAAAATAGAATCCTGAAGTACTTGAACTTTTTCACCTACCTTTTGTGCAGAGAGATAGTCCATGCGCTTATTCACTGCCTGAATGGTAAAATCCCCCATGCCTTTTACTTGAATACTTTTTTCATCCAAATAGGGAGAAAGTCCCTTAACTAAAACAAATGACTCTCCTGCGGAAATCTGTCCACTTGAAGTTTCGAAGATTTGGGCTCCAGAGAGAAAAACCGTTACTTCTTGGATTTCAGACTTGAAGGTGGACTCTTTGATTTCTTGAGAAAAGCTGAAAAATGAAAGCAAACCTAAGGTGAGTAATAGAGAAAATTTTTTCATGTAGTGGTAGTTGAACTATTAATGAAGTAAAAATTTAACGGAATACGAAGTTACATGTTCTTAAAGAATCTGAATTCAGAACGGAATTTATCGGAATTGCGATTTAAATCGCACGAGTTTAAACCGGAATAATAACTTTTCCCTCTTAATCTTCAACTGGATTTGCTCTTTTTCTGTATCATAATAAAGCCCGATCCTGTAATAGAATCGGGCTTTTATTTTTTAAGCAGTTTGTCCTGCGTGTTTTCCCTCTCGAAATTCCTCCACCATTTTCTTATTGAAGGCAGGCAAGTCTTTTGGGCTTCGGGAAGTAACCAAACCACTGTCCACGACAACCTCTTCGTCTACCCAATGTGCACCCGAATTTTCTAGATCCTTTCTTATGGATGCAAAAGAAGTTAATGTGCGACCATTGGTTACTTCAGCTTCTATTAACAACTGAGGTCCATGGCAGATCGCCGCTACAGGCTTGTGATCTTCGAAAAAGCTCTTGACAAAAGAAACCGAAGCAAGATCCCTTCTTAAAAGATCAGGATTGATTACCCCGCCTGGAAGCAATAAAGCATCGAAATTACTTGCGCTGACTTGATCTACCCGTGCATCGACTTTGATCTCTTCACTCCAATTCCCATTCTTCCAGCCTTTGATATGATCATTCTGTGGGGATATAATAAATACTTCAGCTCCTTCTTTTTCAAGGACACGTTTCGGTTCTATAAGTTCTGATTCTTCAAATCCATTCGTAGCAAGAATAGCTACTCTTACATCTTTTAATAAACTCATAATACTAGTGGTTAAGTTGGCAATTACTTTCTAAACCTGAAAGCAGCTTCGGTTTGGAAGCACTAGTAAATGAACCAACACTGTTCCAAAATAAGAATCCCGCCTAGCAGCCATTAAGACAGGATTCAAACGTGAAGTGTATCTATATCTTTTCCACAACCTGAGAAATTCACGCGCAAAATCGGGAAGAATACCAGGTATATTATCTAGTGATTAGTTGAAGTCTAAAAAGTCTTTGCTTAGCCATTTTTCCTCTAAACTCATTTTGCACCAGCCATCTTTTTCTTCAGAAATAAATACCTCCTCAGACTTCATTAGGTTATCTACAATGGCATATTCAGTACCCGGACCACTTCTTACTCTAAGTACGTTGGCATTTACGGTGGCTCTTCTTACATCGGTGGTATATCTTCCATATACCCAATGCGATTGACTATTTGAAATTTTAAGCCATTCATTTGATTCTTCATAAACTCTCAATATTGCACCCAACTGTGCAGCTTCTCTATCCGAGGCCTTGGAGGCGGATCCCCGCGGTTCAGTACGCACATTAAGTAAATTAGCCGTCACCGCGACATACTTTTCAATTCCAACTGGTTTGTCAGGAATGGAAGTTCTTTGAAGTTGCTGGGCAACCAGCGGCAGAAAATTGGTCATGCAGTCCTCAACCTTATTTCCGCCAAAAAAAGTGGTTCCAGGGCAAGATTTATTACCCCCAATACCATTATTTCTTATTCCGGTACTCAACTCAAACCAATGATGATAAATGATACTGAATGTATTTACTGGTAACCTGAATTTATCACATAATGCAGCCGTCATTTGGAGAATGGCAAGCCGGTGCTCATTCGTCATTGTATCTCCATCTTTATCAAAATTGCCTAAATGCTCTATACAAATTGAATCGCGATTAGCGCCAAAAATACATGCAGGGGTAGATTCCAGTGATCTTCCAGTCACAATTGTGCCATCTGGAAAGCTGGTAAAATGCTGACCAATATCACTCCATCCATTATTTCTTACGTGGTGATTTTTCATTGCCAATTGCCTTTCGAAATGATTTCTTCCATTGAAATGCGTGTAGTTTGGACTCCAGGTGTGATGCTGTTGCACAGTAAGAATTGTTCGGGCGATTCGCTGTGATTGAATCCAAGGAATAAATTCGGCTATACTCATTTTCAAAAATCCATTTTTGATTTCCATGATTATTGAGATTAAAAGTTAAAAATTCAGAATTTTAATTTAATGAGATTTGATTAACCATTAAAAATGAAAAGATTATAATTTTATATCAAATTGAATATCATACACCGATAAGTTCCTGCTAAAACTAATTTGGGAGCTCCATTATTTATGCTCAATTCTTAACTCCCCATGAAAGCATTTCTGATTTTATCACTAACTATATTAGGACTTTCCCTACCCCTGCATGCCCAGGATGCCTACAAAGCGACTATTCTGGCATTTCAACATGAGTTGAATGAAGAATATAAAAATCCAGAAGAATCCCCCTTATCTAATAAGGAAAGGAAAACATTTAAAGGGCATAACTTTTTCCCAATCGATGAAAAATACCATGTAATCGCCAAATTCGAAAAGCTTCCTCCACAAAGTCCATTTCAAATGAGGACTACCGCTAATTCAATTAAAGACTATGATGTATATGGAGTTGCGACGTTTTCCTTGAATGGAAAGGAATACCAACTGAACATCTACCAAAGTCATCAGTTAAGAACCCAGGAAAAATACAAGGATTATCTTTTTTTGCCGTTTACTGATGAATCCAATGGGGTCGAAACCTATGGTGGAGGACGATATATGGACTTGAGAATTCCTTCCGGAGATACGATTGAACTGGATTTCAATAAGGCTTACAATCCATATTGTGCCTATGCAACAGGCTATGCCTGTCCTATTCCCCCTAGGGAAAATGACATGCCGTTAGCAATAAAAGCCGGTGTAATGTCAACTAATCTGAGAGTAGAATAAAGGTCGGAAGAATAAAAATGGTGCTGAAATTACTCAGCACCAGATTTAGAATTGCTTCTTTTTTTTGAACTGGAATAGTCAAATCTTGCAACCAACTCATCTCTTGATGTTTACCATGTTGGATGTTCTTTCATATAGTTATCCAAAGAGAATTTGCCAGATCCATAAATCAAGAAAACGAATAACAAAATCAAAACTAATAGTGATAGTTCGAACTCTAGATTGTTTGATACTGAGAGAAATCCTGAGTCGATATTGACAAAGAATACAGCGACGAGGAGAATGGGAATTTGAAAGAGTATTGCAAATCTTGTCACTAGCCCCATAGCAATAAGAAATCCTCCTACCAAATGCGAAAACGCAACGTAGTGTGCCAAACCGAGATTAAAAAACTGAAGATCCTTATTATTCATCAGTTCCATTAAGGCGCTAGTATTAGAAATGAAAAGAATGCCTTTGTATAGGATAAAGAGTCCTAATAGGATGCGGAGAAAATCAATCCATTTAGGATGATGGCGATCCGCCCAAGTTTCAATTTTTGATATAGCTTCCATGTCATTTGGGTTTTGTTGCACTATTAAGTTACAAAAAACTGACATTATTCAACTGATATAGAGCAGATTAAAAATTAACCGGTTTGATTGACGACTAATAATCACCCGACTCGGAATATATTTTTTCAAGATGATACGGACATCTTGGACAAAAAAAAAGCCCCATAGAATTCTCTTCTACGGGGCCAAATGCTCTATGTAATTTTAATTGCCTTTTTCTCCAATGGAGATCATCGCACATCTAAAACCAATATGGTTGGTAGCAGAGTCTTGGTGCATAAATCTTCTTGTACCAGGAGCAAGCCAATAGGCTACATCTCTCCAAGACCCACCCTTATACACTCTGAGCTCATCTGTAAGCATTGAAGTCATGTATGTATCTTCTTCGTCACCTATACCAGAATTTCTCACGGGGTTAAGGTCGTCAACATCCTGGTAAGAAAGTGGACGGTAAATATCTTGAACCCATTCATTCATATTTCCAGCCATATGATACAATCCAAAATCATTAGGTGCCATATCATACACGTTGGTAGGAATGATGTCACCATCGTTTCTTTCTCCACCAGAGATCCCACCGTAATCACCTCGTCCTCTTTTGAAGTTGGCAAGGAAGTCACCTTGTTTACCTTTTCTTTTTACGTTATAGGGATTTCTAACTCCTCTTCCATCCCATGGATAGATTCGGCCATATTCCTGATTTTCATCGAGATATTGAGTACCTATCATTGCTTTGGCTGCATATTCCCACTCAGCTTCTGTAGGAAGTCTATAATCAGCAAGGGCAACCCCTCTTTCGATTAGTTGACTTTTAGTGAAAGATGAATCAATTCCTCTATCTTCTCTGATAATTTCCTGAACGTATTCAGTTCTCCACTTAGAATAAGCATTTGCCTGAACCCATGATACACCAGCTACTGGGTAGAAGTTGAAACCTGGGAATCTAAAATAGTATGACTGGTACATGTCATTGAATGACATTTCTCCGCCAGCCCAAACGTTGTCGGTAGGCTCAAGTTTGAGAAGTGAGTCAGAACTAACTTTTTTCTTCATATCGAAAAGATATTCTCTATAATCGTTGTTAGTCACTTCTGTTTCATCCAGATAGAAGTTAGAAAGCGTTACAGTTCTTTCCTGATTATCTCTGAATGCCATTACATCCTCTTCTTGAGAACCCAGTACAGCTCTTCCTCCTTGGATAAATTTCAAATTTGGCCCAGGGATTTGCTCGGCATTTTTGGCTACAAAAAATTGAGTAGAATCATTTTCATCAAAACTGAATTCTGCTCCAGTGGTAGCACTTTTCTTGCCAGGCTTATTAGCAGTTCTTCTGCCGTACCCAGGAGTTTTGTTACAAGAGGTCAAGATAGAGCTTCCAACTATCGCCAAAGCTGCTACCCACATTCCCCAAGATTTGTTACTCAGACGCATATTTCTAATTGTTTTAGGTCCTTTTCAGTGTGCTAATATAATTGCATTGTCAAGCACTTCCAATGATTTAAGATGAAGTCCTCGGAAACCTTTTGACAAAAAACAGCCAAAAACCCAGAAAATCAACAAAATCGGTAGGCAAATCTGCAATTTTTATGCCATTAAATTTTTTTCAAAATCATGCTTCATTCATCTCTTTAAGCTTAATCTGTGCTTTGGAAATAGTAGAAACATTCGATAATGTAAGAATCAAACGATTCTTGTACTCCTTTATTTTGCAAAATTTACTATTCATCTGTGCAAATCGCATAATTTTTTGGAAAATATCTGAAGAATAGTAATCATCACGTGTAGAAGGAAGTAGATGACACTTCATCAAGTTGCCTTTCAATACAAGCTTCTCAACACCAAGCTGTTCAGCTTTCCATCTCAGGCGAACAGTCTCCATCAAATCTTCCACAGAATCTGGCAATGGGCCAAATCTGTCCAGTAGCATTGTAGAAAATTTAGCCAACTCTTCCTCATTCTTGATCGCATCAAGTTTAGAATACAGCCCCAGTCTTTCACTGATATTCCCTACGTACTCTTCTGGAATTAAGAGTTCCAAATCAGTTTCAATGGTACAATCCTGAACCAGCACCTTAACTTTCTCAGCCAAGTCCGTTTCAAATAAAGCCGCAAACTCATTTTCTTTCAATTCCTGTACAGCTTCATCCAGAATTTTGTGATACATCTCAAAACCCAAATCAGTGATGAACCCACTTTGCTCTGCACCTAGAAGATTTCCTGCGCCTCGAATATCCAAGTCCTTCATCGCCACCTTGAATCCGTCTCCCAAATCGGAGAATTCTTCCAATGTTTGCATACGCTTCCGTGCTTCTGCTGTCAGTCCAGACATGGGCTGAGTGAGCAGGTAGCAAAAGGCTTTCTTATTACTTCGCCCCACCCGACCGCGCATCTGGTGCAAATCACTCATCCCAAACATGTGTGCGCGGTTGATGATAATTGTATTTGCATTAGGAATGTCCAGTCCAGATTCAATGATGTTGGTAGAAACCAGAACATCATACTCGTGATGGATAAATTCTACCATGACTTTTTCAAGCTTTTTCCCATCCATCTGACCGTGAGCACCGACCACTCTGGCATCTGGAACAAGCTTCATTATCAAGTTGGCAATAGAATCGATCTCTCCCACACGATTGTGAACAAAGAAAACCTGTCCGCCTCTTCTCAACTCATAGGAAATGGCATCTCGAATCACCTCTTCTTGGAAGGTTTGGACTTCAGTAGTCACCGGCTGGCGATTAGGAGGAGGAGTGGCGATCACAGATAAATCTCTAGCTCCCATCAAGGAAAAATGTAATGTCCTCGGAATCGGCGTGGCAGTTAAAGTCAGCACATCTACGTTTAAACGAAGATTTTTCAATTGATCCTTTACTTTCACACCAAACTTTTGCTCCTCATCAATTACCAAAAGCCCCAAATCTCTGAAGACAATGTCCTTATTGACAATCCTATGGGTACCTATGAGGATGTCAATCTCTCCGGTTTTCACCTGAGCTATGATTTCCTTAATCTCTTTGGCGGTGCGAAAACGATTAATATATTCAACTTTCACCGGGAAATTTTCCAATCGCTCACTGAAAGTCTGAAAATGCTGCATGGCCAGAATGGTCGTCGGAACCAATATGGCAACTTGTTTTCTGTCATTTACAGCTTTGAAAGCGGCTCGAATAGCTACTTCAGTCTTTCCAAAACCCACATCTCCACAGACCAAGCGATCCATTGGATAGGACTTTTCCATATCAGTTTTAACATCCTGAGTGGCGATAGCCTGATCAGGGGTATCCTCATAGATGAATGACGATTCCAGTTCAATCTGTAGCACAGAATCTGAGTGGAAGGCAAATCCTGAAGCAGATCTTCGCTTGGCATAAAGCGCAATCAAATCCTTTGCAATGTCCTTAACTTGCTTTTTTGCTCTGGATTTTTTGTTTTCCCAGTCAGGAGACCCCAGTTTGGACATGGATGGAACACTGCCTTCCTGCCCGGAAAACTTTGAAATTTTATGTAAGGAGTGGATGTTCACATAGAGTAAATCATCATCTCTAAATACCAATCGAACAGCCTCCTGCATTTTGCCCGACACGTCCACTTTCTCAAGCCCCGCAAAACGACCAACCCCATAGTCCACATGAACAATGTAATCACCAGGATGAAGAGCTTTCAATTCCTTAATCGTAAGTGCTTTGGATTTACTGGCTTTATCACGGGTCTTGTAGCGATGAAAACGCTCAAAAAGCTGATGGTCTGTGAAGCAAGCAATTTTTGATTGCCTGTCTTCAAAACCTTCCCGAAGTCCAAGCAGCATACTTTGTACATGCAAAGTCGGATCCAACTCCTTGAAAATGCCGAGCAGTCTATCGATTTGCTTGGAATTTTCGGCTGTCAGAACGTTTACATAGCCCTTCTTTTCATTGTCAGAAAGCTGAGTGACCAGTAAGTCAAAGTTCTTGTTGAACGAAGCTTGTGGTTGAGATTCCCATGTGGATTGTTTGGCATTTTTAAGGTAAAATTGCCTGCCAAATTCAACTCTTGAGAAATTGGCGGAAAGCAAAGCAAAGTCAGATCCTTTATCGAACAAGTCCTCTGGACCGAGGACAATTTTTGTATTGTTTGTATTTTTGATGATTTGATCAAAAGCCAAAGAAGCCTTGTGAAAACACTCGTCCATCACATCCAACGTCAGCTGATAGTCCTTGATCCAAACTATCGTCTGCTCCGGCAAAAATCCCAAGAATGATTGCCTCACTTCCTGAAGTAGCTTGGTTTGCACATTTGGAATCAACGCGATCTGCTCTACGCTAGCAATGGAAAGTTGCGCCTCCGGGTCAAAGGTCCGGATGCTTTCTATCTCTTTTCCAAAAAGCTCCAGTCTGTAAGGGTGCTCATTGGAAAATGAAAACACATCCAAAATTCCACCTCGAATAGCAAATTGCCCAGGCTCATAGACAAAATCCGTGCGCTCAAAATCGTAGCTTGCCAAAATCTCAGACACAAATTCCATGTCCACTTGTTCCCCTACTCTCGCTGAAAAGGTATTTTCCTGCAGGGAACGCTTATTGATTACACGCTCATAAATTGCCTCTGGGTAAGTGATGATAATGCGTGATTTCCCCTTCTCCTCCAGCACTAGATTGAGTATCTCCGAGCGCATCAAGACATTGGCATTATCAATTTCTTCGTATTGGTAGGCACGTTTAAAACTGGACGGGAAGATCATATGGGATTCCGTATTCATCAAATTCTGAAGATCAGAATTGAGATAAGCAGCCTCCTCCTTGTCTTGGGCTATAATAAGGTGAATGCCCCCCTTTGTTTCGAAAAGAGCAGCAAATAGCACCATATCCAAACTGCCGGATAACCCCTTAATTTGGTGTGTGAGCTTATCGCCACTTGAAATTTCATGTGCGATGGTCTGGAAAATGGGGTCTGATTTGTAAATGGAAAGAAAGTCCTGACGATCCAATAGCTTGTGATTTTAATAGTAGGTTGGTGGGGTAAAGTTAGTGCATTATGAATTCTAACGATTGAATTCTAGACGCTTTTCCCTGCTAATAAACACGGGAAGGAGATAAGAGTTCAGAATCAATTGACAACGAATCCAATGGCTTTATATCTTGTGCAACAAATCGTTTTTTAACGATGGTTAGCGAAAGAATAACTATGGGTTGAAGGCAAAAAACTGAGTAGAGGGGAAGGATTAAAGATTTTAGGGATTTCCTTTTAACTTTTTAACTGAGTAAGCTAGCAGAATCCCTCCGCATCCATCACAATTCCCTATCTTTGCACCCCGATCATAAAATCAAAACAAGCCCTCAACTTTGCTGTGGGGGTTTTGACTAAGAAATCCATGAGTAGAGAAGTTCGCGTAAGATTTGCCCCATCACCCACAGGGCAATTACATATCGGCGGTGTACGTACAGCGCTTTACAATTATCTTTTTGCCCGCAAAATGGGCGGGAGATTCCTTTTGAGAATCGAAGACACAGATCAGGCACGTTTTGTACCGGGTGCAGAGGAATACATCCAAGAGTCTTTGGCCTGGCTTGGGATTTCTCCTGACGAAAGTCCGTGGAATCCGGGTGACTGCGGTCCCTACCGACAGTCGGAGCGCAAGCCCAGTTACATGCAATATGCCCTGGACTTAGTAGAAGCCGGACACGCATATTATGCTTTTGATACTTCCGAGGAACTGGAAGCCATGCGTGAGCGATTGACAGCTGCACGAGTAGTCCAGCCTCAATACAATAGCATTACCAGAACGCAGATGAAAAACTCATTGACGCTTCCGGAAGCTGAAGTGAAAGCAAAATTAGCCTCAGGTGAGCCCTATGTAATCCGGGTAAAAATTCCCAGAAAGGAAGAAGTACGTCTAAATGACATGATCCGTGGTTGGGTGATGGTTCACTCCTCCACTCTAGATGATAAGGTATTAATGAAATCTGACGGCATGCCTACCTATCATTTGGCAAATATTGTCGATGATCATCTGATGAACATCACTCATGTGATCCGTGGAGAAGAGTGGCTTCCATCCGCTCCATTGCATGTATTGCTATATAAGTTCTTTGGTTGGGAAGATACCATGCCTGAGTTTGCTCACCTGCCTTTGCTTCTCAAGCCTGACGGTAACGGTAAACTTTCCAAGCGAGACGGAGATAAATTGGGGTTTCCAGTTTTCCCTTTGAATTGGGAAAACAAAGAAACTGGCGAGACAGCGGCTGGTTTCCGTGAGCAAGGCTATTTCTCTGATGCATTCTTGAATTTCTTGGCATTCTTGGGTTGGAATCCTGGAGATGATCGTGAAATCTTTTCGTTGGAAGAATTGATCGAAGCATTTTCGGTAGAAAGAATCGGCAAGTCAGGAACCAAGTTTGACATTGCCAAGGCAAAATGGTTCAATGAGCAATATTTGAAAGCAAAAACGAATTCGGAATTAGCTCCCTATGTGATCAAAAGTGCTTCAGCAGAAGGAATAACTATCATTCAAGAAACAGCCGAAGCCATGGTGTCCTTGACCAAAGAACGCGTAACCTTTCCTGAGGAGTTATGGCAGGAATGTAAATTCGTGGTAATAGCTCCTGCTGAATTTGATGAAGGGATTGCGGGTAAACGCTGGAATGCGGATGCTGTCACTGTACTGACTGCTTATGCAGAGACGTTGGAAGGATATACCGGAGAATATGACGCAGAAAAGGCAAAAGCTATGCTGGGTGAAACCGCTGAAGCCAAAGAAATTAAGTTGGGAAAAGTGATGCAGGCGGTACGTCTTGCTGTAACGGGAGTTGGCGCAGGGCCGGATTTGATGGAGATTTTTGCTATTTTAGGAACTGAAGAAGTGGCCAAACGTATCAGATTTGCGTTAGCTACTCTAGAAGTAATAAGCTAAAAACACAAGCTATGACTAAGAAGAAAAAGAAAAACGAAGACCCAAAGGTGCATGAAGATTTGAATGGCTTCAAAATGAATATCAACTCCTTTGGTGAGATTTCCTCTTCCTTCTCTATTGATAAAATCAACGAGTTTCTCAATAAGAATGTAGAGGATAAAAAACTTAAGGACAGGGACGATTTGAAACCTGATGAAAAGGAGAAGAAATCCTAAAATCAGTTTTTACTTAACATTCATTTGAAGAGCTCCCCAGTGGAGCTTTTTTTAATGCAACTTTACCTAAGCTTATTGAGAAGTTCTTAAACATCATTAATTAAATCTTATCAAAATCGATAATTGGTTACTTTTGAACATGAATAGAGTATTGCTGACAGGCGTTTTCATTTTAGTATCTTTCGTGGCATTGGCTCAGACCAGTGTCGGAATCCGTGGTGGCTATGTAACTTCTAACTATTCTTACCGCCCTTCCCCAAGCAGTAGAGGTGTCTCCGTAGATGGCATTGGAACCCCTACTTTTGCATTGGTATTTGAACACTTTAATTCCAAAAATGCCGGAATCGAAGTCAACCTGCAATTTCTTAGCATTGGGTTTTCACAAATTGAGGAAGAATTCGAACCTATACGAACCAATGAAACACAATTTGACTATTTAAAAATCCCTATTCTTTCCAGCTTTTTCATTGGAAAATCAGGAAGATTCCAGATCAAAGCAGGGCCACATCTAGGCTACATGCTTCAGGCCAAAGATATTACACGAGAATTTTCTGATATGACTCCTTCAGAAATCCCTACTTACGGAGGTGCAAACGATAATCCACGAAAAATCATGTATGGACTCACAGCCGGGGCAGGAATCTCAAAACTTTTTGGCAAAAGCACTTTAGCCGGAGAAGTACGGTTTTCTTATGATTTCACTAACCCTGAGGGGCAGGAACGTATTTTTGATATGAGTTCGACTAATTTGGAGTTTACCTTGGCTTACCTTTTCAGGATTAGGGAATCTAAAATTGAAAAGCTAAAAGATTAAACTTTCTACGGACGGTTCAATTTTGAAACTCCACTGTTTTCATTTTTTTTATTTCTGAGTGTCATATATTGGATTCATTTCCCGACTAACCTATGTAAATGAATCGCAGCCAGCTAGATCATATCTTAAAAGCCCACCACAGGGATGCATACCTCTGGGCCAGGCAATGTTGCTCTTTTGAGGATGAAATGGCAAAGGATGTGCTTCAGCAAACATATTTGAAGATATTGGAAGGGCAGGCCAAGCTTAAGGATGCCTCAAAGGCAAAAACCTGGCTCTTTTCCATCATCAGATATACAGCAATTGATGAACTAAGAAAGGCTGGTAAAGTTGTTTCTCTTTCCGATTCCTACGATTCAGTAGAGTTTCACCAGGAAGTAGATACGACAGATTATGAGGAAATAATCAAGCACTTACCAGAGATGCAGCGGGAAGTCATTTTGATGGTCTTTTATCACCAGATGACCATCGCTCAAAGTGCCGAAATCCTACAAATCGGTCTGGGAACTGCGAGAACACATTACGACCGCGGGAAAAAGAAACTCAAAGAATTAATTACGAAAGTTCAAATCCAGGAAGAATATGGAAAATAACGAACAACTAGAACGCTTTTTTGATCAGATGAAAAAGCAGGATGAGCTCATAGAAATCCCAGCTTTTCCAGAAGTCAAAACACGGAAATTAGGATTTTGGATTCCTGCAGGAATAGCTGCTTCCATGATCTTTGCCTTTCTATTCATCCAAGAACCCGCTCCAGTAGAAAGTGAATCCCCAGAAGTGGTGATCATTACGCTACTGGAAGATGAGAATCAAAACCAACATTTCACCATTGAAGAGAGCACATTCCTGGACACTTGGGAATCACCTACTGCTTCACTATTGACAGAATATTAACATTCAACTCATGAAA
Organism: Algoriphagus aurantiacus; assembly: GCF_035156405.1. Lineage (NCBI taxonomy): Bacteria > Pseudomonadati > Bacteroidota > Cytophagia > Cytophagales > Cyclobacteriaceae > Algoriphagus > Algoriphagus aurantiacus. The sequence continues at coordinate 189,676 of NZ_JAXRUT010000004.1, read as the reverse complement.
AAAATACTCCTTATTTATCTACTTTGCTTTGCTGGCTTTGCCCAAGGACAGCAGGCTTACGTACAAAATCTAAAATCATCAGATCAAGATGTCTTCCAGCGAAACCTGTACTCCGCAGACAGGGTAATGGATATGCGTAATGAGCTAGCGCTCACAGAGGCCCAGGCCTCCAAGATCAAAAAAATCCATAGCGAAAATGCAGGCAAATTCAGCACCATGAAATGGGACCTGGATGATGCCACTGCTAAGCTGAAGGATCTGCTGGATGAATCAAAAATCGATGAGGTGACAGTACAAAAGCAAATGGACAAGGTGCTAGCCCTGGAAAACTCACTGAAAAAACAACAGCTCAGCACAATGGTTTCCATCAAAAATGAATTAAGCTTCGAACAGCAGGAAATTTTGCAGAAGCAATCTTTATTTGCTACTAATAATGGTACTTTAACTCAAATCCTTAATGGAAAAGTAGTAGGAATGGGCACTGTGCCAAAGTTTTCTGAGTCCAATGATAAAGTTTGGTATCCTAATAGTAAAGCAGCTACTTCTGTCAATGCGACAGCTAAGCCTCTTATGTCTTTAAAGATAGCTGGCTTCGGGCAAGAAAATGCTCCGATCTACATGCTGGAAGACAAAGACGGCATGAAACAAGTGAAGGATTTAAAAGACATTAATCCAGAGGATATAAAGAGCATTGAAGTGTTGAAAGACAAATCTGCAATCGATGTCTTTGGTGAAAAAGGTGAAAACGGAGTAATCATCATCAAGCTGAAGAAAGACCCTAAAAATTAATATTGTTAATGGTTTTCTAAATTGGAAAAAGGAGTCTGAAGATTCAGGCTCATTTTTTTGATTTATATCTCTGTCAGCAATCTTGAAGAATGATGAATTCTTGCAATAAAAACGACTTCCTCACTAATGCTGTACACAATTCTATAATTACCTTCAAATAATTCACGAATAGACTTATCTGAGAACTCTGGAACAATTCTTCCAGAAAGAGGTTGATTTTGGAGCTGTTCTGACTTATTAATAATTTTGGCAATTTGCCTTTTGGCATATTTTTTAGAATCCCTTGCTATATATTCATGAACTTGTTTCAAATCCTCAAGTGCTAGTTCAGTCCAAATTACCTTTACCATTTTTGGGTAATATCCTTAACAGATTCATGAGGAATAACTTTTCCCTTCTTAATCTGCTCTAGTCCAGCTTCAACTTTCTCAATAAAAATAAGTCGCTCAATTAATAATTCAACATCAAATTCAACTGGCAGCTCATTCAATACTTCTATCGCCTTATCCTTTCTCATAGTCATTTATTTAAGTCTACTTATAAATATATTAAACTCCCGGCATGTTATAAAGTTCTTCAATCCAAAAACCTCCAGCTCGCCTTATGGTCTTTTTTCAGTGTTTGTCCTGTAACTTTTGCTCTTAGTATTTCCACAGGCATGGCGTTTTGGCTCATGACCAGATCATGATATTCTTTCTCTGTCATCTTACCGGAATTCACCACTTCGTCTCGTAAAGAATAGAACTCCAAGGCACCGATCATGTAGGCTATTTGGTACAATGGACCATATCCACCTTCAAATGATCTTCGCACCTCTGCCTCAGCATTTGCGCGCTCATGGCCTACTTTATCCACTAATAGATCAATACACTCTTGAGGAGTCATATTTTCCAAATGATAATTCAGGGAGAAAATGATTCGTGCGCAACGGTGCATTCTCCAGAAAAGCATTCCCACTTTATCCTTAGCGTCTCTAGGGAAATCTTTGTCCCACAGGATAAACTCCCAGTATAACGCCCAGCCTTCAGTCCAAAATGGCGTTCCAAACATGCGCCGATGAGTCATATTCCGCTGATTCATAAATTGCTGAAGATGATGGCCCGGAATCAGTTCATGATGAACTGTCGCTCTTGAGAAATGAGGATTGTTCCCCCGCATACTCATCATTTTATCCTCATGGCTCATTTCGGATGTAGGATAAGAAATCTGTATGGACTCTCCTCCAAGGAAGAATGGACTTACCCGTTGGCGCTCAGCTGAGATCATGACTGTCCGCCAAGTTTCTTTTGCCAAAGGCGGGACAGTAATCAGATCGTTAGATTCTACATAATCAGTAGCTTCTTCAGCAAATCGAATCACTTCAGCTGGCCATTCTCCCTCCGGTAAATAGGATTCTTTCACCATTTCCAAAGCAGCTTTCCAGTCATCTCCAAACCCCAGTTCGTTAGAGGCTTTCAGCATTTCTTTCTCACACCAAGCAAATTGCTTTTCAGCCTCAGCGATCAGTTCTTCTGGACTATAAGCGATCATCTCAAAAGCCAATTGTTTTTCCAACGCATCTCTGCCAATCGGTCTTCCTATGATTCCACTTCCATCGTCTTTCACCGAGTTTGTATAGTGCTCACGCAACTCTTTAGCATAAGCCTTCATACTTTCATCCAGCTTTTTCCAAGGCTCGGGCATCCACCAAGTAAACATGGGATCATAATCAAAATAATAGCTATATGCCTCACCAGTCGCCCTGTTCATAGCTTCTACCGCGCTTGCGGCAAGATCCGCCTTTTGCCAGCTCGTGTACTTTGGAGTTGAAGCAAGGTTTTTCAGTTGCGTATCTACTTGCTGTGCTACTTGATTCCAAGTGGCTGCGAGTGCCTGAGGTTCAGGCTTCTTCGCTCTACGCCTTCCTGTATAAAACTCTTCCAGAGGCTGAGCAAAAGCTAGAACTCCTGAAACCTCATCAAAGGATGCCTTTTCTATCTCCAATTCTGCAAGTTCTTTTTCCAGATAATTCCGAAAAAGTACATAGTCAATTTTTCCATCTTCAGAAAGTGAGCCGTAATTCACCTTGCCAAGATCAGTCAGGTAGTTCTGATTCAATGTTTGAATTCTGAAAAAATACTCGTCAGATAGTGCGTTGGAATACAATCTCCGTAGAGCGCCATAATCGGCTTGATAGGTCTGAATGGTTTGGGCTAACTCCGTCGAAAAACCCAAAGTAGAGATGAAACATAAAATCAGGAGTAAATAGAGTTTCTTCATAAGGATGGCGAAAGTGGAGCCTTAAATTAAATCTTTTGTATTAAAATCCTTCTAATCACCCACTCATATTGGCCTCCGAAAGCATTTGTTTGATTAACGGTAAAATGATTTTTAGCAGAAACGCACAAGCAATTTATGCTCAAATACTTATATTGACCTTGATCCGAACTCAATGCTTTTCTTGAATTGAAGCAAACAGCAATTTTTGGAAGCATTTGACCAATGATTTAGTATCTAATTTTTACCTATTGTTCCTTCTGTACAGGGCAATTTTTTAGCCTAAGAATGAGCAATTCTAACAAAATCTCATCATTATGGAATTAAAGATTTCTAATCTTTCAAAGACTTATCCGAACGGAGTTAAGGCTTTAAATGATGTCTCGATGACTATTCCTCAAGGAATGTTCGGCTTGCTGGGACCAAACGGGGCAGGCAAATCTACCCTCATGCGTACTATCGCTACGCTCCAAGATGCAGACAGCGGAAGCATAATGCTCGATGAAATCAATGTCTTAGAAGATAAACAAGCTGTGAGAGAAAGGCTTGGTTATTTGCCACAGGACTTTGGATTATACCCTCGAATCAGTGCAGAAGTGATGCTAGATCACATAGCCCAGATGAAAGGAATCGGCAAAAAATCTGAACGAAAAGACTTGGTAGAAAGCCTTTTACAAAAAGTGAATCTCTTCAATGACCGAAAAAAAGGACTCGGCACTTTTTCAGGTGGAATGCGCCAGCGCTTTGGAATTGCACAGGCTTTGGTCGGCAGCCCTTCATTGATCATTGTGGATGAGCCTACTGCTGGACTTGATCCTTCGGAAAGGAACAGATTCTACAATTTGCTGTCAGAAATCGGCGAAAACACCATCGTTATTCTATCCACACATATTGTGGAAGATGTAAATACGCTTTGCTCAAACATGGCTATCATCTGCCAAGGAGAACTGCTGATGCAGGGCAAACCAAAAGATGGATTAGCCATGGTGCAAGGGAAAATCTACAAAAAGGCCATCAACAAAGATGAACTGGCTAGCTATAGAAATGAATACCAAGTCATCTCTACTAAATTGATAGAAGGACGGCTAAGCTTACGAATCGAAAGTGACACTGATCCTGCGAATGGTTTTGAGACAGTGCCGGCAGATCTTGAAGATGTGTACTTCAGTAATATCTCGAAGAAAGTAGATCCAATTACTATCTAAGAATTCAGCTATGTTTTTAGACATCTTCATTTTTGAGCTGAGATACCGGTTTGGTCGGCCTGCTACCTATATCTACTTTGGACTTTTGCTGGTCGTAGCTTTGCTATTGATCGGGTTCGGAAATACTCCTGCTTCCGAAAAAGTATATCACAATGCACCTATAGTCATCGCTAATCTGCAGCTTTTGATTTCTCTTTTTGGAATCCTGATAGCTTCGGCAGTCATGGGAGTTCCTCTTTATCGAGATCTGGAACATAAAACCGGGACTTTTCTATTCAGTTATCCTATTTCCAAATTTGCCTATTTCATGGGTAGGTTTTGGGGATCTTTTGTCACCCTGCTGTTTATTTCCTTAGGAAGTTTGATTGGGATTTTCTTGGGAAGTTTACTCGGCCCTACTTTTGGCACAGATGCACTGCGATATGGTCCGAATGAACTGATGAACTACCTTCAGCCCTGGCTGACGCTTACGCTACCCAACCTCTGGTTTGCAGCTACTTTATTCTTTGCACTGATTGTCTTCACACGCAATATTAAATCGATTTACTCTGGTGGAATTGTAGTTTTCATCGCCTATTTACTAGCCAATTTCTTGGCAAACGATATAGAGAACAGAGATCTCGTCCAGCTGCTGGATCCATTTGGACTAAATACGTTCGATTATCAAACTCGGTATTTAACTCCTTTCGAACAGAATAACTTTATTCTTCCTTTGACGGGAAATCTCCTATTAAACAGACTGCTTTGGTCAGGGATAGGGCTGGCGTTTTTCATAGCTGCATATTTCCGATTCAGTTTTAGCTATTTCTTCAAAACTGTCCAGAAAAAAACAAAAAAAGAGGACTCCAAACCTTTCGCAGGCAGTCTCTCGCAAGTAAATTCCAAAGCCAACTTTGCAGGTAATTATCAATGGAACAGCTTCCTGACACTCACAAAAATTGAAGTCCAGAATATAACGAAAGACGTTTATTTCAGGTCAATTTTATTAGGCGGAATGGTCTTTCTAATCTTAGATTTTTGGATTGGAAATACGCTATATAGTGTTCCGAATTTCCCTTCCACTTCCTTCCTCATGGAATACAAGACTTTTGATTACAATATCTTCGTATTCATCATCATCGTTTTTTTCACAGGAGAAACGCTCCATCGAGACAAGGCTTCTGGCTACTCGGTCATCAATGACACCTTCCCCGTAAAAGATGGGGCGGTGATCGCATCCAAGTTTTCCGGGATGGCATTTGTTTGCTTGCTGCTCACTACACTTCCCATTCTAGTTGGGATCATCATACAGACGCTGAAAGGCTATTTCAATTATGACCTCGGGGTTTATCTGGTTGATAGCTACCTTATTTCACTCCCCGATTACCTGCAAATGGTCATGCTTGTATTTGCGGTGCATCTAGTGGTGAATAACAAATTCGCTGGACATGCGGTAGCTATAGGCATTTGGGTATTGATTATCATTCTGCGGGATTTTGCAAATTATAATTTCAATCTTTTCTTCTTTTCCTATAAACCTGCATATCGCTGGAGCGATATGAACGGATTGGGTCATTTTGGGGAGCCTCTATTCTGGTTTAATCTGTATTGGACAGCTTTTGGCATCTTCCTGATCTTATTCTTCAGTATTTTCTTCAGTAGAGGAACAGAGAATTCTATAAAAAACAGATTCAATACGGCTCGCAAAAAACTGGGCAAAAAGAACGCACTAGTTTCTTATGTATTCCTGCTGGTTGCAATTCTATCAGGAGCATACATCTACTATTCCACAGTCTATGTGAATACCTACAGGACATCCAAGGAAGGTGAAAAAAGACAGGTAGCCTATGAGAAGCAGCTGAAGCAATATGAATTTTTGCCTCAGCCAAAAATTACCAAAGTCAATCTCAAAGCCGATCTCTATCCCCTGGAAAGAGATGCTTATTTCGAAGCCCAGATAGAATTAGTGAATAAAACTGATTCTCCCATAGATTCTGTTCATTTCAATAGTACGGGACTTACCTCATTTGAGGTTTTGTATAATGACGGTGAATTACCTTTCCGATTCCCGCTTGTATATGAGCCAGCGAAGTTTCAGATTTTTGGCAAAAAAGAAGAACGGGAATGGTATAAGATCACCGCACTTCCTCAGACTCTGATGCCTGGTGACACACTTGAGCTAATGATCAAAAGTAAAGTGATCAACGATAAATTCCCGAATTCAGGCTTTGGAAGAGAATTAGTTTATAACGGCACTTTCATAGCAGGCGGCATGCCTGACATTGGCTATTCATCGGGCAATGAAATGGATAGTGATGAAAAGCGAAGGGAATACGATCTACCAGAAAAACCGGAAGATCTACCTCCACACGATGATCCTTATGGGCGAAGAACGCTTTTGTTTTCAGATGAAGCTGATTTTATTCAATTTGAAGCTACAGTAAGTACCATTCCGAGTCAAACCGCCATAGCGCCTGGCTATTTACAAAAAGAATGGATTGAGGGTGATAGAAGGTATTTTCATTACATTCAGGATACACCTATTCAATCATTTTTCTCCGTACTATCTGCAGAATATGAACTATTCAAGGATAAAACCACCTTGCCAAGCGGACAGGAAATTGATATAGAGATTTATTACCAAAAAGGGCATGAGTATAATCTAGATCGATTTGTTCAGTCATACAAAGATGGTTTAACCTATTTTTCCGAGACATACGGTCCATTTCAATTTAGACAAATGCGGATTCTGGAATTCCCGCGCTACGCAGGGTTTGCACAATCCTTTCCTAATACGGTTCCCTTTGCAGAGAGCTTCGGATGGGTGGCTGACTTCTCTGATCCCAATAGTTTTGATTATGTCTATTATGTGACAGCTCACGAACTAGCGCATCAGTGGTGGGGGCATCAGATTCCGCCAAATTATACGCGTGGATCTAATTTGATCTCTGAAGCTTTGGCCGAATATTCTGCGCTGATCTTATCGGAACGGAAATATGGAAAAGAGAATATGAAACGCTTCCTGAAAGATGAACTGGACGGATATCTGCGTGGAAGATCGAGTGAGAGCAAAAAAGAGAATGTGTTTATCAACACAAATCGCTCCTATCAATGGTATCAAAAAGGCAGTCTGATTTTATATGGATTGCGGGATTTGATAGGGGAAGAAGCGATTGACAGTGCACTGTACAATTTCAATGCTGAGTTTGGCTTGAAGCTTACTCCTCCATTTCCTGGAAGTGCAGACTTGTATCGACATTTGGATGCTCAGACACCTGATAGTTTGAAATACTATTTGGATGACACTTGGAACAAAATCGCTTTGTATGATAACAAAGTAGAGGAAGCTACGGCTACTAAGGTATCTGAAGGAGAATATGAGATAACGCTCAGATTGAAGTCTCAAAAACTCTATGCAGATTCAGCCGGACAAGAATCAAATGCAGAATATGAAGGCGATTACATCGATGTGGGAATCTTTGCAGCAGATGATCTGGATGAGAATGGAAAAGATCGGGTGAACCCACTTTTTGTTCAAAAGTATAAACTCAAACCCGGAGAGACTACCCTTACCATCAGAGTAAAAGGTGAGCCTGCAAAAGCTGGAATAGATCCATACAATAAATTGATTGATCGAATTCCCGACGACAATACGATCAGTGTGGAAGTCGAATAAAAAAAAGGTCGTTTCAAATTGAAACGACCTTTAATACTATCTTTTCTTTCGAAGTAGCGCTACTAGTATCAAAACAAATATAGCTCCTCCTACTACCCAAGCCCAAGGCTGTTGGTACCATTCCTCTTTACCAATATTGACATCGATGTTTAAACCGCCGTCTTGAGCAAATGCTGCGACCGAAAAGAACATAGTCATTACAAATAAAAATACATTCTGCGAATACTTTTTCAATTGATTTTTCATGGTTACTTGGTTTTTATTTGAATCTAATATTTTTAACCGTGCATCCATATACCTACAGGCACCTTATTTTCATCAAGGGCTAAGCGTCTAGTTTGTCTACTAGTTGCAAAAGAGATCAGGAAACTTTTCCCTATTAATCTCTCCTTAATTCTGATACCTGCATTCATGCGGATACTCAACTAATTTATTTGAATCTAATATTATAAGTCGCTGCTACTCCAATGGTCTGGACATCAGCAAATGGTTCAGAAGTAATTACTTGATTATAAAAGGCAAAAATATTCCATTCGTAATTATGGTAACCCACTTGCGGACGAATATAAAAACCTCCATCACTGGCGCTATCTCCAGTTAAAAAGGTATAGCCCAAATCAGTTCCTACGAAAAATCCAGTTGGCTCAGGATAATACCTTAGCATCAAGCCAAGAGGAATTGCACCAAAATCCTGTGCTCCAGCTACCTCTGAATCTTTGAAATATTTGGTATAACCAGTGACCAGACCAAGTCCAAAGTTATCAGTTCTCATAAACTGTGCTGCTGCTTCAACCCCAAAAGCAAAAGAAGAATAGTCACCTATTTCTCCCACCGGAACTCCAAGATTAAGACCTAGCTTCAACCAGGAATTCTCTTCATTAATATCTTCAATATCTCGGGTAGTCTGCGCGTAAGTTGCAAAAACTGCCGTCATTAAAGTTAGCGACAATAGTAATTTTTTCATAGTTGATTAATTTTTTCACTGTATAGCCAAACCAAATGCCACAAACGAATACATTTTTATCAAAAATTGACCAACTTCTCATTTATAGGCCATTAACAGCTTTTAACTTAATCCTGCAAACAATAATACAATTGAAGCAGATCCACTATCACCACCCTAACTTGGGGATTATTCTTCTCAACTGAGCCAGTATTCCATCCATATCACTCCAACTTCCTCCAATCTTTAGGAGTCATTTCAGTAAGGCTTTTAAACGTTTTGTTGAAATGGGATAATGTCTGGAAACCTACCTGAAAGGAAATTTGAGAAATACTCAAATCAGTCTCTAAGAGTAATTTCTTGGCTTCGGTAACTCTTAGCTGCTGTACATACTGCGTAAAAGTCCTTCTCGTCCTTAGCTTAAAAAATCGGCAAAAAGCTTCTTTACTCATATATGCCTGCTCAGCCACTTCCTCCAAACTGATCTGTCTATTGCTATTCTCCAGGATAAATCTCATCACCTGATCCATTCGACGGCCATCTCGCTCGGTCATGGTCTTAAGAACTGGAATTTGATTAAGTGCCACCATATTATCAGAATTAAAATCCAAAAGCGATAGAATATGAATGCAATGCCGAAGTCTAGTCAATCCTGAAAACTCTCCAAACCCAGCAAGCAACTCCGTTAAATTATCCCTTGTTTCTCCGGTAATTTTAAAGCATCCTGAAATTTTTTCATTTAGATGTATGAGATCAAGAAAGTCTTCCACTTCTGAAAAAGCTCTACTCATGGCCCTAAAATCAAAGAAAATTGTATTTCCTGCTATCTTGAGATTACTATCTTCCTTATAATAATCCGCATCACTCCGAAAAACATGTGGGATACTTTCTGCCAACAAATACACTTCGCCGGGCTCAAACCTCCCAACATAATCACCGACTAGAAGCTGGCCGCGCCCTTCTACAATAAGCGTTAACTGCGCCTGGGGATGTTGGTGAAGGTTATCGTAAAAATGCTTCCCTCTATCCTGCTGATACTGAATAAACGTTTTTTCAGATTTCGGAATCTGAAACGATATTACCTTACTCATATGTTAAAATAGGCTTGAATTGCTGAACAATCTCAATTATAATCATTTTTTGATCAAAATAGAGTCATTATTTACTAAATAACTCCTTTCATGAAATTAGTGATTGATCTAATTTTGAAAGAAAAAACTGATATGAACTGGAAAGGTGTATTCCCCGCTGTGACAACAAAATTCCATGCTGACGGAAGTTTGGATATGGAGTTATTTTTCAAAAATATTGACTTCCAACTGGAATCCGGCGTGCACGGAATTATCCTTGGTGGTACACTGGGAGAAAGCTCTGTTCTTTCTCAAGAAGAGAAAATCACATTGACCCGAGAAACTGTCAATTATCTTGGAGGCAAAGTCCCTGTAATCTTGAATATCGCAGAAGGAGCTACTCAAGATGCGCTTTTTTGGGCTGCAAAAGCGGAAGAATTAGGTGCTGAGGGCTTGATGATTTTGCCTCCAATGAGATATGCAGCTGACGCAAGAGAAGTTGTGGCATACTTCAAAGCAGTCGCTACCAGCACGAAGCTGCCAATCATGATTTATAACAATCCGGTGGATTACAAGACTTTGGTAACCTTAGATATGTTCGCAGAACTAGTAGACTGTGAAAACATCCAGGCAATCAAAGAATCCACTCGTGATATTTCCAATGTAACTCGCATGCGTAATCGCTTTGGAGATCGATTCAAATTGCTTTGTGGTGTAGATACTCTTGCGATGGAAGAATTGGTCATGGGTGCAGATGGCTGGGTGGCTGGCTTAGTTTGCGCCTTCCCGAAGGAAACGGTGACAATTTTCAACCTGATCAACGAAGGCAAAAATGAAGAAGCAAGAGAAATCTACCGCTGGTTCTTGCCACTTTTGGAACTTGACATTCATCCAAAGTTGGTTCAATACATCAAACTTGCCGAGCAACATTGCGGTATAGGTTCAGAGCACGTTCGCGCACCTAGATTGACTTTGATCGGAGAAGAAAGAGCAAGAATTGAGAAAATCATTACTGATGGCTTGGCGAAAAGACCTAAATTGTAATTTAGAGTGTTTAGATAAGAGGCCTTGTAATTAAAGCAGAAGAGCATTTATTCCATGACCTATTTTCTTTAGGCTTAATACTAAAAACTCGCTAATCTTTCATCTTATAAATTTTACAATCTTATGAATCTCGATACTATATTTTCAGCTGCTCAAGAAGCATTTTTATCTTATAAAACCCTCTCAGGGACAAAAAAAGCTGATTTTATTGAAAAAATTGCCGAAATCCTCGAAGAGAATAGAAGTGCAATTGTGCTTATAGCAGTGAAAGAATCGAATCTTCCAGAAGGTAGAATTAATGGGGAATTAGGACGAACTACAGGACAAATAAAGCTTTTCGCTAATCTACTAAGAGAAGGTAGTTGGGTGGAAGCAACCATTGATCCCGCAGATCCAAAAAGATCCCCTTTGCCAAAAGCAGATATCCGTAGAATGCTAATTCCAATCGGTCCAGTTGTAGTTTTTGGAGCGAGTAATTTCCCATTGGCATTTTCCACTGCAGGCGGAGATACCATTTCAGCTTTGGCAGCAGGATGCCCAGTGATCTACAAAGGCCACCCAGCACATCCCGATACTTCAAAATTCGTAGCCGAATGCATTTCTAAAGCGGTTAAAAAATCTGGTTTACCTGAGGGAGTATTCACTCACGTGGAAGGTGGAGTAAAAATGGGTCAGGATCTAGTGAAGCATCCTCTGGCAAAAGCAGTAGCATTTACTGGATCCTATGGAGCGGGGAAATCTCTCTTTAACATAGCAGGTGATCGTGACGAACCTATTCCAGTCTATGCTGAAATGGGATCAGTAAACCCGATTTTTACCTTTGCACAGCGCTTAAACAATGAATTAGTACCCATGGCTCAAAGCTATGTCAGCTCACTTACCTTGGGAGCAGGGCAATTCTGTACCAATCCGGGGTTGATTTTTGTACCGAAAGAACTGGCATCTAAATTTGAAAATGCGATATCGGAAGCGTTGAAAGGAGCTGCAGATAGCCCTATGCTTCACGAAGGAATTGCAAGCTCCTACTACACTGCGCTAGACAATCTTAAAGCGCGACCAGAGCTAAATTGGGTAAAAGTGCCAGATGCAAGTCATTTAATCAATGTAAGCCCGGCATTGGCTGAGATCAAAGCAGCTGATTGGATCGCAGATGATCTTTTCCAGCAGGAAGTATTTGGCTCTTTCGCCTTGATGGTAGTGTATGAAAATGAAGCCGAGCTAAAAGAAGTCGCCAAAAAACTTCATGGACAGCTTACCATTACCCTTTGGGCCGATTCGTCTGAGCTAAAAGCCAACACTGAACTGATCAGTCTACTGGAAGAGAAATGTGGACGATTACTTTTTGCCGGCGTTCCTACCGGGGTAGAAGTTGGTTACGCGATGCAGCATGGCGGACCTTTTCCCTCCACTACCAGCGCAAATACCACATCAGTTGGGGCTCATGCAATAAAGCGATTTGCTCGACCAATTGCTTTACAGGATATGCCAGCCGCTTTGCTTCCTGATGCATTGAAAAACGAAAATCCACTTGGAATCACAAGACAGATAAATGGGAAGTTTACCGCTGAGAAAATCTAAGGATTAAGAGTTACGGCGGACAAGGTCATCCAATATTAATTTAAAACATGTCTACAAGACACACCTTTTCTTGCATTGATGCCCATACTTGTGGCAATCCAGTGCGGGTAGTTTCAGGCGGAGTTCCCTTTCTAAAAGGAGAGAATATGCTTGAAAAACGCCAATATTTCCTGGACAATTTGGATTGGATCAGAACCGGTTTGATGTTCGAACCACGAGGTCATGATATGATGTCTGGCTCGATGCTTTTTCCTCCCCACAATCCTGAAAATGACGTGGCTGTGTTATTTATTGAAACCAGCGGTTGTCTGGCTATGTGTGGACATGGTACAATAGGGACAGTGACAATTGCGATTGAGGAAGGGCTGATCTATCCAAAAACTCAAGGCAAGCTAAGATTGGAAACCCCGGCAGGTTTGGTTCTAGTCGAGTATAAGCAAGATGGGAAAAAGGTGAAATCCGTAAAGCTGACGAACGTAAAAAGCTTTCTAGCCGCAGAAGGATTGGAAATTGAATCCGAGGACCTGGGTAAATTGAGAGTGGATGTTTCCTATGGTGGGAACTTCTATTGCATTATAGATCCTCAGGATAATTTCCCGGGACTAGAACATTTCAAAGCTGAGCAATTGATCGCTATGGCTCGTTCCCTTCGCCAGAAGATGAATGAGAAATATGATTTTGTGCACCCAGAGCATCCAGCGATCAAAGGTATCTCCCACATACTTTGGACAGGAAAAACGATAGATCCAACGAGTACTGCTCGCAATGCGGTTTTCTACGGAGAAAAAGCGATTGACCGATCCCCGTGTGGTACGGGCACATCAGCAAGATTGGCTCAATGGTACGCCAAAGGGCTTCTGAAACAAGGTGAAGACTTCATTCATGAGAGTTTCATAGGCTCCAAGTTTATCGGAAGAATCGAAGAAGTAACGGAGATTTCAGGTAAACCTGCCATTATTCCAAGTATAGAAGGTTGGGCTAAAGTTTACGGATATAACACCATCATCCTTGATGACGATGATCCGTATGTACATGGGTTCCAAGTGATATAAAAAGACATTAGAAACAAGACTTAAGTATCAAGACTCCCAACATGCATTGTATTTCATCTTGACACTAACTACTTGATACTTATTCATGAAACCAACCATCATTATCGGCGGCGGAATAGTGGGACTTTTCTCAGCCTATTTTCTTCAAAAAGAAGGAATTGAAGTCACTGTAATCGATCAGGGAGATATGGAAGTGAATTGCTCCACGGGCAATGCCGGCATGATCGTTCCGAGTCATATTATTCCTCTGGCTGCTCCCGGTATGATCAGTAAGGGTATTTCATGGATGTTTTCTTCCAAAAGCCCTTTCTACATTCATCCTCGAATGGACGCCAAACTTATAAAATGGTGTTACCAATTCTATAAAGCTGCAAATCCTGAACATGTGAAGCGCAGTGTCCCTGTTTTAAAGAATCTGAGTTTGCTTAGCAAAGCACTTTATCAGGAATTCCGGGATGAGCATCCCGATTCATCAATTGCTTTGCAGGAGAAAGGATTAATGATGATTTATCAAACTGATGCCCTTGAAAAAGAAGAAATTGAATTTGCTCACCTGGCAAGAAAACACGGTCTGGAGGCAGATATCCTAAGTCCTGAAGATATCCGGACGTTTGAACCAAACTTGGAAGTGAAAGCTCGTGGAGCGGTTCGATTCCCAGGAGATGCGCACTTGGATCCAGGAAAGCTTTATGGATTTTTGAAACGCTTCCTTCAGGAAAAAGGTGTGAAATTCCAGCCAAACACTAGCGTTCAGGGTTTTGAGAAAGTCGGAAACTCTGTAAAAGCGGTATTGACAGATCAAGGGAAAATCGAAGCGGATAAGGTAATCCTTTGTGGAGGCTCTTGGTCCGGGGAATTAGCTGATTTATTAGGTTTTACTCTTCCTATGATGGGTGGAAAAGGCTATTCTTTCTTACAAGAAAATAAGCCGGAGATTATGCAATCCTCAATTCTGACCGAAATGAAAGTGGCAGTAAGCCCTTATGGGGAGCAAATTCGCTTTGGGGGCACGATGGAAATCGCTGGTACCAATCAAAAAATCAACCTCAATCGAGTAAAGGGAATTTACGAATCCATCAATCGCTATTACCCAGAATTTGAAGCAAAATTCCCTGACGAAAACAACATATGGAAAGGACTAAGACCTTGCTCACCGGATGGTCTTCCATACATTGGATTTGCTCCCGCCTATTCTAATGTGATGGTAAACAGCGGTCATTCCATGATGGGTATCAGCCTTGCTCCAGCCTCAGGTAAAATCATCAGCGAATTGCATCAGCATAGAGACACCTCATTGGAATTGACAGGATTTGAAGTGGGGCGATATAGCTAAAAATGAACTATGGTACTTGAGACTTAGTCCTTCGAGGTTTTGAAAACTTCGAAGGACTTTTTTTTATAAAACCTGAACCATTTCATTAAATTGCTATAATGAAACATGAAGAGAAAGATACTGTACAAGAGCCGTTTACAGAATACGGGGTGTATTCTTATGCGGACTATCTGACTTGGGAGATAGATGAAATGGTCGAACTCATCAAAGGAAAAGTGTTTCGGTCTGCTGCAGCGCCCAGAAAAAAGCATCAACAAATCGTATTACGATTAGGATCAGAACTGTTACAGTTTCTTGATAAGAAACCATGCGAGGCATTTATCGCTCCTTTTGACGTAAGATTACCTGTCAAATCTATAAAGAACGAGGAGATTTTTACAGTGGTTCAGCCAGATGTCTGCGTCGTTTGTGACGGCACAAAATTGGATGAGGCAGGATGTGTCGGCCCACCGGATTTAATCGTAGAAGTGCTTTCTCCTGGAAACAATAAGAAAGAATTAAAAAACAAGTACGATGTTTACGAGGAATCGGGCATTCAAGAATACTGGATTATTTCTCCATACGAAGAGACGGTGATGATCAATAAACTGGTCAAGGGAAAATACGTACCATCTCGACTTTTTACCCGCGGTGATATTGTCATATCAGAATGTATAGGTGGATTTGAAGTTGACCTAGAAGGGTTTTTTGGAAGAATAGAGTGATTTTTCTTACAATCATTCAATGAAAATATCTAGTTGAAAAATCACATTTCGATCTAGCCAACTATAATTCATACTGAAATGAGTTTTGCCATAGACGGATATAATTGCCCGCCATTTTATTAAATTGCTATCATGAAACCTGAAGAGAAAGACACTGTACAAGAGCCGTTTACAGAATACGGAGTGTATTCTTATGCGGACTATCTGACTTGGGAGATAGATGAAATGGTCGAGCTTATAAAGGGAAAAGTATTTCGATCTGTAGCTGCTGCCCCTAGGAGAAAGCATCAGGAAATAGCTGGATTACTACATTCTCGATTTTTGATACATCTGGACGGAAAGAATTGTAAGGTATTTATTGCTCCTTTTGATGTGAGATTACCAGTTAAATCCAAAAAGAACGAGGAGATATTTACGGTGGTTCAGCCGGATATCTGTGTAGTTTGTGACCGGTCCAAATTGGATGATGCTGGATGCATCGGAGCCCCGGATTTAATAGTAGAAGTGCTTTCTCCTGGAAACAATAAAAAGGAATTAAGGAACAAATATGAAGTTTATGAAGAGTCCGGAGTAAAAGAATATTGGGTCATTCACCCAGATGAGGAGACGTTAGTAATCAATAAGCTTATAGATGGCAATTATGTTCCTTCCCGACTTTTCACCCACGGTGATATTTTAAAGTCAGATTGTATCGCTGGTTTTGAGATTGATCTGGAAGAGTTTTTTGAGAAAATAGATTGATTCCGATTCCATAATACTGATTTGGTCAGGATATAAATTTATCTGGACAAAAAAATCCTGCTTCAAGAGAAGCAGGACAACAATTTGATTCAAAAACAATCGGTTAAGTCGTATATACCGAATTGAACATTACATAGTCTGTGGTAAGATCGGAACCCCATCCTATACCTTCTTCTTCACCTGTATTGAGTTCCAAGTGAACTCGAATGTGTGATTCCCGAAGTAATTTCTTCATGTACGATTTTTCAAAATCCACAGGATTCCCTTTGTCCAAGACCTGCACTAAATGGTTTTGATCTCCAATAAATAGATTCACTTTTTTGTAATTGAAAGAAACGCCAGCGTTCCCAGCAGCTGCGATTATACGTCCCCAGTTTGGATCACGGCCAAACATAGCTGTTTTCACCAAAGTGGAATCAGAAATCGCCCGAATCAGAATTCTAGCTATTGCTTCAGTTCTCGCTTTAGTCACTTTGTATTCTATAAACTTGGAAGCTCCTTCTCCATCAGATACAATGAGTTTAGCCAAATGAGTCAATAGATCAAGCAGTTTTTCCAAAAACACTTCATATCCAGGATCTTCCTTACTTGTTACTTTTCTATTTCCTGCTAAGCCATTGGCCATCACGGCTACCATATCATTGGTTGAAGTATCGCCATCCACAGTGATCATATTGAACGATCGATCCACACAGTAAGTCACCGCCTCTTGAAGCAACTTTTCATCAATGTTAAAGTCAGTCACAACAAAAGCCAGCATGGTTGCCATGTTTGGATGAATCATTCCTGATCCTTTTGCCACTCCACCCAGATTTATTCTTTCGCCTTCATGCTGAAAATCGACAAATCCTTCCTTCGCGAAAGTATCTGTAGTCAAAATCGCATTTGCAACAAAAGAACCGGCTTTTAATTCATTGCTCAACTTAGGAATATTGACTTTCAAACCTTCTACTACATCTTCTGTGGGGAACTCCACTCCGATAATACCGGTGGAAGCCACAATAACATCCTCCTCTGGTATTCCCAATAATTCAGCTGTTGTTCTCACCATAGCCTCAGCACCCTCTCTTCCCTGATCGCCAGTGCAAGCATTTGCATTTCCTGCATTACAGATGATCACCTGAGCCTGGTTATTTTCCAAGTTTTTCTCCGTGATTTTAATCGGTTCTGCTCTCACTTTATTTTGCGTAAAAGTCCCTGCAGCTGCAGCTGGTACTTCTGAATAAATAATTGCCAAATCCCTTTTCATGGATTTTACTCCAGTATGCGCACCCCAGCATTTAATACCGCGTACGTTAGTTATGTTTTTAATCATTTTATTCTTATTAAGGTTTTAATGGCACTTGGTTCAATCCTTCTGACTCTGTCAAGCCAAACATTAAATTCATATTGTGAACCGCCTGACTAGCGGCACCTTTAAGCAAATTGTCAATTGCTGAGATGACAATGACGCGATCCGTTCTCGCATCCCAAACAGGAAATACATCACAAAAATGACTTCCTCGCACATCTTTGATTCCTGGAGCCTCATTTCTCAATCTAACAAATGGCTTGTTTTGATAGAAGTCCCGATAGATTTCAGTTAATTTCTCCTGATTCATTTCTCCTTTAACTTTGGCATATGCCGTAACCAAAATTCCTCTATCCACAGGAAGCAGATGCGGCGTAAATTGAACTGCTGTCTGTTTGCCTGCCAAAGCTCCTAATTGCTCTTCGATCTCAATAGTATGTCTGTGACCTGCGATGCCATATGCCTTGAAATTCTCATTTACATTTGAAAAATGTGTCGTCGCACTCGCCTTAATCCCAGCTCCTGTAAGACCGGACTTCGCATCAATGATCAAAGATTTCTCCTCTACTAATTGCTTCGCAAAAAGCGGAGCCATACTTAGGATCGATGCGGTAGGATAGCAACCTGGATTAGCTACTAAACTTGCTCCTTTGATCTGCTCTGCAAAAAGTTCTGGCAGCCCATAAACGGCTGTATTAAATCCTTCAGGATAGCTATGCTTTTTGTTGTACCATTCTTCATAAATGGCTGGTGTAGAAAGTCTAAAATCACCAGAAAGGTCAATGATTTTCGCACCTGAATCCTTCCACTTGGCTACAAAATCCATGGAAACACCATGTGGCAAGGCCAAGAAAATCACATCTAGCTTCTTCTTGCTTACCTCACCTGCACTTACCAAAGGAATGTCCAATCGATTGAAAAACTGCGGATGCAAGTCTGAAAAAGGCTTGCCCACATGAGATTCCGAAGTGATCATTTCTATAGAAACTCCTCCATGATTTAGAAGTAATCTAGCCAATTCAGACCCTGTAAATCCAGATGCTCCAACAATGGCTACTTTTAATTTTTGAATGCTCATATTTGGGAAGAAACAATGGTTTCAGATAAGATTTCGTCTAGTTTTTCGAGGAAAATATTCAGCTCGTCTCTGCTGATATTGAGTGCTGGCACTAGTCTCAAAATATTTACTGCAGTCGCATTTGCCACAATTCCTTCTTCAAGCAACCGCATTACAATAGGCTTGGCTTCGGATTTCATTTTTACTCCCAGCATCAAACCCAAACCTCGGACAGACTCTAGCTCATCATGTTTTGCTATCAACTCAGCCAATTTACCTTGCAGCCATTCGCTTGTTTCGGTAGCTCTTTTGCAAAGCTGCTCCTCATTAATGACTTCAATAGTCGCTAACGCTGATGCTGCCACAAGAGGATTTCCTCCAAAAGTTGTCCCATGATCGCCAAACTCAATGGCACTGGCTACTTTCTCATTGCAAAGCAAAGCTCCGATTGGCGCTCCTCCACCTAGGCCTTTCGCCAAAGTCATGATATCCGGCTGCACTCCATAGTGATCTTTAGCAAACCAATTCCCTGTTCTGCCGATTCCACATTGGATCTCATCAAAAATCAACAAAACACCTTGCTCATCACAAAGCTTTCTCAGTCCTTCCAAATAAGCTTTTTCCGCAGGCACAACTCCTCCCTCACCTTGGATAGGCTCCACAATTACAGCTGCTGTGTCCTTGTCGATGGCAGCTTGCACTGCCGCAAGATCATTAAATGGAACTTGCGCAAACCCAGTTGGAATTGGCCCAAATCCTTGTTGATATTTCTCCTGACCTGTAGCTATAGTCGCTAAAGTCCTACCATGAAATGAATTTTGCATGGAAATGACTTTTCCTCCTTTACCATGTTTGTGAGCATATCTTCGGGCAATTTTAATCGCGCCTTCTACGGACTCAGCACCACTATTGGTCAGGAAGACACGGTTTAGACCTGAAATTTTCACCAACAATTCACTTAGTGCAACTTGCTGTGGACTCACGAAAAAATTAGAAATATGCATCAACTGAGCTGCTTGCTCCTGAATAGCTTTCACGACCTTAGGATGGCAATGCCCTACGTTATTCACGGCTATCCCAGCCAATAAATCAATGTATTCCTTACCGTCAGCATCCCAGAGTCTACTTCCTTTTCCCTTGATGAAAGCTATAGGAAAGCGATTGAATGTTGGTAAGTAATTCTCTTTGTCTTTGGTATATAAATCTTGATTCGTCATAGTCTATTATAGTGTCAAAGTAGTTCCAATTTTCTCCTTATCAATCACATAATTTGTGATCTGCTCAGGCTTGGTGCCATTTAGTATGATGGCTTTTTTCACTCCTTCTTTCAAAGCCAGCATGCAAGATTGAATTTTCGGGATCATGCCTCCTTGGATGGTCGTTCCCAAATGCTCTTTCAAGGCACTTTCATTAAGGTCGTGAATAATGGATGCAGGATCTGGGTAGTTGAGAAAAAGTCCATCCACATCTGTCAGTACGATAAGTTGATCAGCACTCACAGCTGCTGCAAGTTTGCCTGCAAAAGTATCCGCATTGATATTGTAGGAGGTTCCGTCTGTTCCATCGGCTACACATGCAACAACGGGTACATAACCCGCTTCGCAAAGCAAATTGATTAAGCTATCATCGATGTTGGTAATTTCACCCACCAGACCAAGATCTGCAAAACTCCCATCGGCAGTTTTATGCTGGTATTTTTTCGCAAGAACCATCCCCGCATCTTTACCGGAAAGACCAATGGCTTTCAAGTGATTCTGGTTTAGGGTGGAAATAAGATTGGCATTGACTTCGCCTATCAGTGCTTTTTGGATTTCCGCGAAAGCAAGCTCTTCTGTGACTCTGAGACCATCCACGAAATGGGATTTGATAGCTGCTTTTTCTAGTGCTTTGTTGATAAAAGGTCCACCGCCGTGTACCATGATGACTTCAAATCCCGCTTCTTGAAGTTTAAAAATCTGTGCGGCAATTTCCTGCTGCAACTGGGGATTGATCATCGCATTCCCACCATATTTGATGAGAATTCTTTGCTTAGACATTTTTGTTTTTTTATAATAAATTGATTTTTCCCAAAGCTGCCTCTCCCTTGTGGATTGACAGAAACAGAAACAAATCAGAATTGAATTACAGTTTTTAAGTGTTGAAAACTTGATAAATACAGGTTTAACTTATTTAACCTGCCATTATTTAAACAACCTTCGTACCGAAAGAGGAAATTTTAAAGAATACTATAATGTTGTGGGAATAGTGAAAGAAAAAACTCTTAAAAGTCAAATGAATAATACCTGTTTGACTTAGTAAGGTGACAGCCTGTCAGTAAACCCCACTAAAATATTGGCCCAAATCTTTCTATTACAATGTATAGTGAGGTGATCTGGATCAGATTAGAGATTATAGCCTAACATCCCCTCAAAGTTTTTGGGAGTAATTACTTCTAGCTTAGATTCAGGGTATGCATCAGTAAATGTTGTGGGAAACCTGACTTTCAATTTATCACTCCAATTGCATTCTATTGCAATCATTCGTCCTTCCACTTCTTCAATGAAATCTATTTCCTGCTGTGCCGTAGTTCTCCAGAAATAGTATTTAGTATCCACTTTTTTATAGGCTTGATATTTCATGCGCTCTACGAGAAAATAATTCTCCCAAAGTGCTCCGGTATCAGTCCTGTTTATCAGTTGGTTGAAATTGCCTAAAATTGCATTTCTAATTCCACAATCGTAGAAATAGACCTTCTTCCCCTTCTTCAATTCAGTCCTCACATTTCTATTGTATGCGGGCATTCTGAATATTACGTAGGCTTTTTCCAGTAAGTCGATATACTTTTCTACAGTAATCTTATCCGCTCCTACTATTTGAGCAAGTTCATGGTAATTAACTTCACTGCCTAGCTGAAGAGCAAGAGCTTTGAGTAGTTTCTCCAATAGGACAGGTTTTTTGATTTGCTCTAGCATTAGCAGATCTTTATATAGATAACTTCCTGCCACAAGCTTCAAAAGCTCTTTTCCTTCACCCGGGTTTGTTACAATTTCAGGATAGCATCCATAAATCATTCTATGCTCAATCATGCGCTTTTCTGCAAGCAGACCATGATGATTAACCATTTCGCCAAAACTCAAAGGGTATAAGAAAAATTCAAATTTACGTCCAGTCAAAGGCTCGTTAGAAAGATTCGCCAAATCAAAAGCAGACGATCCCGTCGCAACAACTTGGATATCTTTCAACTGATCTACGGCTATTTTCAATGTCAACCCAATTCCAGGGATCCGTTGGGCTTCGTCAATAAAAAGTATTTTGTGATCCCCAAGAATGCTCTTAAGCCGTGACGCAGTGACATCAGTAAGTTCGGATCTTACATCAGCTTCATCTCCATTTAAATATAACCATGGATTTCCTATGTCCGCTAGCATTGTCTCACATAGCGTGCTTTTGCCAACTTGCCGTGGACCTAAGAGCAATACCGCCTTATTCCGAAACATACGTTCCTTAATTGATGGCACTATAGTTCTGACGATCGGGGCTGATGACATATGAAATAAATATAATCACAAATTTAATATCATTTCTGTGATTACAATCACAAAATTCATACGTTTTTTGTGATTACGATCACAAATTTCATATCTTTATATTTGATTTATTGCCACATAGACTGTCCCGAAATTTATTCGGGAGAATCTCGCTTGGAGGATAATATCCCTTTGTGTGTCGAATTCGTCATGCTCAATTTCATATACTTTTTGTGATTTCGCCCTTTTCCAAAACTTTCACCATTTTATCAAATCCCTTTTTAATCTCCACTATCTGTAAATCCCTGGAAGCTTCCAAGGCTTCTTTTGAATGGGATGTTGCAATTTGGTACTGTTTATAAATCTCTGTAAACTCGATTGATCGCTGATTCCCTTTTACTCCCCAAGTTTCCAGATAAGCTCCCAATTTTTCCACTTTCAAACCAACATGTGGAACGGCAAAACTCATTGCTGTAATAGCACCATGTAAACTTGTTCCTACATAGCACTTCGCATTAGCGATCAAGTACATGATATCCCAGATATTATCTGCATCGAAGTACACATGTGGGGTATTCATAAGCTGACCAAGTTCCTGCAACGCTTCGTGATCATCATGGTCTAGTGCTTTTCCAATGGGGCAAAGACAAATATCTGTTTTGGATTTCAGCTGTACCTCATCCAGTCCACTTGCAATAGACTGCTCATGACCACGGGTAGTTTTTTTATTTATTTGCGCAAAAACATAATTACCTGCATTTGCATTCACATATTCAGCTACTTGCCGAGTCACCTTAGTTCGAAGAAAACTTAAGGGGTAAAACTCAGACATTAAAATTGCAGAGTCTGGAAAAAGATCTACACTTAATCCGCTTTCCTTCAAGTTCTCCACAGTCAACTGATCACGGACGGCAAAATAATCTGCATTCTGAAGCTTCTCTTTTAGGAAATCGTATTTAACGAAAACTGCAGGACTGAGCCCTGAACCACCCAAAGAATTCAATATAACTGACTGAACTCCATCAAAATCACTTTTATCAAACACAAAAGGCAGAATTGTCTTTCCTTTCAGTATCTTCTTGGTCCAGGTATTCAGGTCCAATACCTTATTCACTTTTACATGCCTTTTATTAATTCGTTGAAAAAGAGGATTAAGAGCTGCATAAAGCGAATTCCATGTAACGCCTAATGCTTCACCTCCAGCGATAATCACTTGAACTGGGTCAGAGGGATCACTGCATGCTTTATAAAATTTCTTTAGTCCTTTCGTAGGAAGTCCTCCCTCTTTTGAGAGATCACTTTCAATCAGTCCAAAATATTCAAACTGGAAATTCTTCCCGTAGGAACTCAATTGTCTTTCGATCACCAATGGAAAAAGTAAATCCCCGTAATTATAACGGTCGAAAGCACCTATAATTAAAACTTTTGTCATATGTGTTAATTAGTTATTTGATCCATAGATAATAGTCCATAGCCTGTTATTTTAAACCTCAAAAGTTCCAAGTTTTCATTTAAAACAGTATCAAGGAACTTGTTTTGGCCAAGTCGAAGTTATCCTTGCAAAAAAGATACTTGATTTTATATATTTATCTATTCTGGCTTAATATTTGAAATTGACTTAATGAATCTGTTATTTTGATATTTACTGCCATTACAGAAATGATTTAGTAACTTGAATGTCTATTATTATTAAAAGTATATTATTTTTTTCCTTTTTTGTTTTCTTTTCTCTCACTGATTTAGTGGGTCAGAGCGGTCCATATCAAGAAGTAACTGCAAAAGAAGGAGACGGCATTTTTATGCTACTGAGGGAAAATGGATTAAATCCAGCCACGCATCTACAGTCATTTCTGGAATTAAATCAGCAAAATTTAGGGGAAAACAACAGTCTCTATAAAGGAAGAAGCTATTTGTTGCCTAATAAAGTTGATAGTACCGCCAATGTACAATTGGCGGCTAATACCAAGGAGACTTCTCCTTCCACCATTGATATTTCGGTTAAAGAAGATGCTGCAAAATCAGCTCTGGAGGATAAAAGTATGGTATTGGATGTTCCTTTTTTTGGAAAGAAATATGAACGGTTGGAAATTATCGACCAAAGCCTAAAAGGAGCAGTTTATTACTTGTTATCGGGGCATGGTGGGCCAGACCCTGGCGCTATGAGTAAATATGGTTCTTATCTTTTAGCAGAGGATGAGTATGCTTATGATGTGAGTATCAGGTTAGCGAGAAGACTCATGGAGCATGGGGCAACGGTGTACATGATTATTCAGGATGAAGACGACGGGATAAGAGACGAAAGCATTTTGTTGAATGACACAGATGAAAGATGCTATCCGGACGAAATTATTCCATTAAATCAGAAGGAACGGTTAAGACAAAGAACGAATGCAGTAAATAAATTGTACCGAAAACACAAAGGCTCATATCAAAGAATGATGGCTATACATGTTGATAGTAGGAGTAAGAGTGAAAATATCGATGTGTTTTTTTACCATCATGAAAATAGCCCCTCGGGTAAAAAGCTTGCCACGAATATTCATGAAAAAATCAAGTCTAAATATGACCGGCATCAACCGAATAGAGGGTACACTGGAAGCGTTAGCACCAGAAGTAGCCTCTATGTGATCAAATACAGCCACCCACCCGCAATTTTTGTTGAACTAGGCAACATAAAGAATGAGAAAGACCAAAGACGATTTGTCATTGCCGATAACAGGCAGGCCCTCGCAAATTGGTTGTTTGAAGGAATGCTTTCTGATTACGCTAAAGAAAAGAAGTAGATAATATCTCAGGTGAGCTTACTTATTAAAACCAGAGCATTTCAAGTCGGGAAATAATGCTACCTTCGTCAAAAAAATTAGCATCGTGGCAGACTTTTCAACATTAGGTATTTCAAAGAATCTTATAAAGGCTTTAGGAGATTTAAAAATTAACACGCCAACGGAAATACAAAACAAGGCCATACCTATTTTATTAAATAAAAGGCGGATTTTGTAGGTTTAGCAAAAACGGGTACTGGTAAAACAGCTGCTTTTTGTCTGCTGCTGTTGATGAATATCGATATTGAAGATTCTTCTGTGCAAGCTGTTATTCTCGTACCAACCAGGGAATTAGGACAACAAATTCATGCAAATCTCTAGTCTTTGGTAAATATATGCCTGAGATACTGACAGCTCTAATATCTGGTGGTTCACCATTGAAACCTCAAATCGCTAAGGTCGAGAGTGGCGCTCATGTCATCATTGCTACCCAGGGCGATTAATTGATCTGATAAAGCGAAATGCCGTAGACCTTTCTAAAGTTACGCTTCTCATATTAGACGAGGCAGATGAAATGGTCACTGCCTTAAATCCAGAGAAATTAAGCTCGGGAACTATTTTTGGTAAGTAGGCTGTACATTCAGTACAAAATCATCAAAAGACTATTTTGAACACCAAACCAGTTGCAGTCCATCGTATTTTTTCAGGTTCAGTCTGGGGAATTTTAGCTAAGATCCTAGATGCAGCAGCCAAATTTGTGACCATCCCATTATTAGTAGGCTTTTATGGTAAAGCTGACTATGGATTAATTGCACTAGCATTTTCACTAAATGCATATCTACGGCTTATGGATTTGGGTATGAACGTAGGCTCAGTACGTTTTTTCTCGATGTGGGAGGCTAAAGGAGATTGGGAAAACATTGGAAAAGCTTCCCGTTCAAGTATTATTTTCTACGGCACAATAGGCTTGGTCAATGCCGTGATTTTTATGTTTATGGCCAATTACGGCCAGTTTTTCTTTAATCTTAATCCCGATCAAATCCCAACATATCGGATCATGATGTACATCCTGTCAGGCAGTACGGTTTTGAACTGGCTATCAAATGTCATCATCCAACTCCTCAGCGCGAAAGATGAATTGGGTTACGTAAACCGCGTCACGGTAGTCAGCAGTGTGTTGAATTTTGTGGTGGCTATAGCTGCGATTCACTTCAAGTGGTCTATGCCTCTTTATTTTCTTTTCTTCACGATTTCCACACTTGTGCCTATCCCTCTAAATATTCTTCGCTTAGGAGTTTTTCCTATTCCTTTGACACAACTTCTACGACCACAATGGGATGGAAAAATCTTTCGGGAAATTATAGGTTATAGTTCTGCAATATTCCTGATGGGACTCTTCCAGTTGACAGCAAATGAATTGCGCCCAATTCTACTGGCCAATTTCGCTTCGGGTATAGATGTGCTGACAGATTATCGTGTAATTCAGACGATTGCGATGCTGATTATTTCCTTTGGAACAATCTTTCTCCAGGTTCTTTTGCCATCGGCTTCAAAAGTCTACCAAGAAGGAAATCACCCCAAGATGGAGAAGATGGTTTTTATTGCAACCCGTTTCATTTCTATCTTTTTAAGTTTTATCGTTTTTCTTCTGATACTGAATTCGGAATCTCTCCTACTCCTCTATATGGGGAAAGATTACCTCCATTTGGCTATTTGGTTGAATATTTGGTTACTCACAGTGCTACTCAATATGCACAATACTCCCGTGGCTAGTTTGGTGCTTTCATCGGGGAAAACCCGCTTCTTGATTTATTCGTCGGCAACAGCTTGTATTCTTTCACTTCCAATCACAGTGATTCTTGCGCCTGCTCTGAATGTCGGTGCGGCAGTAATTGGTTATTTGGCTTATATGCTGATTCAGATTGGTTTCTTTTATATTTATTATATTCCTAAAGTGCTCAAGTTGGATAGTATGAAGATATTTTTCGGAGCTTTTTCACCATCTGTCTTAGGTGCTGTCATTGCTTTTGGCTTTGCTTTTGGCCTAGGAAAATGGATAGAAATACCCGAAGGATTGCTAGGAATCATAATAAACTCAGCGATTTTCACTATGGTTTTTGCCGCATTTCACTTTCTCTTTATCATCAAAGCCGCAGATATTGAATTTCTGCGTACGAAACTTTTGAAAAACCCGTCCAATGAGCAAGATTAAATTTTCGATTTGTATTCCTGCTTATAAGAGCAAATACCTCCAAGAATGTATTGACAGCATACTTGCCCAGACGGTTGTAAACTTTGAATTAATCATATTGAATGATTGCTCTCCAGAGCCAGTTGAAGAGATTGTTTTGAAAAATACAGATACAAGAATCCGTTATTACAAGAACGAAAAGAATGTGGGAGCTTATGATTTAGTAGACAACTGGAACAAATGCCTAGACCTGTCAACTGGGGAATATATCGTCATAATGGGTGATGATGACCGATTGGCGACAGATTATTTGGCTGAATTTGAAAATTTGATCCAAACCTACCCAACCTTAAATGTCTATCACTGCCGAAGCAAAATCATCGATGACGATGGGAATGATGTAGTGCTCACACCAGCCCTTCCGGCTTTTGAATATGTCTATGATTCGATCTGGCATCGCCTGCGCCAGTTACGTTCAAATTATATCTCGGATTACCTTTATAACATTTCCGCTTTAAAGGCCCAAGGAGGCTTTTACAAACTTCCGCTCGCTTGGGGTTCAGATGACATCACTGCCTTTATCGCCTCAGCGAAAAACGGGATTGCGCATAGTAATAAGCCTGTTTTCGAATATAGAAGCAATAAGCTTTCTATTACTTCAACAGGAAATGACTTGCATAAAATGATGGCGGACTTAAGCTATTCGGACTGGCTGGGAGATTTCCTGAAAAACAATCCTCCGCATCCTTCGGAAAAGGTGATTTATCAGCATTTATTGAAGGAAAAAGATGCTTACATGCATAAGAAGAAGCTTTACACCATGATACTGTCTATGCGTAGTAACCCTCTGGAGAAAGCAAAAAACTGGATGAATACCCGGGACAGATTCGGTTTGTCAATCAAGGACATAGGAGTAGCGCTTGCGAAAAGTATGAATTCAAACTGATCTTGATCCCAATGGATTCAAATACCAAAATCATCTTTAATCCCTGTGAGAATAAGGAAAACCGATACATCGCTATTTTGGTCAATGCACTGGAAAAGCATGGCTTTCAGGTGAGCCCACTGGATGATTTTTTATCTTCGGCAACCCATTTCCAATCGATTAAACTACTTCATCTAAACTGGTTTGAGAACCTTGATGATAGCAGTACGAAAAGCATGTGGAAAAGCTATTTCAGGAAATTGGTGGTGCTGGCCGCAATTAAATTAGGAAATAAGAAGCTGGTATGGACCATGCACAACAGGCTTTCTCACGAGAAAAAATCAGGAAAATTAAGTAGGGCATTAACCCGGAAAATCGTAACTCAGGCAGATGCTGTTGTAATTCATGCTTCGATCACGAAAGATATTTTACGTAGCCAATATCCAAATCTACAGGCCAAAATCGCCCACATTCCACATCCAGACTTTATCGATGTCTATGGCCCAATGTTACCTGAAAGCTCGGTCGAATCTAATTCTCCATTGAAGCTACTTTTTCTAGGAGCTATCAAGCCCTATAAAAACATTGAATTGCTGATTGAAATCGCTCAGCAATTCCCAACTGATATCCACCTGACAATTGCTGGCAATCCGAATTCTGAATCTTATCAAAGAGAATTACAAAAGTTAGCTTTTGAAGCAAGCAATATTTCACTTGAGCTGAAATTCATTCCTGACAAGGTCTTACCAATCTATATTCATAAGTCAGATCTGTTAGTCCTCCCTTATTCATTGGAAAGCAGTTTGAATTCAGGAACTGTGATCTTGGCATTTTCTTATGGAAGAACAGTCATTTGTCCAAGAATTGGCACTATTGATGACTTAGGTGCAGGAGAAGACGTATTTGACTACAGTTATGCCTCCGAGAGTGAGCACAGGGAAGCACTTAAAAAACAAATTCAGCTGGCCATAACCTTGAAACGAAATAACCCAGAATCTTTGCAGGAAAAAGGACTTAGAATGCGGGAAATGGTGCAAAAGAAGAACGAAAAAGAAAATGTGTCTGCTCAGTTAATTGACCTGTATAAGACCCTGCTCGATTGAATTCATTTTTTCAGCGAAATCCAATTTATGAAAATATTATACATCAATTCTCTCTATAGCCCGCTGATCGAAGGTGGCGCTGAGATCTCCCTTAAGCTGATCGTGGAAGGGATGAAATCTCTCGGTCATGAGGTACTGGTGCTGAGTTTGATGCCAGAGGAGGGGTTGAAAAAAGAGCAGGTGGATGGAGTTACTGTGTATCGCGCAGGTCTGCAAAATGCTTATTGGCCTTATTCCAAAGCTAAGAAAAGCAAGCTTTCTAGACTGACATGGCACTATAGAGACCAAACAAACGGGTCAATGGCATCGGTGGTGAAAGAAGTGCTATCCAAAGAAAAACCGGATGTCGTCTCCTGTCACAATCTTGCAGGATGGTCCGCAGCTGTGTGGACTCCAATTCATCAGGCAGGAATTCCAATTGTGCAGGTATTACATGATCTTTATTTGCTTTGCCCAAACAGCAACATGTTTAAGAACGAGCAGACTTGTGAAGATCAGTGTTTCAGCTGTAAACTATTGCGAAGTAATCATGCAGATAAATCTAAACAAGTTTCGGCAGCAGTCGGCATCAGCAAAAGCATCTTGCAGCGATTCATCGACTTTGGATACTTTGCCAATGCTTCCAAAAATATTATTTATAACACACGAACTGTTTCAAATCCACCATTAAAGCCAGCTAGAAAACCAAGACAAACAATTCGCTTCGGGTATCTGGGAACACTTTCGAAAGTAAAAGGTCTGGAATGGCTGATTGAGCAGTTTCAGAAATTAGACTTTGATACTGACTTACGAATTGCTGGAAAAGGTGAGCCAGTATACCAACAGCGTCTTAAAGAACTAGCTAAGGGTGCTAAAATAGATTTTGTAGGCTATGTGAATTCCACAGAGTTCTTGGCTGAAGTCGACGTCTTGATAGTTCCATCCCTTTGGGAAGAACCCCTCGGAATGGTTGCAATAGAAGCATTGGCCAACCATGTGCCTGTCATTGCAAATAAAAGAGGTGGCCTTCAAGAGACTGTAAAAGATGAAGTTAATGGCTTGTATTGCAATGATGAAAAGCCTGATTCACTGAGCAAGGCGATGCGAAAGCTTTATGAGAATCCTGAGCTATACAATAAATTTAGCCAAGCCGCGAGAGCATCCGTGGCTTCGATTCTGGATCCTGACCGGATGATCGGAGAATATGAGGCAGTTTTGGAACAGGCTTTTGGGAGACCTATAATCGAAGATTTAAAATGAGCACTCCAGAAATCACTCTCACCAATACTACGGTCGCACTCGACGGAAGTCAATGGAAGGCTATTTCTATTGCAGAATCTCTGTTTTTGATTTCCATCATTTCCATGTTTCTTCCTGTTAAGGTTTATCCAGTGGTTTTTCTGGTCAGCTCTTACTTTTTCTACAGAGAAATTCCACAACTGAGCTTCCCCAGATGGTCTATTGCTTTAGCAGTTTTCAGCTCCTATGCCATCGTCAGCTATCTCATCCATTTTCCGGGAGAATCTCTTGCTTTGACTAATATCATCAAACTGGTCATCAATTTCTGCTTTCTATTTTTTGCTTTGCTATGGTTAGGTTCACGGGATAACGAATCACTTATTAACAAACTGGATTCTGTGCTTCTCACCGTTTTGGCTTTATCATTTGTACAGCTTTTGATCTATCATCAAGCTTATGATTTCAAACTGATCACCGGAAGCGATACCTCGGGGCAGGCAAGTTCGCTTTATAGAGACTCGCTGTACTATTGGGGATTGGATGACAAGAATATGTTTGGCGCCCGCATCGCCTTGATGGGATTCTCATTTATCTGCATTCCTGTGGTATTGAAAAGTAAACTCTCAATCTGGAGAATTGTATTCATATTTCTGATTGCTTTTTTGAGCCTATCACGCACTCCCATTGTCGCTTTATTGCTTGGTGTATTCTTCTTGGTATGGATATCTGTGACGAAAAAATGGAAAATAGCACTACTTCTTATTGTCGTAATAGCATCACCATTTGTGCTCCAGAAAGTAATTCGTGTCGATTCTCTGACTTCGTCAAATGATGGAATGGGGATAAGACTAGTTTATTGGAAAGCCTTTTTCCAGCATTTTGAAACAATCTCCCCTCTGGGAAACGGATTTCTGAGTGCACCGGGATTTCTTGAGAAATATGCTCAATTCTACCGTGGTGAGCCCCATATCCATAATACGTTTCTTTCTACCTATCTAGAATTGGGAATAGTGGGGTTTCTGTCTTTTTTGGCTTTCCTCTATTGGCTGATAATTGATTTTTGGCGCAAGACAATCAATCCAAGACTGTGGATTGTTCTTTTCCTACCGATCCTAGCGATCATGATGATCCTTTATTCTGGCTATGATAATGACGTGGTAATGTACTTTTGCCTGACTTTTCTGATCGGCAGCTGGAGTACGGTCAACTTCCAAAAAATTAAACTCAGCCTGTGAGAAATAAAATAAACATATTGATCGACAGCCGATGGGCGGGAAATACGGGCATTGGAAGGTTATACCAAGAGGTGATGAACTATGTACCTGCTGAAGCTTCATGCGAGTTTGTGCAAAGTAAAATGGGCTTGGGAAGTTTGCTCTCTCCCTTAATGCTGGGTGAGGAAATAAAGAAGTCAAGTGCGGATGTTTTCTACAGTCCTTCCTTTATGCCTCCTGCTTTCACCAAGACCCCATTTATTTTCACTGTTCATGATTTGATGCATTTGTTTTATTATTCTAAGCTGCACAAGATCTATTACGAGCAGGTGATCGCTAGGCTGGCCCTAAAAGCAAAGAAAATCATCACGGTTTCGCATTTCAGCAAAAGTCAACTAGTCGAGATTCTAGGGATTCCAGAAAGCCTGATCAAAGTGATATATAATGGTGTAGATAGTCATTTTTTGCAAAACGAGGAGGAATACGAAAGTGTTCGGCCTTACTTTCTATATGTAGGAAATCGAAGGAAAAACAAGAATGTACCTGCTATGCTTTCTGCTTTTGCGAAAGCAAGAATACCCAATGACTTTATGGTTTTCCTTTCTGGAAATACAGACCCAGAACTTGACGCCTTAATCAATAGCCTGGGAATCCAAAAAAGGGTTCGCTTTTTGGGTTTTATCGAGGAAGAAGATTTACCCAAACTATATAGGGGTGCCCATGCTACGTTGTTTGTTTCACTGATGGAAGGATTCGGCTTACCAATCATTGAATCCATGGCCTCAGGCACACCAGTCTTGACTTCAACTACCAGTTCACTTCCTGAAATCGCTGGTGGAGCGGCACTTTGTGTAGATCCAACAAGTATTTCAGCGATTCAAGCTGGTATAGAAAAATTGATAAACGAAGAGACATTCTATGTAGAATGCATTGTAAAAGGGCTTGAAAGAGCACAGGAATTTAGCTGGGAAAGAACAGCAGCGGCAACATGGGGAACTATTCTAAGTTGATTATCCATAGACGATTATTCTCAGAGTTTAGAACCAGTCTTATAGACACTATTAAACCTGAATAGACATTTAAAGTAAACATGAACAAGCATTTTTATTTCCTCCTTTTGCTTCTTTTTGCTCTGCCTTTTTCAGGCATTTGCCAAACCAATTCTTTGGAAGTTGGAACGATGATAAATGTGCTTGACTTTGGAGTTTTGGCTGATTCAGAAAGCGATCAAACAGATGCAATTCAAGAATTGATCGATCAGGCTGCTGAAGGGGACACCCTATTTTTCCCTGAAGGAAAATATCTCGTTCGCACAATTCTTCTAAAGTCTGGAGTGAATATTCTTTCTGAAGGCATTTTAAAGCATCACTCATCCGCTAAGGTTGGAGAATATTCCATAGAAAAGCAAAACTCTCCCAATCCATTGATTTTGGGTCAAGGAGTCAAAAACCTAAGTATTTCGCTAAAGGGAGAATCAAAGAATGAAGGGATTTATCTTTTGAAAAGCCATCAAATCCGAATTTACAATACAGAGTTAACCGGTGATTCGACAAAATTCAGAGCCTTTCCCGGCATTATGACGTTTCAGTGCACCGGAATTGAAATCGCAAATACAAGAATTCATCATTTCGGAATGCCCCGCAGCGAAACGGATAGTTATCAGCCAGGAACCGGCATTCGAATTATGTCAAGTAACACCATTTCCATTCACGATTCTGAAATTTTTAAGAATGGAGAAAATGGTGTTTTTATCCACGGCAGTAGAAAAGTCGAAGTAATCAATAATGTCATTCGTCACAATGGAATGTCGGCAATTCAGGTCGCTTTTGGAGATTCTGGCAAGGAAAAAGATTATAATTTCTCCTATAATATTTTGGAAGAAAATGCCTCCGATGCGATAGATATTAATAATAGATCAAAGGAAAAAGCAAAAGATATCGAGTGCTTAATAACCGAAAACATTACCTGTGGAAATGGTTTTGTGAAAGGCGAATCTACGCCTGATGGTTCTGGTATTGTGACGCTGATCAACGTCTCCAATGTCATTATCTATAAAAATGAAGCATATAGAAACAATCGCCCCGCAATCTATGTGGAAAGCTGCGGATTGATTTTGGGCAAGGAAAACTGGGCTGACAATCAAGTAGAGGTAACACGCGACTTGAAAGAATTACTGCTAGAGAAAAACCGCTTCAGCAGCATCAATTTGATTGCAAATACTAAGGCGCAGAAAATTCATCTTCTAGATAATGAACTAGGCTCACTTTCTCTGCCAAATGGTATTCAAGTGGATGAATTCCTTATCGAAAACAACAGTTTTTCAAACGCATCCTTCAATTTTAATTTGAAAGGAAGTATGCATTTGATTGGAAATATTATTGAGAACAAATCTGAAAATCCAGCGATTCTGATAGTAAAAGCTAATGAAGCAATCCTTCAAAACAATGAGATCAAAAGTCTTCGTGCCTCCGCTATTGTCCTTCGGAATACTGCTAAAAACGTCAAAATCATCCTTAATAAAGTGACTTCTTTCAATACAGCCATCTTTGATGACAACTCTTCCAATTTATTGGTAAAAGACAATGTGTTGACCTCAATCTCGGGTGGACCAGAAAACCAAACTTTCCGAAGTCACTATCCCAACAACTTGAAGATGGAAGGAAATGAACATATTGGAATTGCGAATTCAGTTTCGGTACTATTAGTGGGTAAAGGAAAAGCAAGCGTAGCAAACGAGAAAATAACCTCAGGAAAGGCAAATTACGGAGAGGTAGAAATAGATGAATGAGCAGCAAAATCATGAGCATTTGAGCAAGATAAAAGTCAATCTTTTTATCCCAACGCTGAATGCTGGCAAAATCTGGAAAGACGTACTGGATGGCGTGAAAAAACAAAACTACCCCATTTCTAGGTTAGTGATTATTGATTCTGGTTCCACTGATGGCACACTTGAATTGATCAATGAAGAAAACTGCGATCTAATCCAGATTGATAAGAAAGATTTTGACCACGGAGGAACTAGACAAATGGCGGCTGAGACCTTCCCGGATGCTGATATATTCGTCTTTCTCACCCAAGACGCAATCCTTGCGGATGCAGATGCAATTGGGGTGATGGTTCAGGCTATTGAAGAAAATCCAATGCTTGGAATGGTGTATGGGCGTCAGCTTCCGCATAAAAATGCGAAGGTATTAGAAACTCATGCAAGACTTTTTAACTATCCAACCGAGTCCAAAGTGAAAAGCATGGAAGATGCTGGTCGCTATGGAATTAGGACAATTTCCTGCTCAAATTCCTTCGCTGCCTATAGGAAAACAGCCTTTTTTGAAGTCAATGGCTTTCCAACTGGGTCTATTTTAGGCGAAGATGTTTTAATTGCGGGGAAAATGTTGTTGGATGGATGGAAAATGGCGTACCTTTCGGATTCCAAAATACACCACTCACATGATTATTCTGCCACTGAAGAATTCAAAAGGTATTTTGACATCGGAGTATTCCATGTCAATAACCAATGGATCTTCGAGAAGTTTGGTAGAGCAGAAAGTGAGGGCTACAAATATCTTAAATCAGAACTCACCTACACTTTTAAACACAATCCGTTATTGATCCCTAAAAGCCTGATTGCCACAGGAGCAAAATTGATTGGCTATAAACTGGGACTTCATTATCAGTCACTCCCTGTTGGACTTCGCAAGTCATTTTCTATGACAAAGGCTTACTGGAGACGTACCTGATATTTCTTCTTTAGGTAATTACACACTCGATGTGTGGATAGCTTCCACATAATTAATGTTAAAATCTTATTAAAAACCTTTCTATTGGTTCAAAGAGCAATGTTTTTGCTTGGCACCCCAATTGAATAGTATATATCACCACACTATTATTAGAATTATTAATAAACTAAACCAATGATACGTAACACCTCATCCCAACAAGAAATTGTTTTTAATGGCTATCAGTCAGGGCGTATTATACCTGATTTGTTTTCACTTACAAGCATTTCAAGAAGCTCTGTATCGCAGACAGTGAATGAGAGTATAGAAGTCACTACAAGATTTGTAAAAAGATCATTTGACATTCTATTTTCTTCTGTTGCAATCCTAGCTGGGCTGCCAGTTTTCCTTACAATAATGTTGATTACAAAGCTTTCTTCAAAAGGCCCTATATTCTACAAGCAGGAAAGAATTGGAAAAAATGGAGAGCCATTTAATATTTATAAGTTTAGAAGTATGATTGTAGATTCTGAGGTTAATGGTCCGCAATTGACTACAGATAATGATCCTAGAATTACCAAATGGGGTAATTTCATGAGAAAAACCCACTTGGATGAAATTCCTCAATTCTTCAATGTACTGGTAGGAGATATGTCTGTAGTAGGTCCTAGACCTGAGCGTGCTCACTTCATTAAGCAGATTGTGGCGAAACAACCACTTTACACACAGTTGTTGACAATCCGTCCAGGTATTACTTCAATAGGACAAATTGATTATGGCTATGCAGAAACAGTTGAGGAAATGTGTCAGCGTATGCTTTTGGACTTAAAATATTTGAGCAGCGTAAATTTATTGACTGACTTAAAAGTGATTGGCCAGACTGTAATGACCATGGTCAATAAAAAAGGTAAGTAATAAAAACTTAATAAATCCCATTGAAAAATCGGCAGCTGTAATAGTTGCCGATTTTTTTATATCTATCGCTATAAAATCATGCAACTGCTTATGTAAAAAGTAGTCAAAATTTAATTTTCTAATTTTATTTTAGATTGTCTTTGACCAAAACGTTAACAAAATGAAGAAACCCGTATTAGAAGATATAGGATTACTGATCGCGAGATTAGGTGCAGGTGGCATGATATTGACCCATGGCTATCCGAAACTCATGCGTTTTTTCAGCGATGAGCCCATTAAATTCATGGACTTTCTTGGTCTCGGCCCAGTTGTCTCCCTGTCACTCGCTGTGTTTGCTGAGGTTGTATGCGCTATTTTGATTATGCTTGGGTTCAAAACGCGCTTGGCAACCATCCCCCTAATGATCACTATGCTTGCAGCTGCTTTGGTGGCTCATGCAGCGGATCCTTTTGGAAGAAAAGAGCTTCCATTGCTTTATTTTATTGTTTTCTTGGTAATTATGATTTTTGGTGCAGGTAAATTTGCATTGGATTCATTTGGTAAAAAGCGACTACTTTAACCACAATTCAGGCTGAATTCTTAATCAGGAAGGGCGAAAGCCACATAAGCATCTCCGCTCTTGGTGCCTTTCCCCCCACCACAGGCAATTACAATAAATTGCTTACCTCCCATTTCATAGACAGCGGGAGTTGCATGTCCCGAAGCTGGAAGTCTAGCTTCCCAGAGAATCTCCCCAGTTTCCTTATCGAAGGCACGGATTTTCTCATCCTTCGTAGCTGCAATAAAAAGTACTCCGCCAGCTGTGACGACAGGTCCACCATAGTTTTCAGTACCGGTTGGGGCAAAACCCTGCGCACTGAGCGAGTCGATTTCTCCTAAAGTGACTTGCCATTTCTTCTTACCCGTAATCATATCGATAGCGGTCAAAAGTCCCCACGGAGGGTTAGATCCATAAAGGCCCTCTTTAGTCACTAATTTCTTATACCCATCCATATAGTAGCGCGGAAAAAGCTGTGAGGGAGTACCTTCCATCTCTTGTTTATCACCCTCATCAGGAGCTTTGTCCAGTAAATATTCTAATAACACTTTTCGGTTTTCTGTAGAGATATGATTGAAAGCAGGCATTGCTCCTCTACCTTTTTGAAGCAAAATATCCAATGAATCGTAGGTGTATTTTTCCTCTACCCCAAGTAAACTAGGGATAGCAGGAGGGTTTCCTGTTCGATCTAAGCCATGACAGGTACCACAGTAATTGGTATAAACTGATTTACCTACATTTTCGAAATCTGCATTTGGAGTCATAGAAATTATCCAAGGAATCTGATTCGCGTTCACATAGAAAGTTTGAGTAGTCGGATCAAAAGACGCTCCTCCCCATTCTCCTCCACCATCCATTCCGGGAAAAAGGACAATCGGTTTCTCAGGATGGGGAGGAGCCCAAGTATCCCCATAGATTGCTCCATCAAGTTGATTTCTTATATCAGCTTCCCAATCTGGATGAAGATTTAAAATACTATTTTCTTCAAAGACCATATTCATAAATGGTTCTGGAAAGGTAGGTATGGGTTGGGTAGCAGCGCTATATTCTCCAGGCATGACCGTAGGGGTAACAGGGGTTTCAGTGATTGGCCACACAGGTTCGCCAGTCTCCCGATCAAAGACATAGGTCATTCCTTGTTTTGATATTTGGGCGACTGCATCTATCCATTTTCCATCTTTTTGAATACGTATTAGATTTGGATTTGCGGGAAAGTCCCTGTCCCAAACGTCGTGATGAATTGCCTGAAAGTGCCAAATTCGCTCTCCAGTCTGTGCATTTAAGGCAATCAAAGAATTTGCGTAAAGATTATCTCCTGTTCGATAGCCCCCCCAGAAATCATAAGTAGCAGAACCTGTAGGCACGAAAACAATTCCTCTTGCCTTATCCACCGTCATTCCTGCCCAGTTATTTGCTCCACCGATCTGCTTGATATGATCGGGATCCCAGGTATCATAGCCAGGCTCTCCTTCCTGTGGAATGGTGTGAAAAATCCATTCCCGCTTGCCAGTTCGGATATTGTAGGCTCGAATATGTCCAGGCGCAGCATCTAATCCCTCAGACAGACGCATCCCCAAAATCAATAAATCACCATAAACAACACCTGGAGCATTAGCGACAATCAAAAAATCTTCGCTATCCGTATCCAAGTCCTTTCTAAGATCAACCTTCCCCTGTTCTCCAAAACTAAGGATAGGCTCCCCCGACTCGGCATGCACAGCCATCAGCCAATTTCCTGCTCCGAAAAGTATGCGCTTATCATCACCATCTTCCCAATAAGTCACGCCACGATTAGTCCCTGCCCAAGAATTCTCACCCCCCAGGACTTCGAAAGGATCAAATCTCCACACTTCCTCACCGGTGGCGGCATGAACTGCAAACACATCCAACGTGGGTGTAGTGCCATAAAGAAGCCCATTTACTACTATTGGCTGACACTGGATTTGTGATCGCTCCGTAACATCACCCGTATTGTATGTCCACGCTACTTCTAGTTGAGAGACATTCTCTTTTGTAATCTGTGTCAGAGATGAATAGCGAGAAGCATCTTCTGGCCCGCCATAGTGGGACCATTCGGTGTAGTCAATTTCAGTGGTTTTAGACTGGCAAGCAGAAAAAATTAAAAGGGAGCTTAAAACAGCAGGTAGGAAGGCTTTCATGAAATAGCTTGGGTTGGGTTGGGTTTGAAAACAAAATATCGGCAAATCTGAGCAAAGATCACAGAGAAACAATTACCCCGTCAACAAAAAATAAAATTGGTTTGGTAGCACACTAGTCCTATCCCTCTGAACCTGACCGTTTTCTACTTTTTGGAAAAAATCTTATGAACTCCATATATCACGAATCCCAAGGCAGTCCAAAGTGCCATGTCCGTGATTTCTTCCATTTGGGTACTACTGAGAAGCCAAACGGTGGCGGCTATTCCAGCGATTGCAAGTGGAATTCCGAACTTTAATTTATAATAATCTGCGTTGGGCTGACTTTTGCGCAAGCGAATCAATGCACCACAGACCAGTAAGTAAATCAGCAATCGGGCAATCACAGAAATAGCGAGTGACCCCATAAAATCCCAGACCGTGGCCACGATAATGATCAGAAGGGCAAAAAATATAACTGAAACAGAAGGTGTGTGGAATCGTGGATGTATGAAGGAGAATAGTTTGGGGAATTGCTGAGACTCACTTAATGCAAAAGGTAACCTTGAGCCGCTGAGGATCTGTACATTCAGTGTCCCTAAAATAGACACTATCGCACCTATGGTAATAAACAATCCTCCGCCATAGCCCATGATTCGAGAAGCGGCATCGGCAAGAGGTTTATCAGAAGTAGCTAACTCAGGAAGGGTCCCAATGGCTACCACTTGAATCAATACATAGAAAACCGTAATAATAAGTGCTCCTGTCATAAGGGCAAAAGGAAGGTTTTTACGAGGATTTACAACTTCACCGGAAATCACCAAACCCGCTTCAAAACCACCAAAGGCGAAAATCAAAAGTAAAGCTGAATTAGCAAATTCAGGCATCGCTGGTGGAGAACTAAAATCAAATGCATCTGAATTCAAAAAGAAAAGCCCTACCACAATAAAAAGAGTCAAGGGTACCAGCTTGGAAATCGTAAGAATATTAGTGGTTCGAGTGGAGTCCTTTATTCCCAGCAAATTAATCCCTGTCAATGCGCCGGTTATACCCACTATCATGACTATCCTCATCCATTCCTTTTGAAAAATTGGAGAAAAAAAGGCCATGTAAATTACCAACAAATTAACAAGTGTAGCATAGCTGAATAGTCTAGTCAACATCAAAACCCATCCTACGGCAAAGGCAGGCATGCTGCCAAAGGCTTCTTTGACGTAGAGATAGGGGCCACCCGTTTTATCGAAGCGAGAACTTACTTCCATAAATACGAGAATCAGTACTAGCATCACCACCGCACAAACTCCAAAAGCCAGCAAAGAATAAGGCCCCGAAAGTGCGAATGCTTTAGCCGGTAATCCAAAAATACCTGCTCCAATCACAGAATTAATTATCAGGAAAACCAGATCCCATTTGCGGATTCCGCGCTTTAGCATAGTAGAAAATTGGGTGAATGAAAACTAAAAATAGAGAGAAAATCCAATTATCAATTCACATACCCCCTATTCAATTTTGAAAAAACGATATACGGAAAATTCAACTTAAACCGAGGCAAATTTTAACTTTTCATCAGGAAAATAGGCCACATCATTAATATTACATTGGTTTTATGCGGAATCTTGTTGAGATTAATAGACGTAAAAATTCTCCCGAAATCATGAAATCAACACTACTTTTCTTCTCAGCAATATTCTTAGTCGGCATAGTGAATGCCCAGGAATTTAATGGGGCATGGAAACTGACTCATCAAGATGGTCAGGAAGTTAAAGACATGGAATACATCAAGATCTATCAAGATGATTATTTCGCTTTTGGGTCTAAGCGTGTTGAAGACAATCATTTCCATGGTGCGGGTGGCGGTCCTTTTACTTATCAGGAAGGGGAATATGTTGAGACTCTGGATTTTTTTACACTGGATCCCGAACAAGTAGGGACATCAAATCGCTATACCTTGGACTGGGTAAATGAAAAGATGGTAATCTCGGCCAGAATCAATGGAAAAATGCTTGTAGAAATCTGGGAAAAAGTATCGGATGCGAAAGACGATCTAACCGGAAACTGGGTGATCACGGGCAGAAAAAGAAATGACGAAATATCAAGATCTACTCCCGGAGCTAGAAGAACTGTCAAAATCCTGAGCGGAGGCAGATTTCAATGGATAGCTTTTAATTCGGAGACTAAAGAATTCTCTGGAACAGGCGGGGGAACTTATACTGCAGAAGGTGGGAAATACATTGAAAATATCACGTTCTTTTCCCGAGATGATAGCCGAGTAGGCGCTAGTCTTGACTTCAACTATGAGGTTATCGATGGAGAGTGGCATCACAGCGGACTTAGCTCCAAGGGTGATCCCATCTATGAGATTTGGACTCCCTATGCGATAGGATATACAGGAAAATGAAGCTAATAAGCAGGATAAAAAAGGAGCCTTTTGAGCTCCTTATCTTATACTTCCACAGTGTACAATTCTTTTAATTTCCCAACGGTATAATCGACTTCCTCTATCGTGTTAAATCGACTGAAAGAGAATCGGACGGCATCTCGGTCTGGGGTATGCTTGATCGCCCTAAGTACATGCGACCCTACTGTTGCTCCAGAACTGCAGGCTGATCCACCAGAAGCTGATATTCCTTCCAGATCAAGATTGAAAAGCAACATACCACTATTGACTTCCGATGGTGGCAAACTCACACTCAAAACAGTGTAAAGACTATTATCCATATCGGCAGAAAGTCCATTGAAATCTACTCCTGGAATTTCTTGGGTAAGGCTATGGAGAAAATGTTTTTTGATTGCTTCCACGTGAAGTTGATGCTCAGCCATGTCTTCATAGGCAATTTCCAGCGCTTTTGCGATTCCGATAATCCCGATAACATTTTCGGTACCTCCACGCATATTTCTCTCCTGTGCTCCACCATGGATCAATGGATGGATTTTCTTATCCTTTTTCACATATAGAAACCCGGAACCTTTCGGGCCGTGAAATTTATGCCCTCCAGCCACTATTGAATCTATAGGAAGGGATTTCAAGTCATGGACATAGTGACCCATGGTCTGTACGGTATCGGAATGGAAAAATGCGCCATATTCCTTGGCAAGGGGACCAATGCGGTTCAAATCATTTATGTTTCCAATTTCATTATTAGCATGCATCAGAGAAACTAAGCTTTTTGGATGTGCTTTCAGCAAGTCTTCAAGCTGATTCATATCCAGTTCACCCCTATCATTCACATCCAAAATGCTAAGCTTGATATGCCCCTTTTTCTCACATATTTCTAAGGTGTGCAGGACTGCATGATGCTCCAATGGGGAAGTAATCGCATGGGTAATGCCATGACTTTCGATCCCGCATACTATCGCAGTATTATCTGCTTCGGTACCACCTGAGGTGAAGAAAATTTCTGCCGGTGTCGCATTTAGTAACTCAGCCACCTTCTTTCTAGACCGCTCTATGGCTGTCCTTACTTCTCTTCCAAAACTGTGGACAGAAGAAGGGTTACCATAGTGATTTCTCATAAATGGAATCATGGCTTCGATCACCCGATCGTCCATCGCTGTGGTGGCGGCGTTGTCTAAATAAACTTTCATTCTACTAGTATTGGGTTGTATATTCTTTACTGTGTGTATATCAAATCATAGAAGCGTTAACTACTTCTTTGATATCTGCAATAAGTTTTTTAGCTAAATGCTCAGCC
Source organism: Algoriphagus aurantiacus (assembly GCF_035156405.1). NCBI lineage: Bacteria > Pseudomonadati > Bacteroidota > Cytophagia > Cytophagales > Cyclobacteriaceae > Algoriphagus > Algoriphagus aurantiacus. Next base: position 147,046 of record NZ_JAXRUT010000004.1, on the reverse strand, counting down.
GTGGCTTCGGATTCAGACTCGGAATAAATACGGATAATGGGTTCCGTATTTGACTTTCGCAAATGTACCCATTCCTTTTCAAATTCGATTTTGACCCCATCTATATCATTGATAGGATGGCTCTTATACTTTTTCTTTATCTCAAGCAAAATAGTATCGACGTCTATCTGCGGAGTCAATTCGATTTTATTTTTAGAAATATGGTAGTTCGGATAAGATGCTCTTAGTCTTGAAATTGTTTTACCAAAATTTGCCAAATGTGTCAAAAACAAGCCGATCCCAACTAAAGCATCCCGACCATAATGTGAAGTTGGATAGATAATACCACCATTACCTTCGCCTCCAATCACGGCATCTACCGCTTTCATCTGATTTACTACATTTACTTCGCCTACCGCAGCAGCAGTATATACTCCACCTCTTTTCTCCGTCACATCGCGCAGTGCTCGGGTAGAGCTCAGATTTGAAACCGTATTTCCAGAAGTCTTTGAAAGCACGTAATCGGCTACTGCTACTAAAGTATATTCTTCTCCAAATGCTGATCCGTCTTCATTGATAAAAGCCAAGCGATCCACATCCGGATCTACTACAATACCTAAATCATAACTTCCTCGCTCCAATTTCAGGGAGATATCTCTCAAATTCTCAGGAAGTGGCTCAGGATTATGAGGGAAATGCCCGTCGGGAGTGCAGTACATCTCTTCGATCTCTGTCACACCCAAAGCTCTCAAGAGCATAGGGACAGCAATGCCTCCCGTAGAATTTACCGCATCCACTACAACTTTGAAATTTCTCGCTTTAATGGCCTCAACATCTACCAATTCCAAGTCCAGCACATGCTGCACATGGCGCTCGATGTAATCGTTTATTTGAGAATAGCTACCGAGTTTTTTCACTTCAGCGAAAGAGAAATCCTCTTTTTCAGCTTTCTCTAAAATAGCCTTTCCCTCATCATCTGAAATGAATTCACCTTTATCATTCAAAAGCTTAAGTGCATTCCACTGGACAGGATTATGACTGGCAGTAAGGATAATTCCGCCACCAGCTTTTTCCAAAGGAACAGCAAATTCTACAGTAGGGGTAGTACTCAAACCCAGGTCGATCACATGGATACCCAAGCCTTGAAGCGTGGCAGAAACCAATCCAGATACCATCTCACCAGAGAGACGGGCATCTCGGCCGATGATTACTTTAGGGTTGTTTGTTTGCTCAAGAACCCATGCTCCATATGCAGAAGCAAACTTGACAATATCTATGGGTGTTAGGCCATTGCCGGCTTTACCACCGATCGTTCCTCTGATGCCAGAGATTGATTTAATTAGTGACACGTACAGTAATTTGATTAGGTTAAAAACTGATAAATCCTGCCAATTGACAGGACCACTTTACTTGAATTTAGCTAGAACCTTGTCCACTTCATTGTCTGGATTGCCACAGCTGCTACTTGCATCTACAGTTTTTCCACAATAACCACAAGTTCCTCCATCTTTATTCAGGTAAGGATTTTGGGAGGCACAGGTACCCTTGAATTCGCCGTTTTTAAGGAATAAAAGCCTCACCGACATCAAAATGAAGAATAAAGCAACGAAACCAAGTGTTAGAAATACGGTTGTCATAACGGATAAATTTGCGCAAATTTAAGGCTTTACTTCGAAAACGTTCCTAATTACAGCATAGTTTCCTCACCCATGACAAATATGAGTACCCGAGCCGAGAAATTGGCTGCCTTTGACAAATTACTAACTATCATGGATGAGCTCAGGGAGCAATGTCCTTGGGATAAAAAACAAACGACAGAAAGTCTCAGACATTTGACCATAGAGGAAACTTTTGAACTTTCTGATGCAATTCTTGAAGGGGATTCAGGTGAGATCAAAAAAGAGTTGGGAGATATTCTACTCCACATCGTGTTTTATGCAAGAATCGGATCAGAAGAAGGCAACTTTGACATGAAAACGATGATTGATGCGCTTTGTGAAAAGCTAATCAGAAGACATCCCCATATCTACGGAGATACCCAGGCTGAAGACGAAGAAGCTGTGAAGCAAAATTGGGAGAAAATAAAGCTTACAGAAAAAGGAAACAAATCTGTACTTGGTGGCGTCCCAAAGTCACTTCCTGCGTTGATCAAAGCCATGCGAATTCAGGAAAAAGCCCGTGGAGTTGGTTTTGACTGGGAAGAAAAAAGTCAGGTTTGGGAGAAAGTAGAAGAGGAAATGCTGGAATTCAAAGAAGAATTTAACGCGGCCAATGATGCAGAAATCGACCGCGAAAAAGCTAGCGGAGAATTTGGGGACTTGTTATTTTCTCTGATTAATTACGCACGATTTATAGATATCAATCCGGAAGAAGCCCTAGAAAGAACCAATAAGAAATTCATAAAGAGATTCCAATATTTAGAATCCGCTGCTCAGCACTCAGGCAAAAAACTGAGTGAGATGACCTTGGCAGAAATGGATGTATATTGGAATGAAGCGAAGATGAAGTAATTGTTTGTATGCGGTAAGTAGTGAAAAGTGTAAAAATTATAATCAAATGAACAAAATCATATTCACAAAAGAGGCTCCAGCACCAATTGGTCCATATTCTCAGGCAATATTGGCTGAGAATACGCTGTATGTATCCGGACAAATTGCCTTGGATGCTGAGACCGGAGAGTTAATCAATGAGAACATCACAGAGGAAACTCACGCAGTAATGAGAAATTTAGAAGCAGTTCTTAGAGCAGCTGATTTTACTTTTAACGATATTGTCAAGTGTAGCATTTTCATCAAAAACATGGATGAGTTTGGCACAATCAACGAAGCCTACGGTCATTACTTTAAATCGAACCCTCCAGCCCGAGAAACAGTAGAAGTAAGTAAGCTTCCCAAAAATGTTAATGTAGAAATCTCCTGTATTGCAGTTAAATAACGAATCTTGAACCTTTTGCCCTACGATAGCGAAACCTTAGTCAGTGCTCTTTCCAAAGAGGAAGTGCTAGGACATTTGAATCGTGTGACTCGAGAAGTCAATTATTTGGACCAAAGATCACTGAGCAAGGATGGAATTATTTTCAATGGTTTGATAGGACAAAATGGGTTTAGAATTTCAAAAGTGGTGAACAGAGCTGACACATTTCTTCCTCTGATTTTGGGCAAAATCGAAACTACTCCCCGAGGGTGTATTTTGTTTATTGATTATCGTTTGTTCCCTGGAGCACTTTTTTTCATAGCATTTTGGTCTATCATTTTACTCGCTTTCACAGCGTTCTATTCATTCCTCCTTCCCAATTACGCCTATGCCAGTATTAGTTTTATAATTGGCCTAGGCAATTATATCGTAGCCATGTATTTCTTCAACAGACAGGTGAAAGCTTCGCGCAAAGTTTTTCACCAGCTGATCGATTTCCAAATGAAGGATTAAGGCTTGTATTCTTAGGGATAAATGGCGCTAAGACTTAATTTAGCGCCACAAAAAGATTCAATAAAACATATCATATGAGCATCCGCATAGAAAAAGACACCATGGGGCCTGTAGAGGTGCCTGCTGACAAATACTGGGGCGCACAGACCCAAAGATCCATTAACAATTTCAAAATAGGTGGCGAGAAAAACCGTATGCCGATAGAGATTACTTATGCATTCGCTATTTTGAAAAAAGCCGCTGCCCAGACCAATGCTGAGCTTGGTGTTTTGGATAAGGAAAAAGCTGATATCATCGGCAGAGTATGTGATGAGATTTTGGAAGGAAAGCACGATGATCAATTCCCTCTAGTAATCTGGCAAACTGGATCAGGAACTCAATCCAACATGAACTCCAATGAGGTAATCGCTTACCGTGCGCATGTACTCCTTGGTGGTTCTTTAGAAGATGCTAAAAAGAAAATCCACCCAAATGACGATGTAAATAAGTCTCAGTCATCCAATGATACGTACCCAACAGCTATGCACATTGCTGCATACAAAATGGTGATGGAAACTACGATTCCTGGTGTGGAAAAACTCAGGGATACCTTAGCCGAAAAAGCTGAAGCTTTCAAGGATGTGGTAAAAATCGGTCGTACACACTTTATGGATGCGACTCCACTTACGCTAGGTCAAGAGTTTAGTGGATATGTAGCACAGCTCAATCATGGCTTAAAAGCCCTAAAAAACACCTTAGCTCATTTGTCAGAATTAGCTTTGGGCGGAACAGCTGTCGGAACTGGCCTTAATACTCCTAAAGGATATTCTCAGCTGGTAGCCAAAAAGATTGCTGAGCTTTCAGGACAGCCATTTGTGACTGCGGAAAATAAATTTGAAGCACTTGCAGCTCATGATGCCATGGTAGAATCTCATGGTGCTTTAAAGCAATTGGCCGTTTCCCTGATGAAAATCGCAAATGATGTACGGATGCTTTCTTCTGGACCAAGATCAGGAATTGGCGAGATTTTAATTCCCGAAAACGAACCTGGGTCGTCCATTATGCCCGGCAAAGTAAACCCCACACAGGTGGAAGCCCTGACTATGGTTGCCGCCCAGGTGATGGGAAATGATGTAGCTATTTCCATCGGTGGCTCAAATGGTCACTTTGAATTAAACGTATTCAAGCCTTTGATTGCTTCTAACTTCCTAAATTCGGCCCGTCTGATAGGGGATGCATGTGTGTCATTCAATGATCACTGCGCGGTAGGTATAGCCCCAAATACGGCGATGATCCAGAGACATCTCGAGAATTCATTGATGTTGGTGACAGCTTTGAATCCGCATATCGGCTATGAAAATGCCGCTGCAATTGCCAAGAAAGCACATAAAGAAGGTACAAGTTTAAGAGAAGCAGCAATCTCTTTGAATCTGCTTACTTCTGAGCAATTCACTGAATGGGTGAAACCTGAAGAAATGACAGGAAGTCTGAAGTAAATTTCAGTTTTTCCTTACAATAAAAAATGGTCCTGTCACATTGCGATGGGACCATTTTGTTTTTATAAACTACATGTATATCTGCTTTTCTGCCAGTAGGGGTTCAAAAGCAATATAAGAGATGGTAAACTCTAGAATCGAGGCCACTTCGGTCACCTGTCTTCGGTCTTCCAACAGGGTGAGCAAAGAAATTTTGGCTATTGGCATCATTGCGGATAACCTTGTTACTTATAATATTTTTTATTCATTTGGAGTCAGTGGATTTGATTTTCTTATCAATCCATCCGGCAATTCTCCTTCAGTACTTGCCACAATCGTACAAACTGTGGCATCCCCGGTGACATTCACCACTGTTCGGAACATATCCAAAATACGATCTGGTGCGATAATCAATGCAATACCAGCAGCAGGTACACCAATCGATTCCAATACGATAATCAGCATAATCAGTCCGGCTCCAGGAACTCCAGCAGAACCTATGGATGCGAGAGTCGCAGTCAGAACAATCATTAGCTGCTGAGTCAGGCTCAGCTCCATGCCTAAAGCCTGCGCAATAAACACCGCTGCAACACCTTGGTATAGGCTGGTTCCGTCCATATTAATTGTAGCACCCAAAGGCAATACAAAGCTGGAAATCTCTTCAGACACACCTAATTCTTCCTCTACTTGCTTCATGGTAACTGGAAGTGTAGCAGAACTTGAACTTGTAGAAAAAGCAAGCAATTGAGCTGGCCTGATCGCCTTGAAAAAATCCTTGTATTTCACTTTGGTGAAGGCCATCAAAATCAAAGGATATACTACCAAAATCATGGTAAATAGCCCTCCTAATACCACCAAGCTATATTTCAACAATGCCATCAATAACTGAACTGCAGAATCCGGGTTGTCTCCTGCAATCTCTACAATCAGCGAAGCCATCAGGGCAAACACCCCGTAAGGAGCAATCATCATGATGTAGTTTACAATCTGGATAATAACATCATTCAATCCGTCAAAAAACGCAATCACAGGACCAGCCTTTGACTTTGGGATTTGAAGCAAAGCAATACCTACTAAGATGGCGAAAAACACCACTTGCAGCATAGCGGCATTATCAGTGGTAGCTCTAAATACATTTTCAGGAACAATATCCACAAGAGGCTGCAATGGACTTTGCTTTTGTAATTCCGCTGCCAGACCAACTCGGGAACCTGCATCACCTTCATACAGACTCATTAAATTTTCACGAGTTTCTGGAGGTAAACTTTTGCCTGGCTTAAAAACATTCACCAATACCAAACCTATGGTCACTGCCAGAACTGTTGTGACTAAATATGTTCCTATAGTCTTTCCGCCGATCCTGCTCAATTTGGAAACATCTCCTAAATTAGAAACTCCTACAATGAGTGAAGCCAGCACCAATGGCACAGCAATCATTTTCAAACCATTAATGAAAATTGTACCAAATGGCTTGATATAATCTATAGTGAAGGAATTGGGAATTGAAGTCTTAATGACTACTAAACCAAAAATCAACCCCAGAACAAGTCCGATGATAATTTGGGTATGTAAGGGTATCTTTTTAAACATATAAATGGGTTTAGAAGTCTTGCAGTTTATTACTTTTTGACAACAAAATATAATCAGCTATGACCAATGCAGCCATTGCTTCCACAATCGGTACTGCTCTAGGTACTACGCAGGGATCATGACGCCCCTTCCCAGAAACTACCACCGCTTCACCAGACTCATTCACTGAATCTTGATCTGTCATAATAGTAGCTACAGGCTTAAAAGCCACATTGAAATAAATATCTTCTCCATTCGAAATACCGCCTTGAATTCCACCGGAATAATTGGTCAGAGTGCGCACTTTATCTCCTTGTTGAACAAAAGTATCATTGTGCTCAGAACCACGCATTTTCACTCCCTCAAATCCACTTCCAAATTCAAAGCCCTTCACTGCATTGATGCTTAGCATTGCTTTGCCAAGCTCCGCATGCAGTCTATCAAATACAGGTTCACCAATTCCTACCGGGGTATTTTTAATAACACAGCTCACTACACCACCAATAGTGTCCCGATCTTTTCTTACCGAATCGATCAATTCTATCATTTCCTCAGCGATCACAGGATCAGGGCATCTCACAATATTCTCTTCAGCTTTGGCAAGATCCAATTCAGTATACCTTTTAGCCAACTTCAAATCACCAACTTGGGAGACATAGGCTTGGATAGTAATTCCTTTTGTTTCCAATAGCTGCTTTGCAATAGCGCCAGCTACAACGCGAGCGGCAGTTTCTCTGGCTGAGCTTCTTCCCCCACCGCGATAATCTCTTAGCCCGTACTTTTCAAAGTAAGTGAAGTCAGCATGGGATGGTCGAAATTTATCTGAGATATGAGAATAATCTTTACTTTTCTGGTCTGAATTATTGATCACAATTCCGATAGGAGTGCCTGTAGTCACGCCTTCAAAAACTCCGGATTTGATCTCAAATTCATCTTCTTCCTTACGCTGAGTGGTAATCTTGGACTGACCTGGTTTCCTTCGTTGCATTTCTGCTATAAGTTTATCCACGTCTATTTTCAGTCCTGCTGGGCATCCTTCGATGATAACCCCTAAAGCTAGTCCATGTGATTCACCGAATGTGGTGATCTTGAATAGCTTTCCAAATGAATTGCCCATTATCTCTTTCTAATTATCAATACAGCCAGCAATGCCACTGCTAAGAGTAGCAAAACATTGATTGCGACCGTAAAATAGTATTTATATTTCTCGTTTAAAAACTGATTGTCTTCTGTGGATATTCGATCATAAAGTCCGCCTAATCGCTGACTCGAAATCGCCTGATTGACCTTACTCTCACCTGCTACGGTAATTTTTGCCTGAGGTCTCAACGTGTCATAAACCGACCGCTCTGGATCAAAATAAACCCATTCAAAGTTTTTGCCCAAATCAACTTCGCTAGCCTCATTAATAGTGATGTAATAATTGAATTCTTTTATACCGGAAACTCTTCCATATCCTCGATTGATCTGCTGGCGGACGTTTGGATCATAGGTGTTCAGATTGGCCGTAGGTATTCTTTTTGGTGCTGAGATCGCATTGATATTTCCTACACCACTTATTCCAAAGTTATAGTCAAAACCCTGTCCTGTTTCTACTTCAATAGTTGAGATGTTTTCTCTAATCTGAAACTGCCCTACGCTCACTTCATTCTTTAATGGATGAGGCGGAAGTGGCTTGACTATTATTGTCTTTGGACTGGAGTAGAAGGTCTTGAAGTCCTCCTGTCTATTTGCCCCAAAAAAAGTCGGGTTTTTAGCAATTTTATATTTGATCATTTCCCAAGGAATTCTTGGGATGACTATTTCTCCTTCGGAAAAAGGAAAAAAGGTAGCCTCATATACTTTAAACCTCGACCATCTTTTTCCATTGATCGTAACTAGTTCACGATCAATATTGCTGATGTTGAAATTTTCCTCCCATGCATTTGTAGGCTTTATTGCCTTTAAAATATCATCTAGTTGCCTGCCCGGCTCATGAAAATTAAACTGAGCTTGATTGGATTCAGACATATAAAAAGCCAAACTAATGTTGAATCCTTCGCCTTGATAAACCTCTTCTTTGTCCACAGACACCGAGAAAAAAGCATCATCTTCCAGCTCTATATACTCTGGATCCTCTACTGCTGACCGTCCGAAGAAATCCGCAAAGGGATCAGTAGCAGAGCCACGTCCACTAATTGCATTTGCTGCATCTCCTACTGTTATTTTTTTTCCATTGGAAGAATAGGCTTGACCATTGATGTTAAGCTCAAAAGAAGGCAGCGTAAAGTCACCCTTTCTACTTGGTTTGTAGTATTGGATGATACTATTAGAACTACTCATTTGACCATTGATGAGGTTCATCGAAGAAGACTGGGAGATTCCTTGTTTTTGAAAACTTGGGATTTCAGGAAACTGATCGTAGGATTTGATTTTTTCGTTGCTAAGTGTTACTTTAATTGTGAAAGTTTCATTCAAACCGATCTCAGCAGGACCAAGCTCAATTTGAACATCCTGAGCTATAGCCATTCCTGAAATAAGGAAAAGGCTACATACGAAAATGAATCGGGCAAGCGTTTTAATCATGGTTGCGAAAATAGGGAATATTCTACTATTTGATTTCTAAAATAACGCAACATATAGACAAATGCCTCCGTATTGAAACTTAAAATCAGTTAAAACCTTAAACTCTTTAGACTATGATCGAATATGTGAAGACTATCTTACAAAAGGTCAGCTTTTCAAAATATTTATTTGAACGAGAGCTGAGAAAAGGATTGAGGTTAATTTCACCCACAGAAATTCAGGAATTCAAGGATTGGTGTTACCTCATGTTTGGTAAAGTCCATCATGTAATTCTCATAAGATATTTTGAACCAGCATTATAAATTAAAGCCCCGTCCAAAATTTTGGAACGGGGCTTTTTCATTTATGGTAGTGGTATTCTATAGTTAATCTTTTGTTGCAAAGTCTGGATATGCACGCATGCTGTGCTCATTGATATCCAAGCCTTCCGTCTCTTCTGCTTCATCTACTCTGATGCCTATGGTTTTTTTCAGGACGAAAAAAATGGCTCCGGCAAAAACCAAACAAAACAAGCCTACCGCAGCGACGCCAATCAATTGTGAGAAAAACTGACTTACACTAGCCAAATCTCCGAAGATGCCAACTGCCAAAGTACCCCAGATACCTCCGACCAAGTGAACTGAAATCGCACCTACAGGATCATCTACTTTGATTTTATCAAAGAAAACAACTGCCAAAACGATCAACCCACCACCGATCAGTCCAATGATAATCGAGGAATTAACTCCCATTTGATCAGCGCCTGCAGTGATTCCAACAAGGCCAGCCAAAATACCATTTAACACCATAGTGATATCGTATGTCTTGAACATCAAGTAAGAAACGATCAGTGCCCCAAAAGCTCCAGCAGCAGCAGCCATCGAAGTAGTCACAAAAACTTTGGACACCAATCCTGGATCGGCGCTAAGCACTGATCCGCCGTTGAAACCAAACCATCCAAACCACAATAAAAACACGCCTAAGGTGGCTAATGGAATGCTATGACCTGGAATCGCTGTCATACCCCGCGAAGTATATTTGCCAATTCTTGGCCCTAAAAGTGCAGCACCTACCAAAGCTCCCCAGCCACCTACAGAGTGTACAATCGTGGATCCGGCAAAATCATAAAATGGCGTTTCTAGTGTATTAAGAAATCCTCCACCCCATTTCCACATCCCTACGATCGGATAACAAATTCCTACATAGAGAAAAGAGAAAAAGATAAATGGCCCAAGTTTCACACGCTCAGCCACTGCTCCAGACACAATCGTAGCCGCTGTAGCTGCAAACATGGCTTGGAAGATAAAATCTGTAAAGTAGGTATAGCCCGCGTTGTAGTTGCTGGTATCCCAACCGTCTGGAAGTGTAAGTCCAAACCCTGCAAATCCAAAGAATGATCCGGCATATTCTGCTCCTGGATACATCAGGTTGAATCCAACAAAAGCATAAGTTAAAAGTCCAATTGCCGGGATTATTGTGTTTTTGAACAAGATGTTAACGGTGTTTTTAGAACGGGTAAGTCCAGCTTCCAAGCTGGCAAAACCCAAGTGCATGATGAAAACCATGGTAGTGGCGATCATCATCCATAAGTTATTGACGGTAAATAAGTCTTGCATTTGATATAATAGGTTCGGTGGATGAATGAATAAAATTAAAGTGCTTGCTCTCCAGTATCGCTGTTTCTGATTCGGTAGGCATCGAGCACATCATAGACGAAGATTTTTCCGTCACCAACCTGACCTGTCTTTCCTTCTGCAAGAATACAGTTGATCACAGGTTCTACCAGTTCCTCTACTGTAACGATTTCAATCTTGGTCCTAGGGATATAAGCGGGCTCGTAAGGAACACCACGGTACATCTCAAGCCTGGCATGCTCCAAGCCCATTCCTTTTACTTCGTAAAAGGTGAGAAACTTCACCCCCAGTCCAGCTACACAGGCGTGGATCTGGTCAAAGCGGGAAGTCCTGATAATCGCTTCAATTTTTTTCATTTTTTCAATGGGTCTAATGGTTTTTTAAATTTATGGCATAAAACTAAACAGAAAATTAAATAAAAAGCATAGTAAGGGTAATGATTTGCCTACATATTCGTTTTTTTATGTGATTTCGAAATAAAATAGATAGTAAAACATCTATTATCTATTGAAGAAGCTTTCGATTATTTAAATCATGGTTCAATGTAAAACCTATCACTTTTTACGAAACACTTAAATCCACTTGTCCCCCTGACATAAACACTTAATTTTGCCATCGTTTTAAGAACCTACTATGAACCAGAAACCAACCTTATTAGTACTTGCAGCAGGCATGGGAAGCCGCTATGGCGGGAATAAACAAATCGATGGATTTGGTCCTAGCGGAGAGACAATTCTTGAATATTCAATTTTTGATGCAATCAGAGCCGGATTCGGCAAAGTAGTATTTATCGTACGAGAAGAAATTCTCGATGTAGCCAAAGAAAAATTTCTACCAAAACTTGAAGGCAAAATCGAAGTTGACATTGTGATTCAATCGCTGGACAGCTTTGTTCCCGCTGAATTGAAGCAAGCAGAGCGCAAAAAGCCTTTCGGTACTGCACATGCTGTACTATGTGCAAAAGATGCGATCAAAGAACCTTTCGCTGTGATCAATGCAGATGATTTTTATGGAAAGGAAGCTTTTGATGCAATAGGTAAATTTCTAACCTCAGAGGTTAAACCAGATCTTCATGCAATGGTAGGCTATGCTATTCAGAATGTGCTTTCTGAAAATGGCACCGTCAGCCGCGGCGTTTGCGAAACCAATGAAAATGGCCACCTAATCGGAATGGTAGAAAGAACATCTATCGCAAGAGAAGGTAACAAAATAGTTAGCAAAGGAGAAGGTGAAGTTTTGGAAATAGCTGAAGACACTCCAGTAAGCATGAACTTCTGGGGATTCCACCAAGATGTTTTTGCAGCTATCGAAAAAATGTGGAATGAGTTTCTTCCCGCAAACCTCGATAATCTCAAGTCTGAATTCTACATCCCAACTGTCGCTAACAATCTAATTCAAGCTGATGAAGCAGCATTTGAAATATTAGAAGGTGGAAAAATCTGGTTTGGAGTCACGTACACTGAAGACAAACCTGTAGTGATCGATTCCCTGAAAAAATTACATGACGCTGGAGATTATCCAGCTGATCTTTGGAAATAAGATAAGAGGAGCCGGAGCTCCTCTTTTTAGTTAAACATCATCCTGACTAAGAAGTCCTTCTTTTATGGAAAAGAAAGAAACCTCAGCATCCAGATCAGCTAAAATCTTTCTTGACCGTTCGGGTCTGGCATCTGTTAGAAATATCTGCCCAAACGCATGTTGAGAGATTAGTTTTATCAATTGTGCAATTCTCAAATCATCGAGCTTATCAAAGATATCATCTAATAGCAATAGTGGCTTTTCCCCTCTATCCTGTTCAAAAATCTGAAACTGCGCCAATTTGAGTGCAATTATGTAGGATTTCTGTTGTCCTTGGCTACCAATTTTACGGATAGGGTGCTCCCCTATCATAAAGCCAAAATCATCCTTGTGAATGCCAGCATTACTATTCTTGGTTATCATGTCCTTTTTCCGAAGGCTTTTAAAATAGTCCGCGAAGTCCTCACGTAAAGCCTCTGTTTCGTATATCACGCTGACTAATTCTTGCCCTTGAGAAATTTCGGAGTAGTGACTCTGTAATAAAGGTGCCATTTCTGTCAATAGCTCATTCCTCCGAGTGGCTAGTCTCAAGCTGAGTTCAATCAGCTCAGTATCGTAATTATCTAAGAGTGTCAGATCCCTTCTGCCGGTCTCAGCAAATTTCTTTAGCAAAGCATTTCTCTGCTTGAGAAAATGATGATATCGAATCAACTGATCCAAGTAAGAATGATCAAGCTGAGATATCAGCCCATCAAAAAACTTTCTTCGTCCCTCGCTTCCTCCTTTGATCAGCTCAGTATCATCTGGAGCAATTAATACCAGAGGAATAAGCCCTACATGCTCAGAAGTTTTGGAGAGCGCCTTACCATTTTGATAGATCTGCTTCTTCTTCCCCAACTCTACTGTGCATCTCACTTCCAGTGACTTTGCTTCTGCCAGTTCAAACTGACCTTTAATCGCAAAGAAATCTTTCTCGTGCTGTACATTCAGACTATCGCTAGACTGCACCGCGCTTTTGGTCAAAGACAGGTAATGAATTCCGTCCAGTACGTTGGTTTTTCCACTCCCATTCAATCCCACAAAGCAATTGATCTCGCTGGAAAATTGAAGTCGAGTCTTCTCATGATTTTTGAATTGTAAGAGTTCGAGAGACTTCAAGTGCATGAGTTTGGGTAATTATTTCGGCGGTAGCCTGTTATTTAGGGTGGGTTGATTATATTTGAGACCTAAAATTAGCATATTTTCATCATTACGATATGGCAAAGAGAACTGTAGCAACTAAGTCTAAAGTAAAATATTCGAAGGAAACTTACACTTTCTGGTACGAGAGCATGCTCTTAATGAGGAGGTTCGAGGAGAAAGCGGGGCAACTTTACGGTCAACAAAAAATCAGAGGATTCTGTCATTTATATATTGGTCAGGAAGCATGTGCTTCTGGGGCTATTTCTGCTTTGACCAAAGACGACAAGTGGATTACTGCTTATCGCTGTCATGCTCACCCACTTGGATTAGGTACTGACCCAGGAGCGATCATGGCTGAGCTTTTCGGTAAAGCGACTGGGACTACCAAAGGTAAAGGTGGCTCTATGCACATTTTTGATAAAGAGAAAAATTTCATGGGAGGTCACGGAATCGTAGGAGCCCAAATTCCTATGGGACTTGGAATGGGCTTTGCCGAGAAATATAAAGGCACTAAAAACCTGGCAATTTGCTACATGGGTGATGGTGCCGTACGTCAAGGCGCTTTTCACGAAGCATTAAACTTGGCTATGCTTTACAAAACTCCAGTGATTTTCGTTATTGAAAACAATGGTTACGCAATGGGTACTGCTGTAAAAAGATCCTCTAATGTGGAAGACCTTTCTACTTTAGGTGAATCTTACGACATGCCATCATTTGCAGTTGACGGCATGAATGTAGAAGCTGTACACGAAGCTGTGGCTGAAGCTGCAGACAGAGCAAGAAGAGGTGATGGCCCAACCTTGCTTGAGATGAGAACTTACCGATACAAAGGACACTCCATGTCCGATCCTCAGAAATACAGAACCAAAGAGGAAGTAGAGGAATACAAGCAACGTGATCCAGTAGAACAAGTACTGGCGACCATCAAAGAAAATAATATTCTCAGCGAAGAAGAGATCGAGGAAATTATCAAAGGCGTAAAACAAAAAGTAACAGACGCAGTGAAATTCGCTGAAGAATCACCTTGGCCGGACGGACAGGATGCTTTCAAGGATGTTTACATCCAAGAAGACTATCCATTTGTAATGGAATAAATCAATAAAACATAATGTCTTAAAAGCCATGAAGACAGAAAGCTTTCATGGCTTTTTTATTGGGCTTTGTGGAAATTATAAAAACCGTATATTTGCGGCTGAAATTTGAGTAGCATGGCAACGAAACAAACTAAAAGAGTACACCCAGATCATCACAATGATATTTTGGAAGATCCTTCCGAGATAGCAACAAGATTAGGTAGAGGTGAGGCTTTTTTAAAGAAGAATAGTAAGGTACTAGCTGGTGTATTAATCGCAGCAGTGATTTTGATTGGAGGAATTCTATTTTTCCAGATCAATAACCAAAACCAAAATGAGAAAGCACAAAAGGAAATGTTCCAAGCAGTGTATTTCTACGAGCAAGACAGCGTTCAGCTTGCCTTGAATGGCGACGGTATTAATGCAGGCTTTCTGAACATAGTAGATGACTACCCAAGAACAGATGCTGCAAATCTTGCACATTTTTACATTGGCTCAATCTATCTTTCTGAGAGAAAATACGAAGAAGCAATCACTGAATTGGAGCAATTTTCAGCAGATGACTTCTTGGTGCAACCAAAAGCTTATTCTTTAATAGGAGACGCCCATATGGAGCTTGGAAATACAGACCAAGCTATCGCTAGCTACAAAAAAGCGGCTGAATACGATGAGAACGAGTTTTTCACACCTAAGTATTTGACTAAGCTTGCCATAGCATATGAAGCAGCAGGTAAAATCCCCGAAGCAATTGCTGCCTATGGCGAAATCGAAGACACGTATTTCGAGTCATTCGAATTTTCTGCTGCACGAAAACATAAAGCTCGCTTAGAAGGTCTTGCCTCTAAGTAATGCTTTCTTGAATAGCATACTTGAAGAGTAAGGCCCTGCGGTCTTACTCTTTTTTTGTTTATTTCGTCTCATTTCCCAAAACTTTCCTTTTCCAGATTTAACCGAGTCATTAATATTAACATCCTGGCTATTCGAGCCCATTTCTTGATACTTACATCTTGGTTATTAAATCTAAAACTTCAAAAGTTATCTTATATGGCAACTTCCCTAAAAAGCCTCAGCGCACATTCCTCCAAAAATTTAAAGGATATCAGTAAAAAGACTTTTGGAATCATCGTCTCCGAATGGAATGAAGATGTGACCGAAGCACTCTATTCTGGTGCCTACCAGACACTTTTGGATAACGGAGCAAAAAAAGAAAACATCATCCGTAAAAATGTCCCTGGCTCATTTGAGCTCACGCTTGCTGCCCAATGGCTAGCCCAGGAAGAAAGCATCGATGCGGTGATTTGCCTAGGCTGCGTGATCCAGGGAGAGACCAAGCACTTTGACTTTATCTGCGATGCGGTTGCTCATGGCATTACCAATGTTGCATTGAAATATAACAAGCCGGTGATTTTTGGAGTATTGACCCCAAATACTCAACAACAAGCCATGGATCGAGCTGGAGGAAAGCACGGCAACAAAGGCGATGAAGCAGCTATCACTGCTGTGAAAATGCTTGGATTCTAAGAACAAAAACCTATTAACCTATAATTACAGCCCTTATGAAAATCATGAAATTTGGAGGCACCTCTGTGGGTCGTCCAGAACGCATGCACCAGGTAAAAGACCTGATCACCCGTGGTGATGAATCAAAAATCGTAGTTCTTTCTGCTCTTTCAGGCACCACCAATTCCTTGGTAGGCATCGGCGAAGCTTTGGCATCAGCAGATAAAGTTCTGGCAAAATCCAGAATAGACGAACTCCACGCTCATTACAATGACTTTTATCCCAAGCTTGTCAATACAGAAGCTGCTAGAGAAAAAGCCCAGGAAATCATCAAAGAACACTTTGAGTTTCTGAATATCCTACTGAAAATCTCCTTCAATGAAGCGATCAACCGTGATATTCTAGCCCAAGGTGAATTGCTTTCTACCAAGCTATTTCATTCGCTTTTGGAGGAACTCGAGATTCCTGCGGTATTCTTGTCCGCACTGGATTTCATGAGTATTGATGAAAATGCCGAACCGGAATTGCAGAAAATCTCAGATCGCTTGAAGGCAATCCTTGCCCAGCATCCGGACGATGCTATTTTTATCACCCAGGGATTTATTTGCAAAAATCACCTGAATGAAGTTGATAACTTGAAGCGTGGCGGAAGCGATTATACTGCGTCGTTGGTAGCGGCAGCAATTCAAGCCACAGCCTGTGAGATCTGGACCGATATAGACGGGATGCATAACAATGATCCTAGAATCGTTGATAAAACGCGGCCAATTGCCGAAATGTCATTTGACGAGGCTGCCGAGCTTGCCTATTTTGGAGCAAAAATCCTTCACCCTGCATCGATCTGGCCTGCGCAGCAATTCAATGTACCGGTGAAATTGCTTAATACCATGCAGCCAGAGGCTCATGGAACGCTGATCAAAGCAAAGGTGGAGTCAATAGGAGTCAAAGCTATTGCTGCCAAAGATGGCATTACAGCTATCAAAATCAAATCCAGCCGCATGCTTTTGGCTTATGGTTTCTTAAGAAAGGTATTTGAGATTTTCGAAAAATATAAAACACCAATCGATATGATCACTACTTCCGAAGTAGCAGTATCAGTTACGATTGATGACTTAAGTCATTTGGAACATATTATGGAAGAGCTGGGAACGTTCTGTACTGTGGAAGTAGATCGGGACCAGACGATCATATGCATTGTGGGAAATATGGTTTCGGAAAGCAAGGGCGCAATTCAATCCGTCATCGATTCCTTGATTGATTATCCCGTAAGGATGGTATCCTTTGGGGGTAGCCGTCACAATGTCTCGGTACTGATTGATTCCAAATTCAAAAAAGAAGCATTACAAAGTCTTAATCAAGACCTATTTACTTGGTAAAATGATAGCCGGCCAAGCGCCGGCTATCAAATACTGAATATGCATTAGGATTTCGATTACGTACTAAGAAACCTAATGCAAATCTCAGGATTATTTAGACTGATTCTTATTACTTTTGGGAGATGTCAGTGAAAAACGATAAGCCAGGCTTTCTTCAGCGCCTACAAACCAAGTGGAAATTGGATAGCCTACTTCAGGTAGTTTTAGTTTTGGTTGTTTTTGCGTGTACGGGTTTTACTATTCTCTTTATCAAAAACCCAATCTTGGATTTTTTCGGGGTCGAGAAAGGCGGCTTTGTCAACACTTTTTTATATCTCTTGCTGGTGTTGCCTTTATATCAGATTTTTCTGTTGATCTATGGCTTTATTTTCGGTCAGTTTAACTTCTTCTGGGAAAAGGAAAAGCAGATTTTTAGAAGAATTGCAGGATTGTTTTCAAAGAAGAAGTAACTAAGAGATCCTGCTCCAATTCACTGCATGCTTCTTCTGCTGCTTGATTTGTCTGAGAATAGGCAGGTTTTCAGGCTGAACCAACTCAGGATCAACAGTCAATAGCTGTTGCGCTGCATCCCTAGCCAAAGTCAATATCGGGGCATCTTTACTCAGATCAGCAATCAGCAAATCGGTTATCCCGCTTTGCTGGGTTCCCATCAAATCGCCGGGACCGCGCAATCTCAAATCCACATCGGCGATTTCAAAACCATCGTTTGTACGAACCATTGTTTCCAGCCTGACCCTAGAGTCTTTAGAAAGCTCATACTTGCTCATCAGCACACAATAGCTCTGTTCAGCACCTCTTCCTACTCTTCCCCTCAATTGATGCAACTGAGATAGCCCAAAGCGTTCCGCATTTTCAATAATCATAACTGAAGCGTTGGGTACATTCACGCCTACTTCTATCACTGTTGTCGCTACCATGATCTTAGTTTCACCCTTGACGAAGCGCTGCATTTCATAATCTTTTGCATCGGCCTTCATTGAACCATTCACTATACTGATCGGATAATTAGGGAATGCCCTGGAGATACTTTCGTAGCCATCCATTACATTTTTCAAATCCATTTTTTCGGATTCCTCGATCAGGGGATAGACGATGTAAACTTGCCTGCCTTTTTTGATTTCCGTATTGATAAAGCCAAACACTTTTAGTCGGTCTTTATCATAGCGATGTACCGTCTGAATTGGCTTGCGTCCAGCAGGCATCTCATCAATCACAGACACATCCAAATCGCCATATAGGGTCATCGCCAACGTCCTGGGAATTGGGGTAGCGGTCATGACCAATACATGAGGGATGAATTCTTCATTCTTTGCCCAAAGCTTGGCCCGCTGAGCCACTCCAAAACGGTGCTGTTCATCAACGATTGCCAATGCCAAGTTTTGGAACTGAACTACATCTTCCAAAAGCGCATGGGTACCGATCAGAATCTTCAATTCTCCGGATTGCAGTTCTCCGTGAATAACCGTGCGGGCAGATTTCTTGGTAGAGCCCGTCAACAGTGCCACTTTCAACCCCATCATATCTGCAAATTCTTTCAAACCAGAATAATGTTGTGTCGCTAAAATCTCCGTCGGAGCCATCAAGCATGCTTGTGCTCCAGAGCTGATTGCTATCAAAGCACAGATAAAAGCCACCATTGTCTTCCCACTACCAACATCTCCTTGTATCAGACGATTCATCTGTTTCCCCGACTTCATATCCCCGTAGGATTCACGGATTACCCGCTTCTGGGCATTGGTGAGCTCAAACGGAATATGATGGGTATAAAACTGGGTAAGTAACTCTGTGTTATTCAATACCTGCCCTCGGAACTTCTCTGTCCTGGCGACTTTCAGCATAAGCAAACGGAGCTGCAAATAGAAGAACTCTTCAAATTTCAAACGCTTTCTAGCCCTTTGCAAAAGAGTTGGTTCTGTGGGAAAATGAATCTGGCGCATTGCTTCCCTTTTTCCAATCAATTGATATTGTCCCAAAATCTCAGCGGATAGGGTCTCTTGAATATGAGGAAAGCAAACCTGAACCAACTGCTCCATGATTTTGGAAATCCCTTTGGAATCCAAAAATCTGGCTCTTAGCTTTTCGGTAGTAGAATAAATAGGCTGAAAATTATTTCTTTTCTCATTGCCAGTGGTCAGCGGCTCCATCTCAGGATGCGCTATACTCCATTTTCTACCAAACTGGGCAGGTTTTCCCAAAAAAACATAAGCTGCTCCTGCGACGATATTCTTTTGAACCCAGGCAATTCCTTTGAACCAGGTCATTTCCATCTCCCCGGTTTCATCAGCCACATGAGCAACCAGACGCTTTTTATTGCCCATTCCTACCAGCTCTACCTTTCGGATTTTGGCAATCACCTGCACAGATTCCATTTCTGAATGAAGCTCCCGGATCTTAAAAAATTTTGTCCTGTCCTCGTAGCGAAACGGATAAAGCTGTAGCAGTTCCCCGAAGGTGAAAATATTCAACTCCTTGTTGATCAGAGCGGCACGCTGAGGACCAACTCCTTTGAGAAATTCTATCTTGGTGTCAAAAAAACCTGGCAAGGAAAATTGATTTTTGGGATAGGCAAATTAAACCCACTCAGCCCAATTGCCAATGAAAATGACTGGAATTGTCTGAATTCTATTTCACGATAGCGTGACAGATTTCCAGATTTTTTCCAAATCTGGCTTATTTACCTGAAGGCTTTGCAGCAGAGTCATCTGGTTTTTTGCCCTATGAAAATTCTGCTCTGGGTACTCCACTTTGTAATAAACATTGCCTTGTAGGTGATCGGTAAAAAAACGCAATCCCATAATGCAGGTCATCACTTCTCCTGCAAGTAGCAAAGATCTCGATTCTTCCCTTGTAGCTATAGATTTTACTCCATCCCAATAGCCTTTTAGCAACTGCTCAAAAACTGGGATTTCAATTTTGATAGCATCCCAATTTCGACTGGTCTCTGACTTAGAGCAAGCAACTGTACGTACCAAATCACCAAAGTCATACATTAAATACCCACTCATCAACGTATCCAAATCGACCAAAGCTGCCACTTTTTTTAAATCATGAGAAAAAATCAGGTTGTTGATTTTGGTGTCGTTGTGCGTCAATCGATTCGGTAGGACAGCTTGATAGGTTACGTATTCAGCGATCAGCTCGCTTTCTCCTAAGTAAAAATCCAACACTTCCTGATCCTCCGCAGGAAGTTTTCCTTTTTCGCTTGCGATTTCCTGAAGCTTTTTGTACCGCAAATCCAAGCGGTGAAAATTTGGGATAGACTCTTGGAGCTGATTAGTATCGACTGCTTTTCCCCAATCCGCAAAAACCCCGTAAGCCTTTGCTGCCAAATATGCCTGCTCTAAAGCTGAAATTTCTTGAATAGTACGTCCACATACGAAGTCGAATAACCGAAATAACTTCCCATTCCATTCCGTAATCAATTTTTTATCCGAATTAAGAATGGGCAAAGGCAACTGGAATTGTAGCTGATTTTCATCGCCTTGCGTTTTGACAAGGCGCTGATTGTGCGAAATTCGCTCAGGATATTGAAACACACTGTTATTGAATTCCTGCAAAATAAATTTCAAATCTCCAGCCTCTATCAAATAGGTTCCGTGGATTAAACCCGCTCCAAAGGCTTGGAATTCAAAATTTTCGAATGAATTAAATGTATACTTGGCTAGAATGCCCGCAATGTGTTCTTTAATCATGGCCCAAAGCTATAGTATCGCGAGCAAATCCGAATTATTGGCATAAGAAAATTTGCCTATTGATCAATGCTATTGTAGTACCTTCTCCCTCTGTCGTTCTACAGATTCGGTCCAACTATAATAAAATATTTCATTTGATTATAATTTGATTATAAAGGCCATATGGAATCTAGCATACTTGTAATCATCCCACTGTGTGTCGCTGCTTGCGTGATGCTCGATTTCATCAGAGATTACAACATCTCTTAACCCACTAACACCATTCTAAACTAGAACGAATGAGGTTTCGCTACCTACCACTAGATTTTCATCTGAGGAGCACGAAAGCAGAAGTAAGTACCTAATGAATTCAGTCTATCTCACCATAAAGATTAATCTTATCCATACATTTATTTTGAAATTGAGCGAATACGGTAAAATCTAAGTAAACTTCTGCGTCAGATTTTTTCCATTTGCTGGAAAATAAATACTTTAGTAAAATTTATTATTTAAGTAGAAGCTATTTTCTGAAAAAAATTAAAGAACATATTAAATCCATCCGCTATGAATGTAACCTCTATTGACTGGGCGATCATTGCCGCTTTCTTTGTCATCTCACTACTGATAGGGCTTTACACATCGAAACAAGCTGGTTCCTCGGCCAAAGAATTTTTCCTTTCCGGTAGAAATATGCCGTGGTGGTTATTAGGTGTTTCTATGGTTGCGACTACTTTCTCTGCGGATACACCAAACTTGGTGACAGATATCGTACGAAAAAACGGTGTTGCAGGAAACTGGGCATGGTGGGCTTTCTTGCTGACAGGGATGCTTACCGTATTTGTTTATGCCAAATTATGGAGAAGATCTGAGGTTACGACCGATCTAGAATTCTATGAATTACGATATTCTGGCAAAGGAGCTGCTTTTTTGAGAGCTTTCCGTGCCATATATCTAGGAGTATTCTTCAATGTGGTAATTATGGCAACTGTCTCTCTAGCAGCTATCAAAATCGGTGGCGTAATGCTTGGCTTAACACCAGTTCAGACTTTGCTGATAGCTTCAATTGTTACGGTAGTTTACAGCTCTCTTGGTGGATTAAAAGGTGTATTGCTAACTGACTTCTTCCAGTTTTTTATCGCGATGATAGGATCATTTGGTGCAGCATACTTTATCATTGACCTTCCTGAGATTGGAAGTTTGAATAATCTATTGACACACGAGAATGTGGCTGATAAGCTAGACTTTCTCCCTGATTTCTCTGATCCTAACGCCTACATCCCACTTTTTTTGATGCCAATCGCTATCCAATGGTGGGCTACTTGGTATCCTGGGGCTGAGCCTGGAGGGGGTGGATACATCGCCCAGCGTATGCTTTCTGCCAAAGATGAAAAGAATGCCATCGGTGCCACGTTGTTTTTCAACATAGCTCACTACGCAATGCGTCCTTGGCCGTGGATTTTGATTGCACTTTCATCTCTGATCATTTTCCCGAATATATCTGATTTACAAACTGCTTTCCCAAATATTCCTGTAGATAAACTAGGCGACGATTTGGCTTATTCAGCCATGCTCACCTTTCTCCCAACAGGCTTGATAGGCATTGTGTTAGCTTCACTGATTGCGGCAGTCATGTCCACGCTTTCTACACACCTAAACTGGGGATCATCTTATATAGTAAATGATTTCTACCTGAGATTTATGAAGCCAGAGGCGTCAGACAAGGAATTGGTAGCTGTGGGTAGAATTTCCACAGTAGTGTTAATGATACTTTCTGCAGTCTTGGCACTAGCCCTTTCCAGTGCATTGGATGCATTTAACATTCTCCTTCAAATCGGTGCCGGAACAGGCCTAATCTTTATCCTAAGATGGTTTTGGTGGAGAATCAACGCCTACACAGAAATCTCAGCTATGGCGATTTCATTCGTAGTGGCTATCTTCTTCGAGGTGGTCAATCCAAAAGTGAACTGGATCATGATCCCAGAAAACCAGGCATACCTGAAACTAATCTATAGTGTCAGTATTACTACGATTGGTTGGTTGATCGTTACGTTCATGACGGCTCCGGAAAAGGACGAAGTATTGCTTTCCTTCTACAGAAAAGTAACTCCGGCAGCTTTTGGTTGGAAAAAAGTACTTGATAGATATCCAGCCGAAAAGCAAGTCATTGGTCAATTACCGAAAGAAATCGGTTTGATGATGATTGGATCGGTAATGGTCTATGCAGCTTTATTCTCCACAGGATTCTTCATCTACGGAAATATGATGGCAGGATTTATTGCTGGAGCCATTGCGCTAGTAGGAGGAATTATCATTATCCGATCCTGGAAAAAGCTGAGTTAATCAACAAATTTTACTGAATTCATCAAGTGGGCCATGTCCTCCTTGATGAATTCTATTACAGGAGCAAGAGAATCATTTTTCATCGCTGTATTGAAATATAAAGCACCTCGCAGGAAATTTTTTGTGGAGTCAGTTACAAAGAACTGAAACTGAGTAGGCACTTCGCCTGTAAGTTCTGCTATAACGCCTGTATATCCTTCGGGAGTTAAGAGAACTGCTTCCTCGATACCATAAGCTTTCACTTGATGCTGTGACGTTAGGCGAAAAGCATCATTGGATAATTGTCTAAAATTGACCTTATCCCCATCGATTCGCTTATATGTCAAATGTACTTTCGCACCAAAGTCTTCATAATTTAAATTGACCCAAGCTTCCTCAGCTAAATTGAAAGAATCCGCTTCGACTCTCGAATAACTTGAATAGGCGATTTGATAAGGGTATCCCTCAGACAGTCTCTCAAAAGAATGATCTGGCAAATCAATACGGTTATAGCCCGGTGGTTTTGGCAAATAAGTCTCATCACAGCTCACCATGCCAACTAACAACAATCCGATCCACAATTTTCTTAACATGGTTTAAAATTAGACAAAGTGTTTGATTTGGTTTGGGAATACTTGAAATTTAAGAAAATAACCAACCTCTATTCAAATGAAAAAAGCACTTCAATTCTTCTCTGGCAACATACTAGTTGCCATTTTTATGATGGCTTCTACAGCCGTTTCTGCACAAACCACGAAAGACGAGTTCCTCAGCAAATGGGAAAATAGTAAGCAATTCACACTAGATGTTCTTGATAAAATGCCTGAATCTGGCATGGATTACAAAACTGATCCTTCAGCCATGTCTTTCAAAGAGCAAATCCATCACATTGGTAATGCTATCGTTGGAATTTCACAAGGGTTCTTAAAAGGAGGTGATCCTGGATTCACCATTGATGTTGCAACCGCTTCAAAGGCTGATTTGGCTGCTTATGTAGGAAAGTGCTACGACTATGGCACCGATACCATGAAAGCGCTTTCAGACGCTGATGCTGGAGAGTCTATTGAAGTATTTGGCAGCAATGTAACTAGACGGCAGGTGATGGCTTTACTGATGGATCACTCCACACATCACAGAGGTTCGGCCATAGCTTACCTTAGAACTGAAGGGGTTGAGCCACCGGCTTTCGTAGGCTTCTAATCAGAACATTCATAAAAAAGCGGCAATGATTCAGTTTCATTGCTGCTTTTTATGAAATAATTATTCTCTGATCCAAGCTACTTTTTCATCCATACGCTCTCTTTTACCTTCCGGCCAAGTATCAGATGATGGCTTTGCCACATAGAAAAAGCCCATCAATGCATCTTCGCCTTCTAAGCCAAAATCTTCTCTTGCCTCTTGCCAGAAGGTTGGGCCGCCAGTTCCCCAATATGCTGCCAGTCCATGAGCAGAAGCAGTTAAATACATATTTTGAACGGCCATCGAGACTGCCGCTATCTCTTCCATCAAAGGAATGCCCTCAGATCTTTTCATGATTATTGCAATCACATGAGAAGCTTTCAAAGGCCCCTCCTTAAACTTCTGATAAGTAGCCTCCAAAAACGGAGTCCCATTCTTCTCCGCACGACGCTTATACATGTCTGCCTGGTAATCAGCAAACTTCTTCAAACCATCTCCAGTATATACTATAAATCTCCATGGCTGAGTTAATTTGTGAGTGGGAGCCCAGCGTGCATTTTCTAACAGTTCTTCAATGATAGCATCGTCCACAGGGTCATTTTCTTTGAACTGAGCCGCAAACATGGATCTACGTCCACGGATAATTTTATTTACTTCTTCGACGTTAAAATCGGGTCTTTGCATAAATAGGGGATTGTTTATTTCTAAGATTGAATAAGATTAAAGCATATTGAATGACAAAAGTTTCCTTAATCACGAATTTCATTTGGCTTAGTTGGTAAAAAATCATCATTATAACTTTCCCGCCATTAACTGCTGTCTTAACTGAGGATCAAATTTCTCAATTGCATATCTCAATGTAGTTCGGGGCATCGTGATATAGTACTTTCTTAAAAAATCTAATTCCACTTCAAAATCCATATTGCCGATTTCCCGGAGCATCCAGCCGACAGCTTTATGAATTAAGTCATGATCATGATAAAGCAGCTTTTCAGCCAGGGCCAAAGCATCCTCATAATAACCTTTCTTGATCCAAAAATAAGAACTGATCATGGCTACCCGTTGCCTCCAGAGGTGATCTGCTTCTGCCAATTTATAAAAGAGATTTTTTTCTCTATTCAAATAATAATGCCCCAGAATATGATAACATGAGCTATCGACTAAGTCCCAGTTATTTACATAATCAAGTTGTGATAAATAAAAATCCACCAGCTCCTTTCGATCATAGTCTGTCTTTAAGTTTTGGTAACGATACACGAGAATATGGATAGCAGTGAGTCTTACTTCATGATAAACATCATGTAAAAGTTCCTCTATCTCCCCAAAACTTATCTCCTTATAAACTGCCTTGGCTACTTTCCGCTGCTCTGGAACTATAACTCCAAGAAACTTATCTCCTTCTCCGTAGCCGCCAGGCATAGACTTAAAAAACCGCGGAAAAAATGCTGCCTTCTCAGGGATGGCTTTGTCTTCCAGCAATGCTTTAATTTGCTCTGTTAATAGGCTCATGGATAAAAGTAAAATACCTTATCCTCTTCTAAAAATCATCTCCGCCAAAATCATCTCCGCCTTCTCGTCGGCTGTTATTTTCACCATTGTTCTCTTTGAACCCTCCAAATCTATAGGTAAAAGCAAGTGTGCCTACTCGAGTTTCACGCTGGAATACACGCTTCGCATCAAATCGAGGATTAGCTGTCGTAATTCTGAAGTTTCTTGTATTGAAAATATCGCTGACATTGGCAGAAATAGTTGCTTTACCATTAAATATGTCCTTACGTAGTCCAATATTCAAACTGTATTGAGGTTCGATTTGACCTTGAGGCAATACAATTGGACCCCGATAATTACCTTGAGCCTGTACATTAAACCAATTTGGAATTAACCAATTTGCCAGCAAATTCAGAGTCCAGCTGAAATTCTCATTGCTAAAATCTTCCTCAATATTCTCAGCGTTGATCTTGGAATAAAATAGGTTCCCAGTCAAAGTTGCATCTAAATTATTGAAAACCTGGATCTGATTAATCAACTCAAAACCTGTACTAGATCTCGTGTCTGCATTTTGACGGCTCTGAATAGCCACATTATCGTCGGTAAGAATAGTGATTCTGGTTTCTACATCAGTACTATAGCGATGATAAACCGTGGCATTCAACAAGTATTTTTCCCAACCTTTCATGTAGCCTACTTCATAGCTATCTGTGAATTCGGGTTGTAGATAAGGATTTCCAATACTGAAATTATACTGATCTCTCACTCTATAAATCGGTGCTAAATCCCAAATACTTGGTCTGGAAATTCTTCGGGTATAATTCAAAGTAAGTTCATTTTCTGGCGCAAGGGTATAGCTAAAAAAAGCACTTGGAAAGACATTGAAGTAATTATTTGGAATACTTTCTTGGTCCCTTACAGTTTCTCCTAAAGTCTCAGTGTATTCTCCTCTCAAGCCCAGCTGATAGCCAAATTTACCTTTGGTATTTCTATAGGTAAAATATGCTGCATAGACATGCTCATCAAAATCAAAAGTATCTGTCAAAGAATCCACTACGACAGGTTGGAAGTCTGTGAACTCATCTCCTTGCGCAAATTGCTGACTCCATTGCCAGTTTCCAAGTGTGGCTTTTAGACCTGTTTCTATGGAAGCTCCGTTTACAAAAGGCTTCTCGTAGTCCAATTGAGCTACGTAGAGATTGCTAATTCTGGGTCTGTCATTTGTTTGAACAAGTCTTTTGGTAGGGTCAGAATTGCCATCTGCATTAAAAAATTCCTGATTGTAAAATTCTGTCTGCTCACGATTATCGTAGGAATACGAAACCGTCGTGAATAGCTTTTGTCCCAGTGAATCTATATCCCATGTATAATTAATCCCTCCTTCGTAATTGCCACTTTTACTCAACTCGTCATTGATCCGAATAAAACTAGAATCCACAGAACTAGTTTCACTTAAATTAAGCTGTGTGATCTTTGCATATTCTACCTCATCATCGAAATTTCCTTGAAAATAAACTCCCAATAACCCTCTATCAGAGACATTATAATCTACCCCAGCTCTGATTAAATGTGTCTTCTCAACTTCATAACCATCCTGAACTTGTTCAAGTTTAGGGGAAAATTCCTCCAAGTAGTTAGTTCTACTTCCTTCACCAGTTTCTAGTTGGCGGCGATCCTGCCAGTTGTAGGATGCATAAAAATTAGCTTTCTCTGTTCCATAATTCAAATTGACTCCAGCCTGATATTTTTCTCGTGTTCCAATTGAGGCATTCACTTGCCCATTGAAGCCAGTCTTCTCATTTTTCTTCAATACGATATTGATAATCCCACCGACCCCAGTCGCATCATATCGCGAAGATGGATTTGTTATCAACTCGACAGATTTGATACTATTCGCAGGAAATTGAGACAAAATACTCTCTGCATCATCACCAGAAAGATTTGACGGACGCCCATTAATATAGATTAATATATTTCCGCTCCCACGCATCGTAATTCCTCCCTCATCATCCACTTGTATAGATGGCAAGGTGCTGAGCAATTGAGAAGCAGTTTGTCCTTCTGCCACAATACTGTTTTCCACATTGTAGGTTCGCTTATCTATGTCCGATTCAAACATCGAAGTCACACCCTCAACTACTATTTCGTCCAGATTTTGAGCATCTTCTACCAACGTGATCGTACCTAGATTCACGGAATTTTTATTTTCTGCTAAGGCAATTTTTTCATGAAATTCCAAATAGCCAATGAAACCAACTCTTAAAATATAATCTCCTGCAGCGGTAGAAAACTCAAAACTCCCATCTAATTCACTCATTCCACCTGTGACAACAGCAGAATCTTCTGGTGAAAGCAATGCAATATTTGCAAACTCTAGCGCAGATTCACGCTTTCCATCCATCACTTTGCCCTTCACTCGGATCTCCTGAGAAAAGGCATCAAAGCTCCATATCATTAAAATTAAAAGAATGGATATAGGGGTAACTTTATTCATAATACTTGGTTGAAATGGTATAGGAAAACAAGGCATACCTCGATTCGAGGATTAAACAGCTAATTATCAATGAAATAGAAGAACACTGTCTTTATGTAAACCCGTATTTCTGTCTAAGGTTTGGATTACTCTTTAAAACTTTTCCTATGGAAAATTGTCAGGATAACATGAGATTTAACCGTTTAAACGGTGTCTTTTTTTCTTCTAAAAAACAATTGCTATTCCAAACCAAACATGTAGCCGTCAAATTGTTGATTTTCCTATCTTTAAAAATGATTCGATTGATCTTCTCATTGGGCTTTGTACTAGCTACCTTTTCTACAATCCTTAGCTCCCTCGCTAAAACCGCACAAGACACGATTCAGAGAAATAATCTCGATGAATTAATTGCACTTTTCGAAGCATCAAAACCCAGTGATTCTATCGCAGGAGTTTATTTGAGCGAATTGATCAACCTCAGTGAAAAAGAAGGCAAATATGACCTCATGGCTGATCATGTATTGCGTTATATTAACCATCCTTCATCTATTCAAATTCCTGAGCTGAAAAGGCAACTGCTGAAGAGAGCAATTACTCATGAAGACGAGCTAAGCAAATCTCAAGACAAAGGAAATCTTCACCTGAAACTTGCGGGTGATTATTTTAGTTTGGAACAATTTGATTCGGCTATTACTGAATATAGTGTAGCCATTGAAAGATTTAGTGAAAAGGATTCTATTTTCATTGCAGATTCATATTTTTTCCGCGGTCAAGCAAGGGATTACAAAGGCGATCTACTTGGCGGTCTGCAAGATTATCAGACTGCCAGAGATATCTATCTAGAACTGGGGGATAGTGAGTATGTGAATTATGTTGATGGTGGGATGGCTATATTGTTCAGTAAATTTGCAATCTACAACGAAGCAGAAAAAATTCGAAATTCGCTGATCTCAACATACGAAGAGACTTCTAGCCGTTTTAACGTTGCGATCCAGCTGTATAATAAATCTGAAGATTTTGGTAAACAAGGACGATACAAAGATCAGCTAGCCTCCCTTCTCAAGGCAGACTCTTTAACTCCTTTTGACCCTAGGGATTACTATACAGAATGCATGATCAAGCTTTCACTTAGCAACTATTATGGAGAACATGGAGATTTAAAAAAGCAACAAGAATATTTTGACAAGGCAAAAGAAATGATTCCTCAAGTGCCTGAAATAGCTACCACCAATCCTGTTTTTCTTAATGCAAAAGCCCTATTAGCATATTCTCAAGGTAATCTCTCTCAGGCAAATCAACTTGCTCA
This sequence comes from Algoriphagus aurantiacus, assembly GCF_035156405.1. Lineage (NCBI taxonomy): Bacteria > Pseudomonadati > Bacteroidota > Cytophagia > Cytophagales > Cyclobacteriaceae > Algoriphagus > Algoriphagus aurantiacus. Next base: position 117,355 of record NZ_JAXRUT010000004.1, on the reverse strand, counting down.
AGAGTCACTCAGTTCAGCCAAAGAATCTAAAAACATGGATCATTTAATTAAAGCATACCGGCTATTGGGTGATACCTACAACGAGTTGGGACAGTCTGCCAAAGCCTATCAAATTAACCAGGAATTGACTAATTATACAGACTCAATTTTTGCTGCCAATCAAGCCGCCACTTTTTCATATTACCAAACACTGTACGAAACAGAAAGAAAAGAAAAAGAAATCCTGGCAAAGACCCAGGAGATAGAATCCATCAGCCAGAGAAACAAGACCAGACTTACAGTTATAGCAGTTATTGTCTTTATCTTTATTTTAACCGCAGTTTTGATTTTCCTTTGGAAAAATTTGCAGCATGAGAAAAAGAAGAAAGAAATGCAATCGAGATTTTCTCAGGAGCTCCTAAAAAATCAAGAAGCAGAGCGGGTAAGGATATCGAAAGATCTTCACGATGGCTTAGGCCAAAGCTTACTTTTGATCAAGAATAAAGTGGCTCTCTCTAAAGACAATACAACGGGAGAACTGCTAGATACTGCAATCAGCGAACTAAGATCAATTGCCCGATCACTTCACCCAATGCAATTAGAAAAGTTAGGCCTAAGTAAAGCAGCCGAACATTTGCTGCATCAGATAGACCAAGAAACTGACATATTTGTATCATCTGAAATAGAGGAATTAAGGGGAGTCTTAAAAAAAGAACAAGAATTACAACTCTATCGAATCTTGCAGGAATCAATTAACAATGTCTTAAAGCACTCTGAAGCTAGCGCATTGCGGGTTTTATTCAAAAGAACTGAAAAAGGAGTCGAATTGAAAATTGAAGACAACGGAAAAGGGTTTGATTTTTCTGAAAAATTGAATGACTTTCAAAGCCTCGGGCTGAAAACACTGAAAGAACGAATTGCTTCTATTCAAGGAAGCATGAAAATCAACAGTGAAAAGGGGGTTGGAACCAGTTTAAGTTTTATCGTGTATGCCTAATCAAAAGCCAACGGTAGTAATAGCGGATGATCATCCAATTTTATTGAAGGGATTGCAAGATTTCCTGAGCGAGATTGGATTGGACATCGTAGGTACTGCCAATGAGGGACAGGGTGCTATTGATCAAATTATCAAATTCAAGCCTCAACTTGCCATCTTGGACATGGAAATGCCAAATAAGACGGGACTCGAAATAGCTACAGATTGCAAGAAATTAGAACTCAAAACGAAGGTCATTTTACTCACCCTTCATAAGGAGCTTTACCTCTATCATCAGGCAAAGGAATTGAACTTATCCGGGTATATTCTAAAGGAATTTGCACTTGACGACCTTTCAAAAGCGGTCGCCATCGTATTAGATGGAGGTCAATTTTTTAGTGAGAAAATCTTTGAAGGGATGAAAAAAAACAAATTCCAATCGGATGAAAATCCATTGACTCCTTCAGAAGTAAAAATCCTGAGATTAATCGCTGAGGGGTTTTCTACTAAAGATGTTGCTAATAAACTTTTTATCTCCGAGCGTACTGTTGACAAGCATAGAAGCAATATGATTGTCAAGTTACAATTAGAAAAAAAACACAATTCTTTGTTGATATGGGCTCAGAAGAATCGTGATATCATAGAATAACACCAAGTTTCAGTAATGCTCCTATAAAATATACGTGTTTATACTTATTGAGTCACTTTGTGATATTGTTTAAATTTGTTTAATTATTTCAGCATCAACTTTTTATCATTATGAAAATATCAAGCGTTCAAGGAAATTTCAAAGTAATCCAAACCATTAAAAATCGTGACGAATTACTTGTTTTAGGGTCATGGAAGGATTTGGTGCGACTTTTTGATAGTAGCAGGACTTTTTTAGTCAATAGAAGTGAATCATTATTTGGCATCTACCTTTGCAAACAAGAATGTGCAGAATTTATGAATAAAATAGTCCAGGATATTGATTACCACGAATGGGAGGACTTTAAAATAAATAAGTTTTATTATCCCGAGCAAAAACAGATGTAGGGACGACAAGCATGCCATCTATTTCCAGCCTGATGTTTACAAAACAAAAAAGCTCTGATGACGAATATAAAAAAGCCGACCCCATCTGGAATCGGCTTAGCAATTGGGTTACAGGCAACTATTACATTTTGGGAAGCACCACCGCATCTACAGAGTGAATCACACCATTTGATTGCCATACGTCCGCAATGGTTACTTTGGATTCTCCTCCATTTTCGTCGGTGATATAAAGGTCTTTACCTTTCATCCAAGCGGTCAACTTTCCACCCTGCACTGTAGTAAGGACAGCCTTACCGTCTCCTTTCTTTATCGCAGCAGCGATGTCCTTTGAGCCCATTTTGCCCGCTAGTACGTGATAAGTAAGAACTGATTGAAGTTGAGATTTGTTTTCTGGCTTTAATAGAGTCTCCACTGTTCCGTCAGGGAGTTTTTCAAATGCCATGTTATCTGGTGCAAATACTGTAAATGGACCAGCTCCCTGAAGTATCTCTACAAGGCCCGCTGCCTTTACCGCAGCAACTAGTGTCGTGTGGTCTTTAGAATTCACAGCATTTTCCACAATGTTTTTAGAAGGGTACATCTCAGCTCCACCTACCATTCTTGTTTTTCCCATTTGGGCAAAGGCTTGATTTGCAGAAAGAAAAAGAAAGGCTGCAAAAGCCACTTTGAAGAAATTTTGAGTTTTCATGATCTTGTTAGTTTGATGATTTTTTTGGTTTCTTATTTGGAGTGAGATACGATTGGCTTTAGCTAGGTGGATTGACTCCCACCAAAATAAATCTGCAGTCTTTTCGTTTCATTAGCTTTCTGAAGATTGATTACCGTATTCACCCAGCCTTTTCTACCCAAAAAATCTCAAAAGCATTAGCTTTGTGGCTTGATTAACCAGTAAGTAATGTACCAGGAGAAAATCGAAGCTATTAAAGCCGCTATTACAGTCGCAGATGCCACTAATCCAGAAGAGCTGGAAAACTACAGAATGGAGTATATCTCCAAAAAAAGTGTGGTGGGAGAGCTCTTTGCAGGAATGGGGAAAATCCCCAATGAGGAGAAAAAATCCTATGGACAGTTGGTAAATGCTGTAAAGCAACTTGCAGAGACAAAATTCCAAGAGCTGATCGATAAAGTAAATCAAGCGAATAAGAAGTCAAAATCGGCCGATATCGATCTGACGCTTCCCCCCTCCAATCAAAGCTTAGGTGGAATTCACCCCTTGACTGCTACCCGACAGCGGATTATTGAGATTTTTGAGCGCATTGGATTCAACCTTTCTGAAGGTCCCGAGATAGAGGACGATTGGCATAACTTCACCGCGCTGAATTTCCCTGAAAACCACCCTGCCCGTGAGATGCAGGATACGTTTTTTATTGAGAAGAATCCTGATATCGCTCTGAGAACGCATACTTCTTCTGTACAGGTACGTGTGATGGAAAACCAGAAACCTCCTATTCGTACACTATCGCCGGGGAGAGTTTATAGGAATGAAGCGATCTCAGCCCGGGCGCATTGTATTTTCCACCAAGTGGAAGGACTTTATGTGGACGAAAATGTAGGCTTTGCTGATTTGAAAAACACACTTTATCACTTTGCCAAAGAGATGTTTGGCAAGGAAACAAAAGTCCGGTTTAGACCATCTTATTTTCCATTTACCGAGCCAAGCGCAGAGATTGATATCACTTGTCTGATCTGTGGCGGCAAAGGCTGTAATGTCTGCAAAGGCAGCGGTTGGGTAGAGATAGGTGGGTCAGGAATGGTGGATCCAAATGTGTTGGAAAACTGTGGGATTGATTCTAAAAAATATACCGGGTTTGCCTTCGGAATGGGAATAGAGAGAATAGCCATGCTGAAATACCAGATCAAAGATCTTCGGTTATTTACCGAGAATGATGTGAGATTCCTGAGGCAGTTTAGGCCACTTTTATAAAAACCAAAGGTGATGATTTCTCAACTCCTTTGGTTTTTATAAATTCTTTTTTAACCACGGGAAACGCGGAGGGTTGCTCTGAGGTCACTAATTAGTTTTATTCTGCTTCTACAGAAGCTGGATATCCTCATCCAATCCATGCTCTCAAAGGTTCAGACCTTCGTGCCCTTCGCGGTTAAAAATAGTTTTAGACCGCTTTTGCTGTTTCCATTTTATAGATGATATCCTCATAGTCGAGCTTATTCCAATTTTCGGTGATTAGCGGATCTGCCATCACACGATCCATTATTGCTTCCTGCAATTTTCCCTGTGCATAGGCTTCCGAATACCTCATATCCGTAAAAGTCACCATGGAGTACAATGGAATCCAATCATTTGGGTACAATTCGTAGAGCTTTGCTTCGATTTTCTTGCGAAGTACGAACTTAGGATCTGCCACAGAATCTTTCATTTCTTCAAAATTCTCCATCGCCAATTGACAGATGGCATCGGTGTCTACTTTACGCTTTTTCTGGAATTTCTCAAAAACCAAATCCCAAGAGTTGGTCCCGAACTTATCGATGAGACCATTCAAAATAGAGCAATCTTCAAAACCACAATTCATCCCCTGACCATAGAAGGGAACCATCGCATGGCTAGCATCTCCCATAAGCAGACTCGTGCCTTGTACCCATGGAAAACATTCCACATTAATCAGAGCGGAAGTTGGGTTGGCAAAATACTCAGTCTTGAGATCTGGCATTAATTGATACGCATCATCAAAATAATTAGAGAATAAGATCTCCAAATCATTTTCGTCATTGATTTTGTCAAAGCATATTTTAGAACCGCTGTGAGGCAAAAACAAGGTGCAGGTGAAAGTTTTATCAGGATTTGGAAGTGCAATCAACATAAACTTACCTCTAGGCCAAATATGCAATGCATTAGGATCCATAGCAAAATCCCCGGTTGCAGTTGCCGGAATCGTCAATTCTTTGTATTCGTGCGTGATGTATTCCTGCTTGTAATTGAATCGGATTTGCTTTTGCATCGCAAGTCTAAGCGATGAATAAGCTCCGTCAGCACCAAATAATATGGGTGCTAAAATTTTCTTTTCTCCCTGAGGTGTCTTGAAATCTATTTCTTGATTGCGAAAATTAACATCAGTGCATTTGTGTTCAAAGTTGAAATGAACCCCCAATCGCTCTCCTTCTTCTACAAGCAGTTGATTAAATTTTCCTCTTGAAAGAGAATATATTGCCTGGTTTTCTTTTCCATAGGAAATAAAAGTAGTACCGCCATGTTCATCATGAACCTTGCGGCCATACATCGGAATGGCCAGTGGCATTACTTTTTCCTTTAGTCCTACCTCTTCCAGACTTTTCCATCCGCGATGACTAAGTGCCATATTGATGGATCTTTTTCCTTCATCAAAAATGGATGTGCGCTTGTCGGGTCTCTTGTCATACACTTCTACCTCCAAACCCTGACGCTTCAGATATATAGACATCAAAGAACCGATCAATCCGGCTCCTAATACGGTAACTTGATTTTTTTCCATTTGGATTGTTTTATTCACGCTTCCTTTAAGCGAATTTCTTCAGAGATTGTTCCAAAATCTTTGCAAAACGGAACACGTCTAGGAAGCTGTTATAGAGCGGTGTAGGTGCCAGACGGATCACATTTGGATTGCGCCAGTCGCCTACGACTCCTTGTTCATACCATTCATCAAAGACTGCCTTGCCACCTCGATGAATGTGCAAAGATAACTGACAACCCCTTTCCGCAGGATTATTAGGAGTAATAATTTCTAAAACCCCCGATTTTCCGCTGATTTCTGAGATTAAATAGGCTAAATAGGCTGTCAGCTGCTCTGACTTCTTTCTCAGATTTGCCATTCCTGCTTCCTGAAAAATATCCAAAGAAGCCTGATGAACTGCCAGACCTATAATATCAGAATTAGAAAGCTGCCAACCATCCGCACCGTGCATAGGCACAAATCCCTTTTCCATTTTGAAGCGCTGCTCCTGATCATGACCCCACCAGCCTGCAAAACGGTGCATGTCCGGACGCTCAGCAAATCGCTCGTGAACAAATACTCCAGATACATTTCCAGGGCCTGAATTCATGTATTTATAGCTGCACCAAGTCGCAAAATCCACATCCCAATCATGCAAATTCAGAGGAGCATTGCCCGCAGCATGCGCTAGATCAAACCCGGCATATGCACCTACTTCATGGGCTGCAGCCGTAATGGCTTTCATATCGAAAACCTGGCCAGTATAATATTGCAAACCAGCCATATTCACCATGGCCAGTGAATTTCCCTGCTTTCTTATTTCTGCCAAAATATCCTCCGTACGAAGTGTGTACTCACCTTTTCTCGGCTTAAGTTCTACGATGGCATTTTCTGGGTCTAATCCATGAAACCTCACCTGAGTTTCCAACATGTATTGATCTGACGGAAATGCTCCTGCCTCCACGATTATCTTATACCTGTCTTTGGTGGGCCTATAAAATGAAACCATCAGCAGATGAAGGTTAACCGATAAATTATTCATCGCAACTACTTCGTGTTCGTGAGCTCCTACAATCTCCGCTAAAGCCGACTTCGATTTTTGCTTCGCAAAAAACCAGGCATCTTCGCCATGAAAATGTCCATCTACTCCCATTTCAGCCCAATTCGACAATTCTTTCGCTATGTAATCTTTTGCGGATTTAGGCTGTAATCCCAGAGAATTTCCACACAGATAAATTGCGTCTTCCCCATTAACTTTTGGGAAAAGAAAGCGATCCCGAAAGCTGGAAAGAGGATCATTTTCATCCATCTCCCGTGCGAATTGGGCTGAATATTGGTAGTCCATTCTTTTAGAATAATTGAATTAATCATTGTTGATCAGCTCCTTAAAAGGAGGGAGTGTAATGCTTCATCTTCTTACAACTCTATTTTCCCATCACTGTTCCGCAATTGCTACAAGTAGTATGCTCAGGATTACTCCAAAATCTCTCCTGAACTGGCGGCAATTGCTTGACAATGTCTGTAACCTCGAAATATTCCTCATAAAGTTTTTCTCCGCAATTTTCACAATGCCAAATAAACCCATCCACCTCACCTGCTCTTCTATAGCGCTCGATCACCAGCCCAATCGTATTGGCAGGGCGACGTGGAGAATGAGGAACTTTTGATGGAAGAAGGAATATCTCTCCTTCTCTGATAGGAATATCCTTTGGCTTGCCGTCTTCTATCACCTTTAGGATGATATCACCTTCCAATTGATAGAAAAACTCTTCTCCTTCATTGGAGTGATAATCTTTTCGGGAATTAGGACCGCCCACCACCATCACAATGAAGTCATCATTCCCCTTATAAACCTGCTGGTTCCCAATTGGTGGCTTGAGCAGATGTCTATTTTCGTCTATCCATTTTTTGAAGTTGAAAGGTTGTGCTAAGGCCATATCTTTATTTATCCAGTGAAATTGAAAATCTATTTTAGTATTACTTAACCGTAATCCTGCTCAAAAGTATTAAAAAACGTACGCTTTTTTGGTTTACTTTGTCCTAACCCCTAAAACGATGGCATTCCCTATTTCTGACTTGCACTGTGATTTGTTGTCCTATCTTGCTAGGATCCCCAGTGCGGATCCCTATTCAAAAGATGACATTGCCTGTGCTATTCCATGGATGATAGCTGGGGGGGTGCGTATGCAAATTTTAGCTATTTACACAGATGTAAAGTCAGAAAGCATGGATCTGGCAGCTAGGCAAGCAGTGATTTTTGAGGAGCTACATCAAAAACACAGGAATGACTTGGCATTAATTGATTCAGATTTTTTACAAAACTGGGAAAAGCAAAATTGCATAGGGATAAAAGCTTCAGTAGAAAATGCGGCTGGTTTTGGGAATGAGTCTGCAAGTTGGGAGGAGATCTACCGCCAGTTTGATTTTATTTTGGAAAAGGTGAAATCACTCGCTTACATCAGCCTCACCCATCATACCGAGAATCGTTTTGGTGGAGGAAATTATACCAAGGGAATCGGACTAAAGGAAGACGGGAAAAAATTGTTGGATTATATGTCAGGTAAAAGTATTCCAGTGGATTTATCACATACTTCAGATTTGCTTGCAGAAGGGATCCTAAACCATATTGATAGCAATAAACTGGATATAGCCGTGCTAGCGAGTCATTCCAACTTCCGAGCAATATGGAATCACCCTAGGAATCTTACCGATGAGTTTGCCAAAGAAATCATACACCGAGGGGGGCTAATTGGTGTAAATTTCCTCAGAGCTTTCTTGGATCCAAAAGTACCTGAGCGTTTATTTGATCATATTTTCCATGGTTTTCAAATTGGTGGAGAAAAGTCCATCTGCTTCGGTGCAGATTATTTTTACACCAAGGACTTCGATGATTCATCCCGTCACCCATTTTATTTTCCACTGGTAGAGAACGCCGAAAAATATCCTTCATTGATTGAAAGCCTGGAAGACAAGTTAGGTGCAGATGAACTGGAGGGCTTAGCCTATAGAAATTCACTTGAATTTTACCGCAAACTACAGGGTTGATGTCATCGCATCATTTTGTCAAAGAACAACAAGAGCCTGCTGTCCTTCTTTTAGATGCAGATCAGATTCGTTTTGATCAAATTTCTCCACTCCTAGAATGGGTTCCTTCAGTACTTGTCAGTGAAAGAGCACTGGATCAAGTATTGAGTTGGGGAATAAAAATTGATGTGATTTTAGCTTCAGAGGCTTTTCAGGCAGAAAATCAACAAGTACTGGAAGAGCAATATCCTGTAAAATTCGTTACGGTTTTCCAAGAAACTTATTTGCAAACTGGACTTGAATATCTTTTATCCACTGACTACACAGCGGTACATCTGATAGGTATTTCACATCTGAAAGCACTGGAGATTGAGGACAAACTTGACCTGATAAATCTTACCATCTTGGATGGTGACTGGAAGTACTATCCAGTAAAATCAGGGGAATTCAAAAAGTGGTTTGCTGAAAGCACTATACATATCCATGGTAAGGAGGGGATGCCCGTACAAATCCAAAATGAAAATGGGGAGTTAATCTTACCTATTGCCTATGCTACGATGCTGGAAGTGCCTGAGGGCATTACTTCAATTAAAGTGCCTGGGACTTTTTGGATTGGGGAGCAGGTTTATTCATGAATCTATAAAATACAACCGTGCCAAGCGTATAGCATAGTATATCCAAGAAATCGGCGGTATAGTTTTCTGAGATTAGTGGCAAGACTCCCTCAAAGGTGACAGATAAATAGACTAACCCGATCAGCACCTGATTTCTGGTGAAGATGAGCTCTTCGCCCGCGGGATGCCACCATCTCATCACTTGCAGGCAGATCCCAAACACGACTGGCATAGCCATCAAATCATCTCCATAGGAATGATAAATAGGCACAAATACCCCAAGTGATTTTTCGAGATATTGATTGACCCAAAAAGCCACGGAAGCGAAAATAAAAATTGGATTTTTGAATAAACTTATCATCCTGGCAAAGCAGCTATCAACCACATGATAAAAGTCATGATTGCCATGAATACAGTGTAGAACAGATTACCGGACTTTTTAAAAAACTTTACTATTGAGCTGTCATCCGGATTTATATAGAACATCCAGTCCTTTTCGTTTTTCTCCTTTTGCTGCTCCAGTTTATCCTGTCGATCCAGTTCCACAGGAGACAATATTTCTCCGCAGTACTCACAACGATCGCTATAATTGTTAGTCCAATTTGACCATTGTCCACAGTTTGGGCATTTTTTCTGACTCATATAAGTTGCATTTTCTTCTCAATATTTCAGGATAATTAAATCTAGCGCTTAGCTACTGCAATCCTATCCTTTTCATTCAAATCCTTCAGTATTCTCACTTCCGAATAACCCAGCTTCTGTAACAGAACAGCAATTTCGTTTCCATATATCTCATTGATTTCAAAATAAAGCTTCCCTTCTGGGCTTAGCAGTTGTTTTCCTTTCTCAGCTATGATTCTATAAAAAATAAAAGGATCAATATCACTCACAAACAAGGCTAGTTCAGGTTCATAATCCAGTACATTTTTATGCATCTTGAATTTTTCCTGCTCAGGAATGTAAGGTGGATTGCTTACCAAAATATCCAATTTTTCTGCTTCAGGAGTTTGAATTAATATATCACATTTAGAGAAAGTTACCTTAGCTCCCAATTCCCCAGCATTTTTTCGGGCGATCACTAGTGCTTCCTCCGAAATATCCACAGCGTACACTTCAGGGTTGTCCATTTCCAAAACCAAGGAAATTGGAATACACCCTGTTCCTGTTCCGATGTCTAATATCCTCAACCCGGCTTTTAGATTTTCTTTGATGATCAGGTGAACCAATTCCTCGGTTTCATTTCTGGGAATCAACGTGGCTGGGCTGACAAAAAACTCTCTTCCATAAAATGGCCCTTTCCCGATAATATACTGAATAGGCTCTCCTGTCATTAATCGCTCAAGGTCTTCGAAGATTTTTGGTGGAAAAGAGGCTTCGTCAACTTCATTTAACAGATCACTTCTTCTCCATCCCAGATGGTGCTCAAAAAGCCAGCTAACCAAAGATTCAGATTCTTGCCTATCGTAATCGGTAAGTTTTGTAGCCCACGAAGACATAAGCTTTTGAAAGGTTGACATTGTTCGATGGAATTTGGAAGGTTTAAAAGGTAAAGGTATCAAAACCAAAATTTGTATTTTGATACCTGAGGGGGATTCTCAAAGGGCAGTTTTTCAGCCCTTTTAAAATCTCATTCTGACAGACTCAGAAAGAAAAACTACCTTTGCGGAGAATTTATTTCCCATGAAGCTACACAACAATACCATCCGCGGGGTTCATACCGCACTTGCAGCAATTTTTGAAGAAGGTCAATACGCTGATAAAGTAATCGAGCGCACTTTGAAATCCAACCCAAAATGGGGTGCACGTGATCGTTCATTTATAGCGGAAACTACTTATGAAATGGTTCGCTGGTGGCGATTGATCAATTATTTGAGCCCAAGCAAGGAGCCCTATGATCTTTTTGGTACCTATTGGCTGATGCAGGGCAATACGCTTCCCCCATGGGAAGAATTCGCAAAAATCAATCCAGATAAAATCCAAGAAAAGTATGAGAAGCTGGATGACCCCGCCAAATTGGAGTCTGTACCGGATTGGCTTTTTGACCTTGGTAAAAAAGAACTGGGAGATAAGTGGGAAGCAGAGATACACAGTTTGAATCAGGAAGCACAAGTAGTCTTACGTGTCAATACACTCAAAATCACCCGTGAGCAGCTGAAGAATAGATTGGCTGAAGATAATATTCACACACATATCATAAAAGGCTATCCTGATGCGCTGATCTTGGATGAACGCACAAATGTATTCCGTAATCCGGCTTTCAAAGAAGGCATGTTTGAAGTGCAAGATGCTTCCTCGCAATTAGTCGCTGCAGCCCTCGCCGTAGAGCCGGGAATGCGAGTGATTGATGCGTGTGCTGGTGCTGGAGGTAAGTCACTTCACATCGCAGCTTTGATGCAAAACAAAGGCAAGGTCCTTTCCTTGGATGTGGAAGAATGGAAACTTCAGCAAACCAAGCTTAGAGCACGTCGCGATGGCGTTTCTATTATTGAACGCAAAGTGATCGAAGGTTCCAAGACAATCAAACGAATAAAAGAAACTGCCGACAGGTTGCTTTTAGATGTTCCTTGTTCCGGCTTGGGAGTTCTTCGCAGAAATCCTGATACTAAGTGGAAACTCAGTGAGGAATCCATCGCTAAAGTACGTCAAACACAGCAGGAAATCCTTCAAAGCTACCCATCCATGTTGAAACCAGGTGGACAAATGGTTTATGCTACTTGTAGTATTTTACCGTCTGAAAATCAGGATCAAATAGCTAAGTTCTTGGCAAGTGAAGCGGGAAAAGATTTTGAATTAATCGAGGATCAGAAAGTTCTGGCACAGGAAAGTGGCTTTGATGGGTTCTATATTGCCAGACTACAGAAGAAGTAGATTTTGCCTTTGACAGGCATGGTAGTTCCAAATTAATTAAGCACAAAATTCAATTACAAGATTTCCTTTGCTATTTCATATGTTTTATAATTGACTTTCAATGGACTTATAGCTTGTCCCTTCCCGATAGTTATCGGGATTGATTCGGAGAATCTCGCATAGCTAGTAATCATTCCAGTGTGTGACTTTGAGTCATGCCTGTTTGGCCACAGGCAGGCTCGATTTCATCAAATCACAAATTTGGTTTTAGAAGGAAACACAGTACTATTCCAAATTTATTTTGGAGGGGATTAGTTTGGCATTGAATTTTGTGTGTAACTTTGACGGGCAAATAGGGTTACCTCACACCAATATTTGCCATGAATAGAAATTCCGATAAGTTCCTCTACGAAGCACTCACCTACGATGATGTGCTTCTAGTCCCAGGTTATTCAGAAGTCCTTCCACGCGACACGAATACCTCCACCCAACTCACCAAAAAAATCAGACTAAACATTCCTTTGGTTTCCGCTGCCATGGACACGGTCACTGAGGCTGAATTGGCTATTGCTATTGCCCTTGAAGGCGGTCTTGGATTTGTTCACAAAAACATGTCGATTGAGCAGCAGGCGGCTCAGGTCCGGAAAGTTAAGCGATCTCAGGCAGGTATGATCTTAGATCCAATCACGCTTCATATAGATGCCAAAGTGCGTGATGCAGAACAGATCATGCGCGAATTTCATATTGGTGGAATTCCTGTAGTTGATGAAAACAAGGTGTTGAAAGGAATTATTACAAACCGTGATCTACGCTTTATTAAAGATCAAAATCGTCCTATCCGTGAGATTATGACGATTGATAACCTGATCACCGCAAAATCCGGTATTTCTTTGGAGCAGGCAGAAGAAATTCTTCAGGAATATAAAATCGAGAAGCTACCAATTGTAGATGATGAGTACAAACTAAGTGGTCTGATCACGTATAAGGATATTCTCAAAAGGAAAGACAAGCCTAATGCTTGTAAAGATGAGTTTGGAAGACTTCGAGTTGGCGCAGCAGTTGGCGTGACTGCCGATATCGTGGAGCGAGTAGAAGCATTAAAAAATGCAGGTGTGGATGTAGTCTCTATAGATACAGCTCATGGCCATCACATAGGCGTTATCGAAACTTGTAGAAAAATCAAAGTTGCTTTCCCTGATCTGGAAGTGATCGTAGGAAATATTGCTACACCGGAAGCAGCAATTGCTCTAGCAGATGCAGGTGCTGATGCGGTAAAAGTAGGAGTAGGTCCAGGATCCATTTGTACTACTAGAATCATTGCAGGTGTAGGTGTTCCTCAATTATCTGCCGTATTCGAATGCTCAGAGGCATTGAAAGGTCGTGGAGTTCCTGTCATCGCTGATGGTGGTATCCGTTATTCTGGTGATTTGGTCAAAGCAATAGCTGCTGGCGGAAGTTCTATTATGATCGGATCATTACTTGCTGGAACTGAAGAGGCACCAGGTGAAATGATTATTTTTCAAGGAAGAAAATTCAAATCCTACAGAGGCATGGGTTCTCTGGAAGCGATGGAATCCGGTTCCAAAGACCGGTACTTCCAGGACGCTGAAGACAATATCAAAAAGTTGGTTCCTGAAGGAATCGTAGGTCGGGTTCCTTTCAAAGGCTTGGTTTCTGAGGTTCTTTACCAATTGGTAGGTGGGCTTAGAGCTGGTATGGGTTACTGTGGTACGCAGACAATTGAAGATCTTCAAAACAATGGGAAATTCGTAAAAATCACCGCTGCCGGGGTGAAAGAATCACATCCACATGATGTAAGCGTGACACGGGAAGCCCCTAACTATAGCTTAAAAGAATAAAATTTACGAAATGAAATATCTTGAGACCGGCAAATGCCGGTCTTTTTGCTTTACATGAATTTTCAAATTTTGTAATCTCCCAATTTAAATTCTATGAATTCACCTCAAAGCTCACATCCCATTCCTCCACTAGTTTTACTGAAGTCTGAAAATCAGGGTGGAGCGGATTGATCAGCAAATTGTGCTCGCTTGGATAGCTACTAAGAGGAATTCGGCAGGAGGGAATTTTTAAAACTGGAGAAATCATGCCCTTTGCCCAAGCTGTTCCAAACTCCTTAGTTGATTTGGGATGAGGTCTATTTTTCCAATCAGATGGCAAAAGCGTAGCATCCAGTTCTGGGATTTGCACATTAATTTCTAGAGCAACTAGCTTCCACTTGCTTTGTGTTACTACACTTCCTTTAATACTCAGAAGCTCTAGAAAATTAAGTGAAGAAACACTGCATCCATAGATTATTGGTGTACCATGTTGATTCCACCTTCCGGCTCCGAGCCCATATCCAAGAGAACTTCTACCCGCAAGATTTTCTATTAGTCGAAAGTACCTCACCCTCTACAGAATAGATCCCCATGACATAGCCTCCATCGCCTCATCTACTCGATCTATTCCATAGGGATTCTTTAATAGAGCTGCCGGCTTTTGATCGCCTAAGGATGTATTCTGAGTATGAAGCCATTGTGAAAGCAATTCTTCTGTACCGAAAATCCGAATACCTTTGGCAATAACCTGATCTATTTCCAAAATACTCTTGGTAAGCATCTTTGTAAGCTTTCTGTCTTCTTTGCGCCAACGGGATAATGTGCTAGGGTCCACCTCGAGCATCTCTGAAACATCTTGCTGGGTAAAATCTAAAAAATCAAAAAGCTCACCTGTATCATGAAACGACACAGCCACCTCATAACTCTCCATCGGCTCGCTAACCATTGAAATAGCCTCTTGAAAAAAATAATACGAATCACTGCCTGTGTGAATGGACTCAACTCCCGCCTCACCAAATGATATTTTCCAAGTGTGTGTCATAGCTATTTATTTAACGCTCACTAATTTATACAAAATTATTGCAAATACAAATTTTTCATATTGCATTTGCAATAATTTCATTTATGCTTAATCAAGCAGCTGTTTTATTTCATAATCTTGTAAGTGCGCGTTTAGCCAGCCTGCTTCTAGTGTTGCTCCATATTTTCTATAAAAATTGATCGCTGCCTCATTCCAATCGAGAACCTGCCACATCATTCCAGTGCAATTTTCCTCTAGGCATTTCTCCATGATGCGGTCAAAAAGCAGCTTTCCTGCACCATTGCCGCGTTCGGATTGGGTGACCACCAGATCTTCCAAGTAAATTCTCCTACCCTTCCATGTACTGTAGCGGTAATAATAAATAGCGAGGCCGACAATTTCGGATGTCTCCTCTTTTACGCAAAGAAATGTTCCGAAAACAGGATTTTCACCAAATCCGTCTTTCTCCATCATCTCAAGTGTATTCGTTACTTGCTCTGGTGCCTTCTCATAGATAGCCAACTCATTTATCAATTCCAATACCCGAGGAAGATCCTCGATTTTTCCTTCTCTTAGCGTGTACATGTTCAAAGTTTATAAAACCGTTTAATTTTGGGAAATGCTAATTTAATCAAATCCAAGAAACAATGTTTTTAGCAATAGATGCAGGAAATTCAAATGTAGTTTTTGCGCTGTACGACGAAGTGAGCGAAAGATGGAAGAATCACTTTCGGATTGAAACACAGTCTTCCAAATTCGCCGGTCAACTTCACAAAAAAGTCCCCATGTATTTTTTGGAGCATGGTATCAGCCCCAGAGATATTAAGCAAATAGGTTTCAGCTCTGTAGTTCCTGAGGTAAATGATCAGATTCTCCAATTTTGCGAAAATTATATGGGGACAGAGCCTTATCTTATTTCCCCGGCTAGTTTTCAAAAACTTCCAATAAAAAGCCTCCAACCAAACGAGATCGGTACTGATCTGATGTGTAATGTGATGGCCAGCTATGTGAAGTATGGCAAAGCCTTGATCGTAGTTGATTTTGGTACCGCACTTACATTTACTGTGGTAGATGCTTCCGGCGAGATTATAGGAGTGAATATTGTTCCCGGATTAAAAACAGCCATCAAATCGCTATTTACCACCACGTCCAAACTCCCAGATGTAGAACTTAAACTTCCCAAATCTGCTATTGGAAAAGATACTATTCATGCGATTCAAGCTGGAGTACTTTATGGATACACGAGTTTGGTCAAGGGCATGATAGAGATTATCTCGCAGGAAATAACAATGGAATTTACAGTGATTGCGACAGGTGGTTTAGCAGAAATTTTGACACCTCTTGAAAAAATCTTCGATGAAATCGATAGGAATCTGACACTTGAAGGATTGAGATTAATTACACTAGCCAATCAATAAATCACCTCGCTACGCAAAATTAAGTTTGGATCTGGACAGTTAGCCTCATATCCACCAACTTCCCGCTTAGAACAGACGCCCGGAAAGTCACCTACATTCCCCATTAAATCCCACATCAACTGAAAATGTAAGTGTGGTGGCCAATCACCATTTTCAGGAAATGGCCCTATATGAGCAAGTAAATCGCCGGCGCTTACTTCTTGACCCACTTCCAGATTTTCGAGGTCGGATAGAAAAAGATGACCGTAGAGCGAATAGAGTTTGGTTCCAAAGAGTTCATGTTCCAAAATAATAGTCGCACCATAATTCCCAAATCCTGCATTGTCCTGAAAGCTATGAATTCGCCCGAGGAAAGGGGAATATACTTGCACCCCTGCCCCCGTCCAGATATCTATTCCTAGATGAATATTCCGGAAATCGGCCTCTGCGGTCGCAAATACAGCACTTCTACGGTAAATTGCCCTGTGTTCCAAATAACCACCGATGCCATATTTACTTCCTGAGTTTCGTATTTGCTGAGTCACATATGCATCAAATGAAGCAGTATTCCCCAAATCCAAGGCATCCAGGTCTGAATTCTCCGCGCTGAAATCCAGCTTGACCGTATTTTCAAAATTCAGGTTCTCGCCCATGACTGGGAAAAAATCAATTTCATTCCAATTCATGCGGGGAAGATAGAAATATCATCTATTATTCTTAAGCTCCCAAACCCAAATTTAGCTAATTTCAGCCCATGAAAATTGACTTCCCTGCCCTAGCTGACATCCAAGCTGCACACGAACGTATTCAGCCGTTTATTCACCGAACTCCTATTATGACTTCATCAGCAATTAATGAAAATGCAGGGTGTGAAATATTTTTTAAGTGCGAGAACTTCCAAAAAGTGGGAGCATTTAAAGCACGGGGAGCGGCAAATGCTGTAATGAAACTTAGCGATACTCAAAAAGCGAAAGGAGTAGCAACGCACAGTAGCGGAAATCATGCAGCAGCATTGGCTAGAGCGGCTACTCTGGCAGGAATCCCTTCCTACATCGTCATGCCCTCCAATGCTCCTGAAATCAAAAAGAAAGCCGTGAAGGGTTATGGCGGAATTATCATAGAATGTGAACCAACCCTAAAAGCCAGAGAAACTGCCCTGGAAGAAACCGTAAAAAAAACGGGTGCTACGTTTATCCCTCCTTACGACAATATGGATGTAATAGAGGGACAAGCTACTTGTGCATTGGAGCTGATCGAGGATCAAGAAGATTTGGATGTCATTCTGGCTCCTGTGGGTGGAGGCGGTTTACTTGGCGGGACTTCTTTAGCGGCACATTACTTAAACCCCAGTATTGTGGTCATCGGTACAGAACCACAAGGTGCTGATGACGCATTCCAGTCCTTTCATGCAGGAAAAATCATTCCACAACCAGGCCCAAACACCATTGCAGACGGCTTACTAACTTCCTTGGGAGTTTTGAACTTCGAGTTAATTAAAGAATATGTTTCTGATATTCTTCTAGCTACTGATCCTCAAATAATAGAAGCTATGCGCTTGATTTATGAGCGTATGAAAATAGTTATAGAACCTTCTTGCGCTGTTCCGTTGGCAGCTTTACTGGCAAATCAAGATAGATTCAGAGGCAAGAAAGTCGGGATTATTCTCTCAGGAGGTAATGTAGATTTGGGTAAATTACCTTTCTAACAAGCCTATTTCTTGCCCATAGCCTCATAAATAATATCATGGATTTCTGTTCGTATACCTTCTTTTAACAATTTGGTATTCGTAGCATCTGGATAAACACGATTGGAAAGGAACACATAAATCAGATTATTATCCGGGTCAGCCCATACACATGTGCCCGTGAATCCAGTGTGTCCAAAAGTAGATTTAGGAGCCAAATCTCCTGCAGATCCCCCACTTCCAACTTCGGTATTTGGTTTATCCCAGCCCCAGCCACGGCGGCTTTGACGGGATTGGTTTTTGGTGAATTTCTTCACCGTCTCGGGGTCAATCAGGTTTATTCCACCATAACTACCTTCGTTCAGCATCATTTGCATCATCACAGCGAGATCATTTGCTTTGCCAAACAGACCGGCATGACCAGCCACTCCACCAAACATGGCAGCTCCCGGATCATGAACATATCCCTGAACCAATCTTTTTCGGAATGTTATGTCATTTTCAGTTGGAGCTATGTTGTCAAGTGGCATTTTAAAAGCTGGATTGAACGTCATTGTACTTAGCCCCAATGGAGCATAGAAGTTCTGATCCAGAAAATTTTCCATCGGCTGATTCACTATTCGCTCCACCACTGCCTGCATCAAATACATGGTAAGATCTGAGTATACATATTTATGCTTACTAGCTCCTCTTGGAATAGGGGTGACTTTCGATTCTACTGTCCAATTCCAAATACTATCTCGAAGTGCATCCATTCCATACATATCGTTGGAAACCGGTCTGGTAAAACCAAGTGAAGAAACAGGCTTGTAAAAATCCCCTCGCCATTGACCAGCTTCTACTGTCCTAGCATAGTATGGAATAAATGCAACCAGCCCTGCTTCATGCGCCATCACATCACTAAGTACCATCCTTCCTTTATTTGTCCCTTTGAGTTCCGGTAAATAATCTTGCAGGGAATTTTTCATGTCCAACTCGCCCCGGCTTTCTAAAAACATCACTGCCTGGGTAGTTGCCAAAACCTTTGTAATTGAGGCTAAATCATAAACTGTTTCGGAATTTACCGCAGGACTGGACTTGTATTCCAATTTACCATAAGACCTTTCAAAAACCACTTTTCCATCTTTCACTACCAGCACATTAGCACCTGGCGTAGCCTGCATCCTAATCGCTTTTTCGGCTACAGCATCGATTTTATCCAATATTTTTCCGTCCAGGCCAACACTCTCCGGTGTACCATATGAAAGTCGATCACTAGGAGCAAGATATCCACCTACTCCATGAGAAAATTGCCCATTAACAGTCACTGGTAGGATGCCTTTTGCGGCTCTTGCCCCAAATAAAATCTGTGGTGCTAGCTCCTGAGTGACTTCATTATTTTCGTAGGCAAAAACGACATTTCCTAGACCTTGTAGTTGCTCGGAAGCATAGGCATTACCGAAAAGGACCGTCACAACTTTCTGACGTTTTGCCAAGTCTTTGATTAATTTCACATCTCCCGGAGCCATACCAAACTTGCGTTTTGGGCTATTGGTCACTCCCATCAAACCCACTACTACCACATCGTAGTCTTCCAGCTTTTTCAGTGTATTGTTATGGGTAGTTTCATTTGTAGCCTTTTCAATACTGAAATGATCAAACTTAGTGTATTTGCCCAGATACTTTTGAAATTCCTTCCCGTCATCACCAATACTTAAGCTGGCGAATGAATTCAAATCTAAGTGTTTGAAAGGAAGTAAATCGTCCTTATTAGTTGCTACCGTAAATGCATCTGCATAAAGGCTCTCGATGATTGCATCTGTCTCCGGTGTAGCTAATCGTTCTACCAATCCGAATGTGTTGATAGGCTTATAATGATTCAATCCAGCCCAGTACTTCGCCTTTAGGATTTTTTTAACTCTTCGATCAATCTCATCCTCCGAGATTCTCTCATCTGCCACTGCTGCTTTGATTAGCATTTTGGCTTTTGATACATCTTGAGAATAAAGTAACACATCATTCCCTGCCAATAAGGCTTTCAAATCCACTTCTCCCGGTGCATTTGCTATGGCAACACCTTTCATATTAAGCGCGTCCGTAAAGATCAACCCCTGAAAATTCATCCGGTTTTGCAGCAAATCCGTTACGACTTTTTTGGAAAGGCTGGTAGCCATATTTCCAGCATCGTCTAGACTGGGCACATTTAAATGCGCTACCATCACAGACATTAAGTTTTCCTTGAAAAGCTCCTGATAAGGATATAAATCCACGTCCCAAATCCGCTGCTCAGGATTCTTGATGACTGGCAAAGAATAGTGGCTATCTGCCTCAGTGTCGCCATGACCAGGAAAATGCTTGGCGTTAGCGATCACTCCATTCTCCTGAAGTCCTTTCATATACGAAACAGCACGCCTGGTCACCACATCTCTATCTCCCCCAAAGGCTCTATAGCCAATCACCGGGTTTTCAGGATTGGAATTCACATCTACCACAGGTGCGAAATTGATATGCATGCCTAGCTCCTTAAACTGTCGCGCAATTTCTTTCCCCATAGCATACACCAAATCTGGGTTTTGTACCGCTCCCAAAGTCATTGCCTTAGGAAAATCCGGAACAGAATCTAAGCGCATACTTATGCCCCATTCAGCATCCATGGCGATAAAAAGTGGCGTTTTGGATTGAGCTTGGTAGTAATTCGTCAAGCGAGCCTGTCGATCAGGTCCTCCCTGA
This sequence comes from Algoriphagus aurantiacus, assembly GCF_035156405.1. Lineage (NCBI taxonomy): Bacteria > Pseudomonadati > Bacteroidota > Cytophagia > Cytophagales > Cyclobacteriaceae > Algoriphagus > Algoriphagus aurantiacus. Next base: position 96,809 of record NZ_JAXRUT010000004.1, on the reverse strand, counting down.
AAAAAAATCAGACCTCCAAGATTCTCTGTTTTTATAAGATTGCTGATTTCATCTACATGAGATTGATTTTTATTCGAGTAAGCGGCCACCATAAAAAGCTGCCCCAAACGCTCATCAAAAGTCATACTGTTAAAGACTGAATCCACCCAGTTGATCTGCACCATCGGGTCAGCGGTAGACAGAGGATCCGCTACCATTAATGATTCATCAAGTTTCCCGGAGGAAAAAGTAAGCGCTATAATACCAACTGCGAAAACTCTCCAAAGCTTACTGCTCATATGTGAGTAAATTTTTAATCCTTAACTTTCTAAATAAATTTGTATCCGACCGATTCGATTCTCTTTAGCTTTTGCAAACCTACCAAGTTCCGGGGATACTCCTAAGTACGGAATTTGGAACTTATAAATTGAAGTTACTCAAAGATAAGGTAACATATTGCCCTAAATCAGGTTAAAAAGGTCATAAATTTGATATCAGGTCAATATGCCGGAACTTATTCTCCCAGTATGCTTTTACTTAACGTGAAAGTTATATTTTAAATTACAACGTCATGAAATCGAGCATGTCTAAAGCGACACACAGAGAGATGATTATTCCCCATGCGAGATTCCATAGCCTGCCCCGACTTATCGGGGTGCCCATTAAAAATAAAATTATAAACACATGAAATTCCCATCCGTCTTTCGTACAGCCGCCCCAATGAGATTTGATATCAAGCCTAGATATTATGATCCTGTAAAGGAGGAGATCGAACAAAGAACCTCCCAAATCAAAAAGGAATTGGAAGCTCAGGGACTTTTGGACAAAAGTGATGGGACTGCACGTGACTTTGGTTCTTACGGCGCTGGTATCCGTGGTTCTTTTGCGCAGCATAAGGGGATAAAAGATCGAGGTGGGGTTAACATGTTTGCCTCCACAGCCATGATCCGAACCTTCATTTTTCTATTACTCCTTGGGTCTATTTTCGGCTATGTCTATTTAGGTCCAGTGATATTTGAATACATGGCATATGTGATTGCACTTGGAGCTTCGATCTATTTTTTCTTCAGGTTAAAACCCAAGAAAAAATATGAGTGATGTCATCCAACTCCTTCCCGATGCGATAGCTAATCAAATCGCAGCAGGAGAAGTAGTTCAAAGACCAGCATCCGCACTCAAGGAACTACTTGAAAATGCGGTGGACGCTGGCGCTACCCAAGTACAAGTGGTGGTAAAAGAATCCGGAAAACACCTTATACAAGTAATAGACAATGGAAAAGGTATGTCTGCTACTGATGCTCGTATGAGTTTTGAGCGACATGCCACATCCAAAATCAGAAGTTCAGCAGATCTTTTTTCCATCAGAACGTTCGGATTTCGCGGGGAAGCTCTGGCATCCATAGCTGCGGTGGCTCAGGTAGAACTGAAAACCCGGCAAGCCGAAGCTGAACTCGGAACTCTGATACAAATCGAAGGCTCCGAAGTGAAAAAACAAGAACCTTTCGCAGGGAATGTAGGAACATCTGTTTCCATGAAAAACCTCTTTTACAATGTCCCTGCCCGAAGAAATTTCCTGAAATCAAATCCTGTAGAAATGCGCCACATTGTGGATGAATTTCAGCGGGTAGCACTTTCGTATTCTGAAATTGGGTTTTCTTTATTTCAGCAAGATCTGGAAGTTTACAGCCTTTCTCCTGGCAAACTCAGCCAAAGAATTGTAGGAATTTTTGGGAAAAACTACCAAGGTCAACTCGTGCCTTGTGAGGAACTGACGCCGCATGTGAATGTGAAGGGCTACATAGGGAAACCTGAAAATGCTAAGAAAACCCGAGGGGAGCAGTTCTTCTTTGTCAACAATCGTTACATCAAAAGCAGCTACCTGAATCACGCAGTAAGCTCAGCTTTCGAGGGATTATTGCAACCTGATCAGCATCCATTTTATGTGCTTTTCCTAGAAATAGATCCATCCCATATCGATATCAATGTCCATCCAACCAAAACTGAGATCAAGTTTGACGATGAACGCACGATCTATGCGGTGATTCGGTCAGCTGTAAAGCAGGCTTTGGGAGCGCATCATGTAGTTCCTTCTCTTGATTTTAGCCTCGATGTGAATTTCAATGAAAAGTGGGATAAGGATCCAGAGAAAAAAGCACAGGTGGATCGAGAATATAGCTACAAATCATTCAATACCCCAGAATTCAAACAAGCCAGCACTTCTGGCTGGGAAAAACTATTTGAAGGGACACAACAACCAACTAGAGACATCGATCGATCTCCCCAATCCGAAAAAGAAACAGAAGTTTTAACATTTGAAAGTAGGGCAAAGCCGGATGATACTACCGAATTCATTCCCAAACCAAGTGAAACAGAATCAACTGGAACTACTTTTCAGGTGGAGCTTAGCTATGTGGTAGCTCAGATGTCTACAGGATTTCTCATCATCGATCAGCAGACTGCGCATGAGCGGGTTCTATACGAACGCTATTTGCGCCAGCTGAAACTTGCTCAAGGCACGTCACAGCAATGTCTGTTTCCACCCACCATCAATCTCGGTCCATCTGATTATGCATTGGTGATGGATATTATGCCTGAGCTACACAGTTTAGGATTTATGGTTTCAGAGTTTGGTAAAGATACGGTGCTCATTCAAGGAGTCCCAGCAGATATCCCCGTTAAAAATGAAAAGGAGCTCTTCGAAGGGCTTCTCGAACAATACAAGCATTTCAAAAGTGAGCTTTCGCTCGATACCAGAGAAAATTTAGCGCGATCTTTGGCGCGAAAATCGTCTTTGAAAAAAGGACAAAAACTGAATTCACAAGAAATGGAAACTCTGGTCGGGCAGCTCTTTGCCTGTCAAAATCCAAATTATGGATTGGGAGGGAACAAAACATTCGTGAAATTAGATTTAAGCAGTATTCATTCTTTCTTCGGCAAATAGCATGTTTAGAAATATTACACCGGTAGTTCAAAATCTACTTATTATCAACATCGGGCTACTTATCGTATCTCAGTTTATCTTTCCCCAACTGAATCAGTGGTTTGCACTTTACTACATCCATAGTCCTTATTTTAAGCCTTTCCAGTTTCTGACCTACATGTTTATGCATGCGGATTTCTGGCATTTGTTCGGCAACATGTTCGGATTGCTGATTTTCGGCCCTTTGCTAGAGCAGTTTTTGGGACCAAAAAAATTACTGATCCTTTGGATGGTGTGTGGTATAGGATCGGGAGTTCTTTATTCTGGATATTCTGCATACCGAATGAACAATCTGGAGGAAAAAGTGGCTATGTTTCAAAACAATCCTGATCCAGATTCATTTAATAAGTTAGTTTTGGAAAATCGTGGATTTTTCAAGCGGACAGTATTCGATTTTGTTGACGATTATAGTCGCAATCCTGATGACCCTAATAAAATCAGCCAAGCTTCCCAAACCTTGAACGCCATTCTGGAGGCACAAGCAAATATTCCCATGGTCGGTGCCTCAGGAGCTCTTTTTGGGGTTTTGATCGCATTTGCGATGCTTTTCCCCAACACACAATTATTTTTACTCTTTCCGCCGATGCCTATCAAGGCAAAATATATGGTGCTTTTCTACAGCCTTTACACGATATATAACGTATTTGTGAATAACCCGCTGGATAACGTAGCACACTTTGCCCACCTCAGCGGATTGGTGATTGGCGGTGTTTTGGTTTACTTCTGGAAAAAAGACAGAAACAGCTTTTATTAATTATGCACGGTAACTTTTGGGACAATCTTCGGAACGCTTTTAAACATAGCGACAACAGCCTTTACAAGCTGATTGCCATTAATATTTTGGTGTTTTTCGTAGTGCTTATTTTTCGGGTATTTATGACCATCGGAGGGTTGGGAGACTTGTATTCCACAGCTCTGTCCTATCTAATGATGCCAGCGTCTCTTCCTAAGCTAGCTGTCCAGCCATGGAGTATCTTCACCTACATGTTTTTGCATGAGGGAATCTTTCACATTCTTTTCAATATGCTTTTCCTTTTCTGGTTTGGGCAGCTGATTCATCAGTTTCTCGGAAGCCGAAAACTTGCCAACCTCTATATTCTTGGTGGATTGGCGGGAGCACTTTTTTATGTATTGATATATAATTTGGCTCCTTATTTCAGCCAGTCTGTTGATAGTTCTCTGATGCTGGGAGCGAGCGCGGGAGTCTTTGCGATTGTAGTCGGTGCAGCTACGCTGAGCCCAAACACTACTTTTTTCCTGATTTTACTCGGACCTGTGAAGATCAAATACATAGCGATTTTCTATGTGATCCTTTCCTTTGCCAATTCGGCAGGAGCAAATGCAGGTGGAGAACTTGCGCACCTTGGTGGAGCATTGCTAGGCTATCTTTACATCATTCAGCTTCGCAAAGGAAACGATTGGGGGCTACCTGTACAGAAAGTCGGAATCTTCTTTGAGGATCTTTTCTCCGGAAGAAAAAGTAATGTAAAAGTCTCTTACCGTAAAGCAAAAACCACTAGCGGAGGCGGATTCTCTTCTTTCAATAAATCCTCTAAATCAACTCCTACTACTGCTAATTCCACTGAGGCTACCCAAGAGGAAATCGACAAGATACTGGATAAAATAGCTGACCGGGGCTACGAAGCGCTAAATAAGGAAGAGAAGCGGAAGTTGTTTGAGTTTTCGAAAAAGTAATAAAAGTATCAGGTAGTTAGACACAAGACTTAAGACTGCGGCAACTTCTCTTTTTGTCTAGGATCTTGACTCTAATGTCTTGATACTTGCTACCTGATACTTATTACTTTTTTCTACAATGGAATCGCTAATCCTACCCTAAACCCAACTTCTCTAGGATGGGGGCTTTGAAAGCGGAATTCTGTACTCAACCCTATAAATTCTGTTAGCCCTATATACGCTCCAACTCCTATATTAGCCCCTTTCTGATTCCATTTAATACCAGCCCCATCGGGCTGGGTATCCTGCCAAGTCTGGCTATATCCTCCCATAAAATATAACTGCGATGGCCCTTCAGATACATAATACCGAAGGTCTGCACTGAAATTACTCTCATTTCCTACTTGGGGAAAAACAAAAGTGAAACTCGGCATAAGGGCGAATTTGTCTGCAAAGAAATATTCGATTCCTGCTCCTGTTCCAAGGTTTTGGTAACGTAACCCATAAGTCCCATAACCATGGAGCCGCACATTCCCTTGCTCTTGTGACTGCGCAAATGAGGCAAATGAGATCATGAAAACTGCACAAAAAATAAGTAAAGCCTTATTCATAAACTGAGATGGTTAATATTCGACAAGAAATTAGTTGGCTTTAGTGAAGAAAGCAAATTCTACACGGTGTTCAACTCAGCCACTTCATTTTTATTAGCCAACTGTCCACAGGCAGCATCGATATCCTGCCCACGGGATTTTCTTACTTTGGCGATGATTCCCTGTGACTCCAATATCCGAACATACATGTCCACTGCTTCCTGCTTTGCCTGACGGAATTCTCCCTCGTCGATTGGATTGTATTGGATCAGATTTACTTTGGACGGGATGATTTTACAGAATTTTGCCAAAGCCCGAGCATGTCTTTCGTCGTCATTGATCCCATCCCAGATCACATATTCGTAGGTGACTTTGCGCTTGGTCTTTTCGTACCAATACTTCAAGGACTCTCCTAATTCCTCCACTGGATTGCTGTCGTTGATAGGCATCAACCGTGAGCGGGTTTCGTTGATCGCAGAGTGAAGCGATACGGCCAAATTGAATCGAACTTCATCATCGGCTAGTTTGCGGATCATTTTTGTCACTCCAACGGTAGACACAGTGATCCTTCGCGGTGCCATTCCCAGTCCTTCGGGCGATGTGATTTTATCAATCGCTTCCAGCACATTGGCATAGTTCAGCAAAGGTTCGCCCATTCCCATAAACACAATATTGGTCAATGGACGCTGGAAGTACGTTTCCGCTTCATCTTTGATCGCCACCACCTGATCGTAAATTTCGTCTGGGTTCAGGTTTCGCATGCGCTTCAGCCGTGCCGTGGCGCAGAAATTACAATCCAGGCTGCAACCAACCTGTGAAGAAACACAGGCTGTAATCCGCTTAGTCGTGGGTATCAGGACTGATTCTACAATCTTGTTATCAAAAAGTTTCACCGCATTCTTGATCGTCCCATCTGTAGAATGCTGCATGAGATCCACCAGAATATGATTGATTTCAAAATGCGTTTTGAGCATTTCCCGCGTACTCAGCGAGATGTTGCTCATATCATCAAAGTTTTTCAGAGACTTATTCCACAGCCATTCATACACCTGTTTGGCGCGGAATTTCTTTTCCCCATGAGCCAAAAAGAATTCTTCTAACTGCTCCAGAGATAGCTTACGGATGTCTTTTTTCTGAATTGCTTCCATAGCACAAAGGTAAGACTTTTCAGAGTAGCAAGTAGCTAGAGAAAAGTATCAAAACAAGAGAACCAAGATTTTAGAATCAGGAACATAGAAGTGGTAATTGAGGGTCTGTAATTCATTCAGTTACTGTAGAGTGATTCGGCTCAAAAATGTTCAAATTTCTAGTAAATACGGCTCAATAACACTAGTATTTGAGCCGTATTTTTGTATATTTTGAGCCGAATCTATAATTAATGAAAAAGAATCATCAACTCGTATTGGATTTTATCCAAGAAAGTAAACAGGTTTCACGGGCTCAAATCGTGAACAATTCTGGAATAAAGGTAAGTGAATCCACGTTCAAACGGCTTGTTGCTGATTTGGTCAAAGAAGATTGGATTATACCAATTGGAAAAGGAAAAGCTACTACTTATTCTCCCTCTCCAAAGTTGGAAATCCTATTTCCATTGAAGTTGGATTTATATTTCTTAAAAGAACAGGATGAAAGAAGGATAAAAGGAAGATTTGACTTTGAGGTTTTTGACAACTTAAGCCGAACAGCACTTTTCACAGATGAAGAGCAAAACCGCCTTTCTAATCTTCACTCGAAATTCAAAAATAAGACACTGGAATTGACTTCATTAGAAATTCAAAAAGAGATGGAAAGACTAGCCATAGATCTAAGCTGGAAATCCTCCCAAATAGAAGGGAATACGTACTCCCTTTTAGAAACGGAACAGCTGCTGAAAGAAAAAAAGACTGCTGAAGGAAAAACCAAAGATGAAGCGGTCATGCTACTTAATCATAAAGAAGCAATTGATTTTCTCGTGGAACAGCCTGAATATGGAGCAACTTTATCATTAAAACTTATTGAAGAATTGCATAGCCTATTAGTAAAGGAATTGGGGATCAATAGGAACATCCGAAGAAGGAGAGTGGGGATCACGGGTACTAATTATAATCCTCTTGACAATGAATTTGAGATAAGAGAAGCATTGGAAAAGACTTGTAATCTTGTAAACACCAAGACCTCAATTTATGAAAAGGCGTTTTTATGCTTAATTCTAATCTCCTACATTCAGCCTTTTGCTGACGGAAATAAGAGAACTTCTCGAATCCTATCCAACGGGATTTTGATTGGAGAAAATTATTGCCCCCTTTCTTTTCGGACTGTAGATCCACTAGACTATAAAAAGGCAATGCTGGTTTTCTATGAGCAAACCAATATTACAGCAATGAAAAGTCTATTTATTGAACAAGCTGAGTTCGCAGTAAACACTTATTTTTAATCTAATAGAGTAAAGCCCCCGATTAACTTGCAAGAGATTAAACAATTCTTGCCTTCCTTTTCCTTACTTTTGCGGCATGAATTACCTTTCGGTCGAAAATCTCAGTAAAGCGTTCGGTGAGCGCAAGCTTTTTTCCAATATATCTTTTGGCATTTCCCAAGGTCAGAAAATCGCCCTCGTAGGCATCAATGGAGCAGGTAAGTCCACGTTGATGAAAATCATCATGGGCTTGGAGATTCCTGACACAGGTCAAGTGGGGACGAACCAGCAGATAAAAGTAGCTTATGTGCATCAAAACCCGGTTTTTGAAGGTACAATGAGTATTTACCAGACCATCTTCGACCAAAGTAATTCTGAAGTGCTCAACGTGATTGAAGATTATCATAAAGCCATGCTGGAAGCAGAGCGCGGCATTGATAATTCTGATAAAATGTCGGTGCTGTTTGAGAAAATGGATGCATTTCAAGCTTGGGATTTTGAATATCAGGTGAAGGAAGTATTGGGAAAACTAGGCCTTCATGATACCGATCTTCCTGTTGGAACACTTTCTGGAGGGCAGCGTAAGCGAGTAGCTTTGGCGAAAGCCATCTTGGAAAAACCTGACTTGTTACTACTTGATGAACCTACTAACCACTTGGACTTAGAAACCATCGAATGGCTGGAAGACTATTTGGCAAAAGCCAATCTTGCACTTTTCATGGTGACTCACGATAGGTACTTCTTAGAAAAAGTTACCAATGAAATCCTTGAACTCGATCAGGGAAAAGTACATCGCTACTTAGGAAACTATGGCTACTTCCTGGATAAAAAAGAAGAGCGCATGGAAATCGAGGATATAGAACTCGAAAAAGCCAAAAGCCTCTACAAAAAGGAACTGGACTGGATCCGACGTCAGCCTAAAGCAAGAAGCACCAAGGCAAAATACCGTGTGGATGCTTTCGAAGACACCAAAGAAAAAGCCTCTCAGAAGCGTGAAGAGCGTGATATTCAATTGACTGTAACTACTCAGCGGCTTGGAAATAAAATCATTGAAATAGAAAAAATTAATAAGGCTTTTGGCGACAAAACCATTATAAATGATTTCTCCTATACGTTCAAGAAGAAAGATAGAATAGGAATAATTGGGCCAAATGGTGCCGGAAAGACTACTTTCCTGAATATGATCACTGGACAGATGGCACCTGATTCTGGAAAGGTTGCCATCGGGCAGACTACCGCTTTTGGCTATTACAAGCAGGAAGAAGGAAGTTTTGATGAGGAAAAACGGCTGTTGGATATTGTAAAGGAAGTGGCCGAAGTGGTGACTATCGCCGGAGGTGCTACCATCACTGTTTCTCAGTTTTTGACACAATTTGGCTTTCCTCCTAAACAACAACATACGCCAATCGCCAAACTCAGTGGTGGAGAGCGAAGAAGACTTCAGCTATTGATGGTTTTGATCAAGAATCCAAACTTCCTGATTCTCGATGAGCCTACCAATGATTTGGATTTGATGACGCTGAACACGCTGGAGGATTTTTTGGACACTTTCCCTGGTTGTTTGATCATCGTTTCCCACGATAGGTATTTTATGGATCGATTGGTGGAGCACTTGTTTGTCTTCGAGGGAGAAGGCGAAATCAGTGATTTCCCTGGGAATTATTCTGAGTTTCGTGAGACAGAAAAGAGCCAAGAATCTAGAGCCAAGAGCCAAGAAGAAAAGACACAAGTAGCAAGTAGCAAGAATAAAGAAGCTGAAGCGAAAGTTTCGGCTCCTGCAAAGGTAAAAGCCAGTTTTAAGCAAAAGAACGAATTCAAGGAAGTGAATGCTGCTATAGCTAAACTGGAAATGGAAAAATCAGCCATTACAGAAAAAATATCAGCGGGAACAGATGATCATGAGGAATTGATCAAGCAATCCAACCGTATGGGAGAAATCGATGCGGAGTTGGAAGAATTGGAAATGACTTGGCTAGAATTAAGTGAGCTGGACGGGATAGAGTAGGAAGAGAGCTGTTCAAAGTCTTCAGACTTGCGCCAAATTTATTCTATGAGCAGCGCCAATCTTGATTCTCGGCTCTTGCGTCTATAATCTAATGTCTTGATACTTGATACTTACTTCTAATACAAAAGCGCCACTTTCACTCCTCCGTACCAATTCCTTGTCGGTGCAGGTTGATAATATCTTCCGCCAAATGGATTGAGGTCGTTGCCAAGTGAGTAGCTTTCATTGAGTAAATTGTCAGCGCCAGCAAAGGCTTCTAATTCCCACTTCCCTGCGAAGCTTCTCGCCCATCCAAATCTCATATTTACGAGATTATAAGCATCTTGATAAACAGTATTCGCGTCATTGAGTGGGATTTCATCCACGTATTGGTGGGTGAAATTCATATAGAATCCTGGTGAAGTCCGAAGGTCAACACGGGTAACTAGCGTGTTTGGAGAAACGCCTGTCAGGTCATTTCCCGAATAATCATTATCGGCTCTCTGGTAATCTTTGAATTTAAAATAGTGCCCAGTGAATGCCGTTCCGATTTTTAAATCATTTACAAAGCCGATTTCATTTCGGATCAACGCATAATCAATCGCTGCCTCAATTCCTTTTTGATCTGTAGATCCAGCGTTTCTGAATAATACTACTCCTTGAGAATTGGTATACGTTGTTATCGTTTGATCCAGTTTGAAATAAAATGCAGTCAAATCCAGATTCAGTTTATTTTTCCCCAATCTATAACCCACTTCATAATTTACTCCCTTTTCAGCTTCCAAGTCAAGGTTCAGGCTCCCCTCATTCGTACGTACTTCATCGATGGTCGGAGGAGAAAATCCACTGCTGATACTCCCATAAACACCAGAATAATCGCTGAACTGATAATTCAGCGCAAAACGCGGAACTACTATTGGATCGAATTTTCTTTCCTGAAGTCCAGTTGATCCTCCCGAAGCATCAATTTGTCTGTCTATTTCCAAGCTGCTGAAATTCTCACTGAGTGCGAAAGTCACGAGAAAGTTCTCTGTCAAATTCCATTCTGCTTGCTGAAACAAAAATCCTTGGCTGGCTCGCAATTTATCAGCAAATCGTACCGTATCAGCTACGCCATTGACATTTCCAAAGTTCTGTGCATCCGTAAAGCTGGTCTGGTATTCTCCTCCGGCAATTATTCTTAGGTCTTTTCCTGCCAATTTCCCATCAAAAGTGAATTTTGTCCTTCCTCCAAATCCAAAGCCCAATTCCTTTTTGTAATCCAAAATAAATGGATTTTCAAAATCATTGGTATTCAGGTATAGGGTTGTGGAATTCTTGAGCTTCGATGAGAAGCTATACAAATGCCCAATAGAAGCGAAGACAGATTGTTGGGATATAGAACTGTTTTGGTTTACTGATCCAGGTCTGGCTTGAGTAGGATCTTCCGCCAATTGATCAGGATTGAGTGCTCCAGGAATCTGGTAATCCAGATCAGAGATCAATAGTTGGGTTCGGATTTCCTGCTTTTCTGAAACAGAGAAAAATCCTCCCAATTGAAAAACCTGTCTATCCATTGCTGAATGCTCCCTATACCCATCTGCTTTTTGACTTACATAAGAAGCCTCAAATCCGCCATTTCCCACTTGCTGAGAAATCCCCAATCTATAACGTGACAAGCCATAATCCCCCACCATAAAATCAGCTGATACTCTTCCTCCCATTGGATTTGCTGGACTATAGAGATTCACTACGCCACCATTACCTGCTCCATAGATACTTCCCGAAGGTCCTTTAATTACTTCGGCATTTCGGATATTAGAGAGATCTAGGAGGTTTAGCGCAGTCGTGCCATCAGGTGAAGTGAAAGGAACTTCATTCCAATAGACCTTCACATTTCGAACACCAAATGGAGCTCGGAGGGAACTGCCTCGAATGGAAATTCTGTAGCTAGCTGGAGCACGTTCTTCAATACGAATCCCTGGCTTAGTATTGAATGAGTTGACAATGGAAGTTTCATTGAACCGATTGAAGTCTTGTTCTGACACCACCGCTATAGCAGCAGATTGCTCCAGAAGTGATCGCTCTGATTCGAATGCTGTAACAGTGACTTCGGATAGAATAAGTGGTTTTTCGATTAATTGTACTATGTGCTCCCCTTCTCCGAATGTTCCAGAGAAAGCTTCATACCCCGATTTGAAAAATGTAAAATTCTGATTTTCCGTACCTGAAAATGCTAGAATTCCTGATGTATTAGTGATTTGGGATTTGCCAGTTCCGGGTCGAATTCGCACATTCTCCAAGGGATTTTGTGTTTTAGCATCTACTACTTTGATCTGGATCTGAGCCTGGCACAAGCAGGAAATCAGTAGAAATATCAATGTAAAAATTCTGTTCATAATGGCAAGTTAATGGCTTCCGGGTAGATTTGGTAAAATGAATACACCAAAGGTTAACCTTAAGTTTGTCAAATCACTTTCTATTTTTGAATTCCATCCAAAATTGGTAGTATTCGGGCTTAAACCTCCATTATGAAAAAAATACTTTGGCCAGCCCTTTTATTGATACTTACTTTCTGTCAAGAAAAAGTGGTCCCACCGAGTCCCGTACTTCCAATTCCAGACGCAAAGCAGATCGCATGGCAAGAATTGGAATATTACGGATTTATACATTTCAATATGAATACATTCTCTGATAGAGAGTGGGGTTTTGGAGATGAGAAACCCGAAATGTTCAACCCGACTGACCTTCAACCCAGACAATGGGCACAAGTAGCTGCTGAAGCTGGTATGAAAGGATTGATCATCACCGCTAAGCATCATGACGGCTTTGTCCTTTGGCCTTCGGCTTACACAGAGCATTCTATCAAAAACAGCCCTTGGAAGGATGGAAAAGGCGATCTAATCAAAGAATTGGCTGAAGCATGCAAGGAATACGGGTTGAAATTCGGGATATATTATTCGCCCTGGGATAGAAATCATCCAGACTATGGTAAGCCAGAATACATCACTTATATGAGGAATCAGCTGACGGAATTGCTTTCCAATTATGGGGATATTTTCGAAGTCTGGTTTGATGGTGCCAATGGCGGAGATGGCTATTATGGCGGTGCCAATGAAGTTCGAAAAGTAGATAAATTAACTTATTATGACTGGCCGAATACCTACAAACTTGTGCGTGAATTGCAGCCAAACGCTGTCATGTTCAGTGATGGTGGCCCAGATATAAGATGGGTTGGGAATGAAGGAGGTGAGGCTTTTGAAACAAACTGGGCCAATTTGATGCGTGATTCCGTCTATGCAGGAATGCCTGATTATCCTGAAAAATACGCTTCCGGACAAGAATCCGGTACGCACTGGGTGCCGGCCGAAACGAATGTTTCTATACGTCCGGGGTGGTATTACCATACCTATGAAGATCACAAAGTCAGAAGCCTTCCCGATTTGGTAGATATTTATTACAATAGTATAGGCAGAAATACCTCTTTGCTGATCAATTTTCCAGTGGACACTAGAGGTCTGATCCATGAAAATGATGTGGATGCTATCATGAAGCTTGCCGCCAAAGTGAAAGAAGATTTTGCGGTAAACTTGGCTTCTCAGGCAGAAGCAAGCGCGAATGAAGAACGTGGGAAAGGCTATGAAGTAAAAAACGTGCTGGATGAAGATTATGAAACATATTGGACCACTTCAGATGGCGTAAAACAAGCACAAATCACAATAAGGTTTGGCAAAGATGTCACCTTCAATCGGCTAATGCTTCAAGAATACACCCCACTTGGACAGCGCGTAAAGTCCTTTGTTTTGGAAAAGGAAGTAGACGGAAATTGGGAGAAAATAGCTGAAGGAACGACTGTGGGATATAAAAGGGTTCTTCGATTTCCGGAGGTGACAGCGAGTACTATCCGTGTTCAATTCACAGATGGAAAGGATATTCCAATCATTTCCACATTGGGAATTTACAATGCCCCGAAGCTTTTGCTACCTCCAAGTTATTCTAGAGCTAGGACGGGAGAAGTGACATTGAGCTCTCCAGATGAAGGATTGGAAGTTTATTATTCATTAGACGGGTCAGAGCCAACAGACGAAAGCGAAAAATATGAAGAACCTTTCCAAGTTGGTGAAGCGAGTACCTTGCTGGCTATTTCTATAGATCCTATGTCAGGAGAGAAAAGTGAGGCTCTCAGAACTGACGTTGATCTATCCAAAGCGAAATGGGCTGGAAGTATTGACCAGTCCATCAAGGCAATTGACGAAAATGCCGGATCCTATTTTGCCAGTGAGGATAATAACCTTATCGTTGATTTGGGAGAGACAGTATCGCTCAAAGGTTTTACCTATTTACCGATGCAGGCACGCTATCCAAGTGGGTTTATTACCAATTATGAATTTGAAGTCAGTCCTGATGGAAAATCCTGGACGAAAGTTTCCTCTGGAGAATTCTCGAATATAGTCAATAGTCCAATTGAGCAAACTATCCGCTTTAATGAAGTACAGGCAAAGTTTATTCGCTTGAAAGCAGTAAAAACTGCTGATGACAACCCCGCCACAATTGCGGAGATCGGGGTTATAACGAAGTAGGAAAAGAGTGGTCATAGAAAAAGATCACATACCAGTAACATTAATTAGATGGCGAATACATTTCAATTTGGCTACATTAAGCACTTGATCCATACAACCCAATACTCTTAAATCTTATGAACAGACGAATCGCTCTTAGGCATCTCGCGCTGATATCTGGAGGACTTGCCCTAATTCCTTCATGTGATTTCAGTTCCGACGATATCCTGGCCGCATATAAAAATCTCAAGGTTAGTGCTTCGCAAAAGCACCTTTTAGGAGAAATATCCGATACCATTATTCCAGCTGGCGAACTCAAAGGAGCGTTAGAATTGGAGGTTCCTGACTTCATCCTCGTGATGGTAAATGATTGCATGAATACAGAAAATCAGGCCCTTTTCAGCACTGGCCTCGCGGCTTTCCCAGATTTTGCCAAAAACACAGTAGGGAAAAAGTTTGACCAGCTCAGTACTAGAGAAAAAGAGGACTTGATCCAAGCAGGTATAGACCTTAAGCCTGAAGAAAATCCTGAAGGGGAAAATGATAAAGCAGTCTCCTATTTCTTGAATACAACTAAGCGACTTACCATGCAAGGCTATATGGCCTCAGAGTACATTCAGACAGAAATTATTCCTTACTCACTCATTCCTAGCCCATACAATGGCTCAGCCTTAATCTCAGAATCCCAAAAACCTAGAATCAATGGCTAATCTGAATATCAGAAACAAACAAGAACGAACATATCAAGCCATTATCGTAGGGTCTGGAGCCAGTGGTGGATGGGCAGCCAAGGAATTTGGTGACTTAGGAGTGAAAACACTTTTACTGGAAAGAGGAAGAAACGTGGAGCATATCAAGGATTATCCTACCACCAATATGCTCCCATATGAATTCAAACATAGAGGTAAACTCCCGCAGAAAGTTCTCGACGAAAATCCTATTGTTGCCAAGTGCTATGCATTTGGAGAGGATTCTGAGCATTTTTTCGCCAAAGATGCTGAACAACCTTATATTCAAGAAAAACCATTTGACTGGATCAGAGGCTATCAGGTAGGCGGCAAATCTTTGCTTTGGGCAAGACAGGTTCAGCGCTGGTCAGACTATGATTTCGAAGGGCCGGCTAGAGATGGATTTGCTGTTGACTGGCCGATTCGCTATAAAGACATAGCTCCTTGGTACAGTCATGTAGAGAAATTTGCAGGTGTTTCTGGCAATCTTGATGGCTTGGATGTACTTCCAGACGGTGAGTTCTTGCCAGCGTATGATCTGAATATCGTGGAGAAGCATTTTGCCCAAAAGCTTAAAGAAACTTACGGTGGTGATCGACATATGATTTCTTCCCGCTGTGCGCACATTCATGAGCCAAGACCAGAATTTTCTGCACAAGGCCGTGCATCTTGCCAAAACAGAAACCTTTGTCAGCGCGGATGTCCTTTTGGAGGATATTTCAGTAGTAATTCATCCACCATTCCGTGGGCTTTGAAAAGCGGAAACGTGACGCTAAGACCGGACTCGGTAGTTCACTCAGTAATCTATGATGATGAAAAAGGCAAAGCAACTGGCGTAAGAGTAATAGATGCACACACCAAAGAAGTGGAAGAATTTTATGCTGATGTGATCTTCATTAACGCTGCTGCGATCAATTCCAATGCTATTTTGATGAATTCCACTTCCACTAGATTTCCTAATGGACTAGGAAATGACAGTGGAGTTTTGGGTAAGTTTTTTGCCTTCCATAATTATAGAGCTGGGGTGAGTGCATCCTATGATGGATTCATGGAATATACTACTAGTGGTGGTCGTCCTACCAGCGGCTATATCCCAAGGTTCAGAAATGTGAAAAAGCAGGAAACTGACTTCCTTCGTGGATATGCTGGTGGGTTTAGTGCATATCGGGGTGGAGGCTATGTGGCTGATGCAAGAGTAGGAATGGAGCTGAAAAATAATATGCTGAACCCAACTCCACCTGATGGCCCTTGGAGAGTAGGTTCACATATGATGGGAGAGACCATTCCCAAAGAATCCAATTTTATAGCATTGGATACAGAAATTCTTGATCCATATGGTCTTCCTACTTTGAAATTCAATGTGGATTACGATGATAATGATGAGAAAATGATAATTGATTATCAGGAGCAAATTTCAGAAATGTTTGAAAAGTCGGGTTTCACAGACATCTCTGTTCGTGATGATCACAGAGTTCCAGGCTTGGATATTCACGAAATGGGGGGAGTGAGAATGGGTAAGGACCCAAAAACTTCCATGCTCAACGGAAACCATCAGCTTCATGCTGTACCTAATGTTTACGTGACCGACGGTGCTTCAATGACTTCTACTTCTACTCAGAATCCTACACTGACTTATATGGCATTTGCAGCCAGAGCAGCACATCATGCTGTAAATGAGAGCAAGAAAGGATAATTGATTAGTGATCTGAATAGTAAAACCCTTGAGAACCATAATTTCTCGAGGGTTTTTCATTTTTGCTTAGCTGCGTGGCCTAATGTTGTTGATTTCCAGTAGTTTCAGTTTTAAAATCTGTAATAATTGGATATTTAATCTCCAAAATGAACAAATTTGGAGTTAATGCGTGTTAAAAATCAGGTTAATAAACCAGCCCAGAACATTATGAAATCGAGCATGACGTCGGCGACACACAGAGGGATGATTATCAATTATGCGAGATTCCATGAGGCCTTTTAAAGAAAAATATAAACACATGAAAATAGGCATTGTTTGCTACCCTACCTTCGGAGGTAGTGGTGTAGTAGCGACAGAATTAGGTAAAGGGCTTGCTAAAATTGGTCATGAAGTTCACTTCATCACGTATAAGCAACCTAGCCGATTGGACTTTTTTAGCGAGAATCTATACTATCACGAGGTAGATATTAAGAGCTATCCTCTCTTCGAACATGCTCCCTATGAACTTGCATTAGCCAGCAAAATGGTGAGTGTCGTGAAATATGAAAAACTTGATCTGCTTCACGTTCATTACGCCATTCCGCATGCATCTGCTGCATATATGGCAAAACAGATCTTAAAAACACAAGGAATCCAAATTCCTGTGGTGACTACGCTTCATGGTACAGATATTACTTTGGTAGGAAAAGACCCGAGTTATGAGCCAGTAGTTACATTTAGCATTAATCAGTCTGATGGAGTCACTGCAGTATCGGAAGATCTAAGAAAGGAGACCTATGCATTCTTTGATATCCAGCGGGAAATAGAGGTGATCCCAAACTTTATTGACTTGGAAAGATTTAAACGCCAGAAGAAGGAGCATTTCAAAATGGCGATTTGCCCGAATGGTGAAAAGCTCCTAGTGCACACTTCCAACTTTCGAAAAGTAAAACGTGTGGAGGATGTAATTCGGGTATTTTATGAAGTCCGAAAAGAAATCCCTGCAAAATTACTATTAGTAGGTGATGGCCCGGAACGTGATAAGATGGAGCGACTATGCAGAGAATTAGGGACTTGTGATGATGTCCGTTTTTTAGGTAAACTTGACGCGGTCGAAGAAGTTCTCTCTGTTGCAGATCTATTTTTGATGCCATCTGAGAAGGAAAGTTTCGGACTGGCAGCGCTGGAAGCTATGGCTTGTGAGGTACCTATTCTCACTTCCAATGCAGGAGGTATCCCAGAGCTTAACATAGATGGAGTCACTGGCTTTGTCTCAAAAATTGGAGACATTCAGTATATGAAGGAAAAAGCCCTATATATATTGGACGAAGCAAACCTTCCGACTTTCAAGAAGAATGCACTTGAAAGAGCGAAAGAGTTTGATATTTCCAATATTCTACCGCACTATGTATCGTATTATCAAAAGACCATTGAATCAACTATGGCACAGATTTGATTAATAAATGATTATTGTCATAAATTTCTAAGCGACAAAATGTCGTTTTGGATTATCTTTGTATTTGGCTTTTTTATTGAGTCTCAGAAAGTTTTGTAAAATTAGAATCAGTTACGTATGAAAAAGATAGGAAGATTGGATAAGCCGGATAATTTTGGAACCGCCCAAATTTTCTCTAATCCGATTCTGGAGAGGATTTCGAGAACCAATATATTAGTGCCCATCACTATGTTTATCATTTTGGGAGTCGTTTCTATTTATTTCGGAATACAGAAAACTTCTGTGGGTATCGGGACAGCTATACTTTTATTTGTTGTAGGGTATATTGGCTTCACTTTAGTAGAATATATGATGCACAAGCATTTTTTCCACATGGAGCCAAATACTCCCATAAAGGACAAACTGCAGTATACGGTGCATGGAATTCACCATGATTATC
The DNA here is from genome assembly GCF_035156405.1 of Algoriphagus aurantiacus. Classification (NCBI taxonomy): domain Bacteria; kingdom Pseudomonadati; phylum Bacteroidota; class Cytophagia; order Cytophagales; family Cyclobacteriaceae; genus Algoriphagus; species Algoriphagus aurantiacus. The sequence goes on along the minus strand of NZ_JAXRUT010000004.1, from coordinate 78,377 downwards.
CTAAAGATAAAGATAGACTGGCAATGCCTCCATTTGTGAGTGCTGCTTATGCTGCTATTCTTTACCTAATATTTAAATTGACCATGGGAGATTTAGCTTACTATTTCTTGCCTGGATTTTTGCTAGGATATGCACTTTATTTGGGAATTCACTATTTGGTGCATGCTGTACAGCCGCCAAAGAATTTTTTTAAAGTGCTTTGGATACACCATGCTATTCACCATTACAAAGATCCCGATGTAGCATTTGGTGTAAGTACTCCATTGTGGGATTATATACTAGGTACAATTCCAAAGAAGGAATGAAAATACAAACCTCTCATATTTGAGAGGTTTTTTCTTTAAGATCAATGAATAAAATTTCGATAATCGGCCTGGGCTGGATTGGTTTGCCCTTAGCCCAACTTCTTCAAAAAAAGGGACACACGGTAGTTGGAAGTACAACTTCGGCTGAAAATCAGGCTAAAATTATAGGTCTCGGTGTGGAGGCTATTCAATTTGCACTTGTTCCTTTCCCCCAGGGGAAAGGCTTTCAGAAGTTATTTACAAGTGAAGTTTTGGTAATCAATATTCCTCCTAAATCCCGCTCAACTGACGGCAAGGTTTATTTGGAGCAATTGAAATTTCTACGAAGTATGGTAGATCAATCTAGTATTCAAAAAATCATCTTCGTATCAAGTACAGGTGTCTATCCCGATCTAGCTCGGAGAGAAGCTTATAAAGAAGATGAGGAGATTACTCCTAAAACTACTGGGAATATTACTTTGCTGAAAGGGGAGGCAGCATTTAAGAATTGGAAGGAGCTAACTATTGTAAGGTTTGGTGGCTTAATGGGAGATGATAGAATCCCGGGGAAATATGCAGCAGGCAGAGCTAATGTGGCTGGTCATACTCGTGTGAACTTCATCTATAGAAATGATGCTGCAAGGATGCTTGCTTGGATTATAGAAAAAGAACTTTGGGGCGAAACCTATAACGGTGTAGCGCCTATTCATTCCTTGCGAAAAGACATCTATGAGAGAAATGTATTTGACTTAGGGTTTGAGCCGCCTAAAAGCTATCAAAATACTTCAGAAAGTGATGATCGCTTGGTGTCTGGTTCTAAAATTCTCAGTACAGGTTTTGAATTTGATTTTCCTGATCCTGTAGACTTTCCTTATTCGAAGGAAATTTAATGTAGGACTTGTTGAAAAAGTCTCAGGTATGCCAGATTCAAGGCGGCCGAGTGAAGATGTATGCTTATACCTCGAATGAGGCCAACGTAGAAGATGGTATGGCTGAGACTAGCTTGAAAATCTCGATTTTGAGATTTTCTGATGCATGGATAACGACCTATTGTCATCAATAAACTTGCGATTGCTGAAAAACAGTTCGCATAAAAAATGGGTTAATCATTCAAAATGATAGCTTTTGATCTATTACTGGCGTTTTTCAGCATGCCCTAATGTAATCGAGCTCCATTGGGAACTAGCCTTTCCACGGAGGTGAGTATTACATTCCCTACTTCATCGCTGAAGCCTGTAATCAAGATCTCAGACATAAAATCTGCTATCTGCCTAGGAGCAAAATTGCACACACAAACGACTTGCAGTCCAATTAAATCTTCGGGTGTATAATGTGCAGTAATTTGGGCAGATGATTTTTTCACACCAAGCTCATTGCCCAAGTCAACCCAAATTTTATAGGCAGGCTTACGGGCCTTCTCAAATGGTTCAGCTCTCAGAATTGTCCCAACACGCAATTCTATTTTGTCGAAATCTTTGTAGTCAATCGTTTGCATGGTGGATTTTTTTCCTAATTTTAAAAACCTTATGTAAAATAAAAAGGTTACATTAATCTAATATGATGTTACAAACCGCTTTTCCCTTTAGAAAATTAACCATTTTCAGCATTGCTCTATTGGGTTTATGCTTTTTCGCGGGGAATTCGATGGCTCAAAGTGAACGCGATAAGTCAGAAATGGAGCGGGAAAAGCCCATTGATAAGCCCTTAGTAGAAAATCAATCTGATCAAATTGATATCCAAACAAGCGATAGTCCAACTCCTGCTGTAGGTGGAACTGTAACAAATAACAAGAGTACTCTACAAAAAAAGGAAACTCAATTAAGCGGAGAAGGTAAAAAAGTTGAATCTACACCTTCTACTTTGTCATTTAATATTTTTCTCTACATTGTAGATAAGTTCAAAGCAGATTAATTAACCCTCAGCCAGGAATTTCTCCAAGTCCTGAAGACTTATCATCCCCTCATAGTAAGCTCTTCCAAAAACAGTTGCAGACACGCCCATGTCTCTTAGTCGCTTAAAATCATCGACTCCTCTTACCCCACCACTAGCGGCTAGACTAATATCAGGAAATTTATCCCTGATATTCTGGAAAAGAGCAAAGTTAGGCCCTTCCATTACCCCATCTCTTGAGACATCTGAGCATTTCAGATATTTCAACCCTCTTTCATAGAAAAAGTTAATATGATCAAAAAGGTCAATCTCTGTTTTTTTCAGCCAACCTCTGATTTTTATTTTATTGTCGGCAGGATTGATATCAGCTGCCATATTGATTTTTTCCCTACCATAAGATAGAATGAATTGCGCAAATCGCTCTGGATAATTCGCAGCAACTGAACTGACTGTGATTGTACTGGCGCCAAATTCAAAACATTTGATCACATCTCCATCTGTAGAGATTCCTCCAGTAAAATCAACCTTTAAATCTGTATATCCTGCAATAGCTTCCAAGATATGGTAATTTTTAGGTTCTCCTCTACGTGCCCCGTCTAAATCCACAAGGTGGAGTCTTTTAATCCCTATAGATTCAAAAGCCTGAGCAATCTCTAATGGATTATTGGAAATCACTTCCTCAGTGGAAAAATCGCCTCTTTTAAGTCGGACACATTTCCCTTTGATTAGCCATATAGAAGGAACAATTTCAAACATTTTTATAATATAGGTTTATTGTTTTGAGAGATTCAGCCTAAAGATACTACACCTTGGCTCTATAAATCTTAGCCAAGATGCAAATCTTTTGATACAATGACTAGTTACAAGAATCAATGAGGAATCCAATCTGCTGATTCAATACTTCAATTTAGCTATTTTTCCTTTAGCTCCAGATGCCCATACTGAGCCATCGGCATGTCCCCTTTTTACAGCATGAAAGCCTTCTTCCGAAATCGGCTGCCAAGTGAGGCCTGCATCCTTCGAAAAATCAGAACCAATTGGTCCAACAGCAATCAGCCATTTTTGTCTTGGAAAATACACCACTCCGGATCGATATCCACCTGGCCCTTGCTGAGGCTCTATCCACTCTTTTTTGCTAGAAACAAATATCCCAGCAATACCTTCTCGCATATTTTCATTCAAATAATCTCCACCTACTCCGACGATTTCTCCACCACCCATACTTGTTAGAGAAAAAATACCCTGTGATGATTCTCCTTGGATAAAAGGTGCTTTAAACTTTTCCCAACTAGCCCCCAGGTCCTTGGAATAATGGAGATTTGACTCCGTCCCACCTGTGCCTAGCCAAAGTTGATTTCCTTCAGCCAAAAGGGAGGTTGCACTGGCAGCGAAGGCAGCTTCTCCCTCCGTTGCACTTGGCAGTGAATCTACAGGGTACCAAGTGTCTCCTTGATTCGCCGTTTGGAGTATGGTCCATTTGCCATCAATAGGATCGCCGATTACAAAACCATGGTTAGCTGTAGAAAAACTAATTCCATCCAAAAAAGCAAAATCATTCTCTTGATGCATGAGCTCCCAGGTTATTCCTCCGTCAAGTGTCTTATAAATAACCGCTGGCTGCCCTGCTGAAACAGCTATGGCTGTCATGGCATCAAAGGCATGTATGGATCTGAAATCCACCGTATCTAGCCCTGCTATCACACCATGATCCCAAGTTTTCCCTCCGTCTATAGTTCTCAGCCAAGTACCGTTGCTCCCACTTGCCCAAGCTATTTCACTCGTGAGAGGGGAAAGACCTCTTAGAGATGATTCTACTGGAGTTTCAACTATATCCCATCCACTTGGCTTATCGGCTAAGTCTTCCTCAGATTTTTTGCAGGAAAAAAGCGCTACCAATAATGATAGCGCTAGTAACTTTCTTTTAATCATGTTATTCTAAAATCAGACTATATCAACTTTTCTATAGGCTTGGATTAATGCTTTTTCCCCTTCTACTCCTGGAGATGCATTTCCATGCTCCATACCCATTACACCCTTGAATCCTTTTTCGTGGATGTATTTGAATACATTGCTATAATTGATTTCTCCTGTTCCTGGTTCCTTTCTGCCTGGATTATCTCCAATTTGTATGTAAGCTATCTCATCCCAGGTCTTTTCCATAGTAGCGATCAGGTTGCCCTCATTACGCTGCATATGGTAGACATCATAAAGGATTTTACAAGCTGGGCTGTCCACGGCTTTGCAAATCATATACGACTGATCTGCATGACGAAGGAAAAGGTCTGGATTATCACTCAATGGCTCCATGACCATCACTAAGCCTTCTTTTTCTAAAACCTCTGCTCCACGCTTGTAGGCTTCAATGACATTCCCAGTCTGTACACCCATGGGAAGATTACGCTCGAAATATCCCGGAACTACGGTCATCCACTTGGCACCGACACGCTTTGCAACTTCCACAGATTTCTTACAAGTTTCTACAAATAGATCTTCATGCTCTTTCTTTCCCGTGGTTAGGGAGGTTTTCCAATTCTCTCCACCATCTATTACAAATACCCCCATTCGCATGCCTAGGGATTCCAATGTCTTGCCTATAAGTGCTTGATCCTCCTCAGACCGTCCCAGCATTCCGTTGTCTTCCAAAGATCTAAATCCCTGATCAGCCATAAACTTCAGCTCATCGACGATACCTCCCGGAGCGGAATTTCTGAACATTCCGAAATGTGGAGCAAAATCCATATTGAAGGTGGGCTCAGCTTTTCCCGCAGCAAATGAAGGCATACTCATCGCTCCAGAGACACCCAAAAAGGTGCTGCCTAATCCTACTTTCTTAATAAATCCTCTTCTTTCCATGATTAAACTACTTTGGTTTTACCAGGAACTGCATGAGGATAATACCCATCATCACCAGGTAAAACCTTAGGCATAGCATCCCAAGCCAAGGTCTCTGGCATTAAGTCAACTTGTCCATTCAGCGCTTCTTCCCAAGTCAAAGGCTTGCCTGAATAAGTAGCATATCTACCCATGATTGCTGTCATCGTACTATTGGCAGCATTTTCAGCATCAGCAAATTTATAATCACCGTTGAACAGGGCTTCCCAAAGCAGATCATGTTCTACCTGATAAGGATTTGGCTGGTCTTTGCGGTCATGCTCGTACAGCATATTACCCTTCCAATCTTTCAATACCCCATGATTTCCTGCACTTAGAAAGGCTGTTCCTTTTGTTCCTTGGAAGCTTTCATCCACGCGGTTTTGAGCACCAGGGAAATGTCGGCATTCGCTATGAATTACTGAACCATCAGCATAGGTATAGGTTAGTACATGGTGATCATAAATCTCCCCGTGTTCTTTTCCTGTTCGGACAAGACGTCCACCTGTTCCTTCTGCTTTCACTGGAGTGCCTTGTTTCACCCAGTTGGCAATATCAATATTGTGAACGTGTTGCTCGTTGATGTGGTCTCCACATAGCCAGTTGAAGTAATACCAGTTTCTCATTTGATATTCCATCTCTGTTTGGCCAGGCTGACGCTCTCTTACCCATACTCCACCGTCATTCCAATAGACTTGACCGTTGATGATATCTCCGATGTCTCCATTGTGAATACGTTTAATAGTCTCGATATAGTTAGCTTGGTAATGTCTTTGAAGACCTACTACTACATTTAGTTTTTTGGCTTTGGCTTCTTCAGCCGCTTTCAAGACTTTTCTGATACCTGCAGCATCTACAGCTACCGGCTTCTCCATGAAAACTTGCTTGCCTTGCTTTACAGCTTCCTCAAAATGCATAGGACGGAAACCTGGAGGTGTCGCAAGAATTACTACATCTGCTTCAGCTATAGCTTGCTTATAGCCATCAAATCCTACAAATTTCATATCCTCAGAAACAGCAAGTTTGTCTCCATATTTCTCACTTAATGCCTTATATGCATTATCCAACCGGTCTCTAAACGCATCCGCCATAGCGACTATTTTGATATTATGACCTGTGGCTAAGGCTTGGAAAGCAGCACCGGTACCCCGGCCTCCACAGCCGATTAATGCAAGTTTCAATTCATTCACAGGAGCAGCATAAGCGCCCGGCAGTACAAAAGGTGAGGTCATCAATCCACCAGTAACCAGAGCGGATGTTTTGATGAAATCCCTACGGGAGTTTTCTAATTTCATAGTATAGGTATTATGGGTTAGTAATCGGTAATTGGTGCGGCTTGGTAATAAGCCACAATTTCTTCTGGGCTCGGAGGGATTTGAGGTCTCACAAGTCTAAGTCCTAAGAATGGTGCTTCCGGAAACCACCATTGGCTTTTAGGAATCTGCGGATCGATCCGCTTCCAATCTGCAGAACTTACAAAGCGCTTGGTAGCACTTAATTCAGAAGCTTCTGTATCGTAACTTCCACCACGCACTACTCTTGGATAAAGCTCAGTCGATGGATTTATAGGGTTGGCAGATGGTGATGAAGCGTAGAATTCAGGGTCATATTGATCTGAAGTCCACTCTAACACATTGCCATAAATATCATAAAGACCCCAAGGGTTTGGTTTTTTTTCTCCAATTGGATGAGTTGTCTCATCGGAATTCTCTCTCGTCCAGGCATATTCTCCAAGCTTGGAAGGATCATCTCCATAGAAGAATCTTGATTTTGACCCAGCTTTAGCTGCATACTCCCATTCTGCCTCTGTAGGAAGTCTGTAGAAAATACCGGTTTTCAGATAAAGCCAGTGGCAAAACTGGATAGCTCCATATTGAGTCATACCAATGGCTGGCCTACCTTCTTTGCCCATCCCAAAAGTCATATCCAAATATGGCATACTCGGTCTGGTCAATCCATCTACCACTTCGCCAATTGGTCCTTCAGAAATTGCTAGTTCGTAATTTTTATCTAAGAAAAGCTCAAAGGCATCCCATGTCACTTCATGGGTTCCCATCCAGAAAGGAGCGATTTTCACTTCATGCACTGGCTTTTCATCTGCCGCGGCGGAACTTTCAGAACCCATCATGAACGTTCCTTCAGGAATTGGAGTCATTTGGAAAGTCACATCAGTCCCCGGAATCTTCTGAGTATAAGATTCAAAGTTGGTTTGATTGACATCAAAACTCATCAGCATCATGGCGCCAATCACTAGGTATTGGGTGTTCGTCTTAAACATGTTCAAAGAAAAAATCTTTAGCATTAAATATAGGGTTCTACCCTTAAATTAGTGGAATATATCTTTCTGGGATTCTAAAATACAAATCAATTAACATTCATTAGCCTATTTTGGTCTGGAAATCAGTACTTTAGGTAATTCAATTAAAGGGTAGGTACCACAATCCTGTCAGATCCCCATTAAATTCATGGTAGAACCAAATATAGTAGTATAGGGTTTGTAATTTAGTCCGTTTTTGATGGAAGGAAAGAATAAATGTTCACCGTAGATCCATCCAAATATATGAGTAACATGTCTTTGCCAGTTATAATTCTTCGGACATTCCCACTGAGGTTCAATCCACTTTCGACCTTGGCAGCATTTGTAAATTGCCCTTTGCCATCCCCAAGTAAGACAACTCCTTGGCTTGCATCATATTTTCCGAAGTACAATTTACCATAGCCAATATTTCCTCCAAGTACCATATCCAGGTTCCCATCTCCATTCACATCCACGGCTTCTGAAGCAAATACAGGAGAAAACTGAGCTTGTACAGGAAGTGCGATTGCCTCAAATTTCCCTGAAGAATTCCTTCCAAAATAAGTCGTCTCAAGACGGTTAACGTAAATTGTGCCAGTACCCTCTCTCTCCTGTGCTGTAAATAGCTCATCCATCTTCACGGTGGCAAAAGACTTAAAGTCAAGATATCTCTTCTTAAGGAACAGCACTTGACCCAAGATTTCATCTCTACTGGACGCAGGGTATTTTTCACCTTGTATGTAATATGCCAAAAAGGCATCAACAGAACCATTGCCATCAAAATCCTTGTATAAAATCTCAGCAGGCTCAGTGCTACTAGCTTTGATTTGAGAATTGGTACCAAGATTACCAGCCAAAATCTCCACCTTTCCATCACCATCCCAATCAGCAAGTGTCAAGTTATTCCAAAAGCCAAATTCATGCTTCTCGAAGAAATCCAAGGTCGTTTCTTTCCACTGATTATCAAGGAAAGAGAAAATTTGGATGGGCATAGCTTCCCCTAATACGATGAGTTCAGGCTTTCCATCCTCATCCAAATCTGCCAATCCAGAGTCTGTCAACATACCCAAGTTGACAAATGTCGGAGCAAGTTGCTTAGTCTGATCACTGAAATTCCCTTTGCCATCATTTATCCAGATTCTACCTCCTAGGGAAGTTGGGAATTGGCCAGGATTAATTCTGGCACCTATAAATAAGTCCGGAGTACCATCAAAATTAAGATCAGCTACCTGTACAGTTCCTGTTGGAAATGCTTCACTGGGAAGAGCGTCTGAAGCTAGCGTGAAATTGCCTTTTCCATCGTTCACATACAGCCGATCCCGTAATGCCTCATCTCCTAGATTGAAATCATAAACGCCACCACTTGCTACATAGAGATCCAAAAACCCATCCCCGTTTGCATCGAAGGCTATGGCATCAGAATCCTCGGATTTAGCAGCCGATGCGAAAACACTAGCATTCTGCTTAACAAATGATCCATTAGAACTTTGAGTATAAAATAAAGCGCTCGCATTAGACCCGGCACCAACAAATAAATCTTCACGACCATCGCCTGTAAAATCAGCGAAAACCATCGCCTTACCGCTTCCAGAAACAGGGTTGATCAGCAAAGGCTGTCTTTTGTAATCATTGAATTCTCTGCCTTGCTCTGTTCTTAATTCTACTTTTTTACTTAGGAATGCGTCAGAATTCTTTGGTTGTGCAGCAGGTATTTTTATTCCGTTACTTTCGCTAAGTTCCAAGGTCTGATTTGCGGCAATAGTATATTCCCTAATGGTGTTACCTCCTGGCCAGATGACTATAAGTGAATCTATTTCAGAGAAATCCCCAAGTCCAAAATGTAGAGTAGTTGACACTGACGACTGATAACCACGATACGGATTCTGCTCCAAGACCTGAATGGTCTCTCCAGCATATACTTCTACCTTAGCTCCAAGAGCAGAAGAATTGGTTTCTGATCCGGAAAGCTTCACTTTCAAGTAATTCCCGCCATCAAGTTGGGCCATTTTATTCTCATAGATAGAAGCAGGAGAATTGATATTATTTACAATGAGATCAAGATCCCCGTCATTGTCGAGATCACTGTATGCTGCACCACTGCTATTTAATACATGGTTGATCCCCCATTCCTTGGTTTGGTTTTGAAAAGTTAGGTCTCCGTTGTTTCGAAAAATATAATTGGTCAAATTCGAAGAGGGCATGTTCTTAACCATATTCAGTAAGTCCTCACGCTTAAGCTTTCCGCCGGAAGTACGAACATAATTGTCCATGTATTTCAAAAAGTCTTGATTGTTGTAATCTCTTAGATATCCGTTGGTGACGAATAGATCTTTCCAGCCGTCATTATCAAAATCAGCAAAAAGAGAAGCCCAGCTCCAATCGGTGTTTGACAAGCCCGCCAACTGTCCGATTTCTTGAAAAGTACCGTCACCAGAATTCACATGTAGCATATTTCTCATGTATTGGTGATGGAAGCCTTTGCTCACATTCAGTTCAAAAAGCTCAAAATTATCAGGGGCAAGAAGTAACTTTTGTCTTTCATTTCCTTCGGGAAGCATGTCCAACGTGAAAATATCCGGAAAGCCATCATTGTTGAAATCGGCAATATCATTTCCCATAGAGAAATGAGACGTATGCCCCAAGCGCTCTAGGATTTCATCTTTGAACGTGCCGTCTTTCTGATTGATATATAGGTAATCCGGCATAGAATAATCATTACCGATGTAAATGTCCGGCCAGCCGTCTTGATTAATATCAGCGACAGCAACACCTAGACCATAGGATAGACTGGAGCTTGAGATACCTGCTTGCTGTGTAACTTCTACAAACTTTCCATTTCTGTTTTCAAAAAGCTGAGAGCCTGCCTCATGCTTTTCTTTAAGCAATACTTTAGTCAAATTCACATCCTGATTTTGGATGGATTGGGTATTGTGATTCAGGAGAAAAAGATCCAGGTCTCCGTCTAGATCGTAATCAAAAAAGCTTGCTGATGTACTGGGGGCATTCGAAGCTATTCCGTATTCCTCAGCCATTTCCTTGAAAAGCGGAACGCCATTTTCATCATTTCCTTGATTGACAAAAAGTTGATTGGTTCGTTTCTCAGTTGGTAAATTGCCTGAGTAACACAGATAAATGTCTAATTTATTGTCGCCGTTGATATCGACGAAAACAACTCCGGTCTTCCAAGGACCAGACCTTCCAGTAGCTCCGGAAGCTTGAGCAGTTTCTTTGAATTTGAGCTCACCCTGATTTAGGTAAAGCTGATTGCCACTTACATTGGCAGAAAAATAAATATCGTCTAACCCATCGCCATTTAGATCCCCAACTGCCACGCCTCCGCCATTATAGAGGTATTCGTACATAAGCACATTGAGGTTAAGCGTCTCTTCTATTCTATTTGAAAAAGTGATGCCCGATTGTTCAGGAGTCAAAAGAGTAAAGAGAGGAGGTGAGGTAGATGTAGCCGGATTTTCAGCTTGACTCGACTTGTCTGATTCTGAGCAAGACATCATCAAAACATTGAGTCCCAATACTGCTATGAGATTTCTTTTGGTCATAATAAAATAAGCTAAGCCACTCCAAATGGAGTGGCTTAGCTATAAAATTAGTAATAAGTCTGATTATTCGAATCCTGGATTCTGAACCAGGTTTGCGTTTCTGTTAATTTCATCTCTGTGGATAGGAATGAAATACATTTTATCCTGCCAAACTCTGTTTTCCTTTCCAGGATCAATAGGCTGAACTTTGTAGACATAATTATAGATATCAGGATCATATCGATAAGTAGAAAGCGTTTGTCCCGGTTTAAGAGTACCCGTGATGTTGATAATATTTGCCTGACGGCCTAACGTTTCTTCAGCAATCATCCAGCGACGAACATCATGGAATCTTTGCTCCTCATAGGCCATCTCAATACGTCTCTCATTTCTATAGCGCTCCACCAATGCATCACCTGAATCCGTGATAGCAGGCTGACCTACTCTATATCTGATTTGATTCAGCCAATTTCGCGCCTCGTCTTCCTGACCTAGCTCTAAAGATGCTTCTACATAATTCAAAACCACCTCTGTGTATCTGATAGTAGGCCATGGCACTTCTTGCCAGGTATTCTGATCTACAATTGCAGGGTCTGCATCAATGAATTTTCTGGTATAATATCCAGTATAGCTACCATTCCAATCCTCAATAGAACTATTTCTGGTATCTAATCCGAAGTGAGTCACTTTAGCACCAGAGGCATCTGTTACTTCATAAGTACCTGTTTGGATTTGTCCCAAAGGATCTTTTGGCTGATTTGCAGTGGATCTTGGTTTCCATTGTGCTCCATCATAAAGAATAGATGCATAGAAGCGGGCATCTCTGTTTTCATAAGGGGCAGAAGCATGTTCTGAATTTGACCAGTCAAACTCAGTACCATCCATCATCTCGTAATCATCCACCAGCAACTGTACAGGACTATTACCAGCCCAGTTGTTGTATCCGTTAGGACCATTGAATAATCCCTGACGTCCACCGCCCTCCTGCTTTGCATTAATAAAGTATCTACCCAAAATGATCTCATTCTCACCGCCATTTCTAGCCATAGAGTTATTGATATAGTTTTGGATACCTTCTTCATGAGAAACAGGGGAAGATAGTCCGAATAGATTACCGGAACCTTTCTGGATAGCTTCCATAGCAGCAGCTTGTGCTTTTTGCCATCTTTCGGCTCTATTACCTGAGGGATAGGCCAATAAGTTGATATCACTAAAACCGGCTAGGGTAGTTGCATTACTCTGTGCGGTAGGTCCATCATGAAGGTCACTTGCAGCATATAGAAGAACTCTAGACTTTAATGCTAAGGCTGCCAATTCACTGGTGCGACCCTCAGCCATACCTTTGCCTTCTAGCAACATTGCGGCATCATCCAAATCGGCAATAATAAAATTGATAGTTTCCTCCCACGTAGCCCTAGGCTCTTCGTAAGTTTCTTCTCCTAGACCATATGCACGGTCTATCAAAGGGACTCCACCAAAATATCGGGCAAGATCATGGTAATAATAGGCTCTCATAAACTTAGCTTCACCCAACAATCTATCTACTATTCCACCATCATTGGCAAACTGAGGATCAGAAAGCTTCTCAATCGCAATGTTTGTTCTACGGATATAACTATACAGCCTTTGCCAGTTATAGGTTCTATTATTAGCATTATTCCATCCTATATCGGCAGAATTTATCCTTGCCTCTGTGACGGTATTAAGCCCTCGCCCCGGATGTGTAAAGATTGCTTCATCTGTCAAAGAAGCCAGCATTTCTTCATTAAATCCTCCATTACCAAATCCCTGATAGATACCTGTCACAAAAGCCTCAGCTAATGCAGGATCTGCCCAAACTGCTGATTCAGACACTTCCCCCAAAGGATCCGTATTTAAGAATTCGTCATTACAACTTGCAAGCGTAAAGCAAGTGGTAAGCATTAGTACTAAGTGTTTTATATTTCTTTTCATTAGTTCGGGTTTTTAAAATGAAACAGAAAGACCAGTGTTGATTACCCTTGCTTGTGGGTAATACTGTCCATTTGAACTGCTTGATTCCGGATCAAGGATTTTCAACTTATCCCAAGTAATCAAATTCAATCCATTCACATACAAGCGCGCATTTTTAATACCCACTTTCTCAGTGATCTGTACTGGAAGGTTATATCCGATTTCCAGGTTTTTCAATCTGATATAATTAGTGTTTCTGAACCAATAGGTATTACCTGAAGAGTAATACTGGTCATTTCTATTGGCAATTCTTGGATCTGTACTGCTAGGATTATCTATTGTCCATCTGTTTTCATAGATGTCTGAAAAGTAATTACCAATATTTCCGGATTCATTCAAACTAATATTCTGTCGAGCACCAGCAGCACCCTGGAATAGAATAGTCAAGTCAAAGCCTTTCCAGTTTGCATTGATGTTCAAACCACCTTGGAATGTAGGAATATTGTTTTGATCCATACGGACTCTGTCATCTGGAGTGATCTTGCCGTCTGGAACCATCACCAGATTGCCATCCTCATCCCGACCTCCAATATCTTTGTACTTCATATCTCCAGGACGTAGGTTATTTGTGATAGCTGTATAATCAATAGTTTCTGCATCGATTGATTGCTGATCAGGGAATACACCATCGTACTGATAGTTCAAACTTGTATTCATCGGTCTACCAGTTGACATCTGCCAGTGTGGCGCTCCCGGTGATTCGTCCCAGAAGACGATTTCATTTTTGGCATACCCACCATTTACACTGGCAGAGTACTGGAACTCTCCTTTACCGCCACGAATACCTAGATTCAAGTCAAATCCTTTATTTTCCACCTCTCCGATGTTTTCAGCAGGAAGCGAAAGACCGGTAGACTGAGGTACGGAAGCATTTTTTCTCCAAAGAATATTTGTACGCTTATTGTAGAACATATCAAACTCGAAGAACATTTTCCCCTGAAGGAACTGTCCCTCGAAGCCTAAGTTTGAGTTATTGGCAACTTCCCAGGTGATCGAAGTATTTGGGACTCTAGTTTCAAACAGTGTTTTGGTTTCGACTCCATTTATGATATAGGAACTAAAGCCGTATGTTGACAGGAACTGGTATTCTTGAAGTTGATCATCAAAATAGATCTGATCATTACCCAACTGACCCCAAGACCCTCTGATCTTAAAGAAGTCGAACGTCTTTCCTACTGAGTTTTTCCAGAAGCCTTCTTCAGATACAACCCAACCAAGCATAACACCTGGGAAGAAACCATACCGGGTATTTTCAGGAAAAATATACGATCCATCATATCTCCATAGAAATTCAGCTAGATACTTTTCGCTGTAATTATAGGCCACTCTTCCGAAATAATTCAAACGGGCTCTTTCAAAAGCTCCGCCGCCATTATTTTTTTCCAAATCACCACCGGCAAACATTTGGTCAATCGAAGTAGAAATAAAGTATCTTCTAAACGCATTGAAATTATTACTTTCTATTGTCTCCCGGTTTACACCGGCTACGACATTCAGTGTATGGACATCTTTAAAGGTTCTGTCGTAATTAAATACACCCCCTAAAAGCACATTCAATTGGTTAATATTCTCCTCCCGTAATCTTGGCTCGGCAGGACCTCTCTTGCTTGGTACCAATACCGGAGTGACGCCATCTTCTTCAAACCCCGTTCCCATCTCATATAATGTCCAAGGCGTTTCCCACCTTTTCATGAATCGCATCGTTTTGTCAATGGCAGCGGTACCTGTGAACTTTAATCCTTCTACTCCAGGTATTTTGATTTCCAAAGTACCTGTGGTCTGGATATAATCTCTTTTATCACGGTCGTATCCAGTTAGGTTCGTAGTAATGACCACCGGATTTTCCCCATTTTCAATATCTGGGCCCGGCTTACCATTTGGCCAGAAGGCCGGTTGATTTGGCTTCCCTCGCATCTGCATACGGAAGATTGCTCCAGCACCACGGGTAGGGAAAAATCTATATTCCTCTCTTGCTAGAATACCCAAGCCTACTTTCACATACTTGTTTACATTCGCATCCAAATTGATACGGAAGTCATACTGCTTATAGCCTGTAGCAGCATTCTTGTAATAGGCATCCTGGTTTTGGTATCCTAAAGAAGTTAAGTATTTCACATTCTCGCTACCACCTACCAGTTGTAGATTGTATCTGCTTTGGGGAGACCATGTCTTCAATGTTTCTCCATACCAATCTGTATTTGGATAGTTCCAAGGATCAGAACCATTTCTATACAACTCGATCTCTTCAGGGGTGTAAGGGGCACTTCTTACTTGACCATTTGGTCTCGTGTATTCTCCATTTTGCTGATAAGCCTGATGTGCAGCAGCCCATTCATCTGTAGGCAGTGCATAAACATCCAGATCATTCAACATACTTGCATACTGTGACGCATTTGCCAAGTCTGGCACCACTGTAGGTTGAGCCCAACCTTGATTTACCTGAAAGGTAAGCTCCGGTGCACCGGAAATACCTCTTTTGGTTGTCACTAGAATTACCCCATTTGCAGCTCTTGATCCATAGATCGCTGCAGATGCATCCTTCAATACCGAGATACTTTCGATGTCGTTTGGATTAAGTCTTTCCAGGCCACCTGCTCTTGCCGGAATACCATCAATTACAATCAGGGCATCATTGTTACCCAGTGTATTGGAACCTCGTATTCTGATCCCTGAGCCGTCATAACCTGGCTCGCCGCTTCTGTTTACAGCTACCACACCAGCCATACGGCCGGCAATAGAGTTAGAAAGGTTCATTGCAGGAGACTTGGTCAGCTCCTTGCCTTTCACCGTAGCTACTGAACCTGTGATTGTTTCTTTCTTCTGCTCACCATAACCTACTACGATTACTTCTTCCAAAGATTTGGTATCAGGTAATAAAGTGAGATTAAAGGTGCTCTGAGACCCAACAGGTACCTCCATAGGAGTGAAACCTATAAAAGACAATACCAGCACATCTGATGGACCGGAAACAGTAATTGTAAATTTACCGTCGATGTCTGTGACGGTACCATTTGTTGTGCCTTTCACTAGAATAGAGGCACCAGGCAGAGGTAAATTATCCTCTCCTGAAATAAGCACACCAGACACCTCCCGGGTCTGTGCGAATGCAGTGCTAAGCAGCCCTAGACAAAAAATAATTGTCATACTGAATAGCTTGAAATGAGTAAAGTTTCTCATTGGCATAGGGGTTTACTATTAATTAATAAAATTTAACATTCTAATGTCCCCTTATGCTTCTGTAAAACCAAACTGTTTTTTACCAAAAATTGACTGAATTTTGACGGAAATGAGCTATAACTAAGCCATTAAACTTAAAAAGTATAATTATTTAGATAAAAATAGGATAATTATAAGAATAACGAAATAATCTTTTGCCCAATAAAAACCTGGAAAATGCCCCCAAAATCGCATTTCAATCGATTGCTATAAGCGATTCACCACTGCTTTTTTAGGAATTTTCAAAGACCACATTCCTCTTAAATTTCCAACTTCAAAATCTCTTGCCGAATCATTCGGATAAAGAGAATCTATCTTATATAAAATGCCCTTATCTATATCATTTCCCGGATCACCATGACAGGCCAAACAAAATTCTGAAGAAATGACAATTGCCTTGGTATAGAGCAAAACCTCTCCACCTTCTATTTTCTGAATATTAGGCTCACTTTCTATCCCGTTTTCTACATTATATTGATAAGCGTCTAGGATAGGCGATTCATCCTCTGTAGGCAAATTGTTTTGATTTCTGGCACGGTAAGAAGTTCGTCTAATTGTTACCCCGTAATTGTCACTTAGCTTCTTTACAATCGGAGCCGCATTTACATTACAAAAATCTAAAGCCCCGTCAAATCCTTTTTCTTCCACCGCCTTATGTAGACTTGCCATAAGTTCTTGCTGGGCTTTGGTACTAATTGAATCCCCCCAGATCATAGCTTCTTGGGTGATTTGAGCTTCAGAAAGTTTCTTAGCCTCCATAGCATTATTCACTTCGTCAAATACATTCTTAGAAATACGCTCTTGAGGACCACATGCCACAAATAAAAAAGCAGGGATTAGAAAATAGATGAAGTGCTTCATAAGATTAGGTGTTTTGGAATAGATAAAAATACTCATCATTACTCAGATTAACCTAAACTCTCCTAATCCAATCCATGTAACGTGTCTAAGTATGACCTATCCCTTTGAGAAGACTTTAATTAACTTATTTTTGTTTATGTATCCGCGAAACTGCACGTATGGATTTAGGATCAAAGCTAGAAGTTCAAATTTGGCCATTCCCTCCGCCGCGGCGGAGGGCAAGAGCCTGTCCCGACGTATGTCGTGGAGGGATTTTTTCAGGCTAGACCATCATAATTTCTAATACGTGTATTCATGCGGATAATCCTATTTTTGTTTAATTCAACTATGTACATGCAAAAAACCTTCGGTCTGTTTTTAATCGGGATGATGCTTAGCACCCAGCTTTTTTCCCAAACCTGGGCTAGAATGCAGAGCTGGGGTCTAGATCTTGAATCCATCACTTGGGTGGATGATAGTGTGGGTTTCAGTGTAGGTGAAAATCTTATTATCCGAACATCCGATGGAGGAAGCTCCTGGGAAGAGCTTAGTGCAAGTTTTGAAGGGAAATTATTGGATGTAGCCTTTTGGGATCAAAATACAGGAGTGGCTGTGGGAGAGAATGGGCTAATTCTTAAAACTCAAGATTCAGGGGCTACCTGGACTCAAATGCCTTCAGGTAGTACACAATCCTTGAAAAGCCTGGAAATTTCTTCTGAAAACCGCATACTGGCAACGTCAGCTGGCGGGGAAATACTGCTTTCTATCAATCAAGGTGATACTTGGTCGCAACTCTCTTCCGGATCAAATCAAAGTTTAAACGACCTAAGCTTTATCAATTCCGATACAGCCTACATTGCAGGGCATCAAGGGGTGATTTTGAGAACCTACGATGGAGGAAATCAATGGATCGCATTGAATTCAGGACAATCGTCAAATCTATATGGAATTGCTTTTTCTACCCCGCTTATAGGCTACACGATAGGAGAAGGTGGTATTATCCTGAAAACCCTAGATGGTGGTGATACTTGGTTACCTCAGACTTCTCCGGCGACTACTGACTTAATGAAAGTCGCCATCAGTCCACTGGACATTCGTATAGTCACAATAGTAGGTGATATGGCCACTGCTCTTCGATCTACTAATTCCGGAGCAACTTTTGGTAAAGCAAATCTAGGTGCTACAAACACCCGAAATCTCAAGGGTTTGGGATTCAAGCCTGCAAGTAACCTTGTGTTTGCAGTGGGACAGGATGGCTATGGTATTTCTTCCACCAATGCCGGAAGCAGCTATAGCCAGCGACTGGCAGGTATCCGCAATGATTTCACAGGCACTGATTTCAAATCGGATCGGGTTGGTCACATTGTCGGTCATCAGGGAGCCGTATATATAACATCCAATGGAGCTTCATCCCTTGTCTCCAGACCGGTTCCGGAAGGGGTTGATTTGATAGGGTTAGATTATTGGAATACAGCTTTTGGCTATGTGGGGTCTTATGCAGGAAAAATGTATAGAACATCAAACGGCGGTTCTACCTGGGTTCCTGTACCTGCCCCAACTCCAGAAACTATTAGCGGATTCTACCTTTTTGCTCCATCTGTTCTCTATGTTACAGGCACGAATGGCTTCATCGCCAGGTCTTTCGATTCTGGAGGAACTTGGGATGCTGCCGGAATTCAAACAAACACTGCTGAAAATCTCAGAGACATCACATACTTTGACTTTCAGGTAGGGTTTGCCATGGGGGACAACGGCCAGATCAGCTGGACAAATGGCGGGAGTGTTTGGGAAAACCTACCAAAGTTGACTTCAGAAGATTTAAATGCGCTCTCGAAGCTGGACTCTTCTAGTGCGGTAATAGTTGGTGATGCTGGAGTCATTCTCAAATCAGTGGACATGGCAAAGACTTGGCGAAGGATTGATGTTCCTTTTACAGAAAACTTAACTTCAGTGGACTTTTGGAATAAAGACCTGGGATTCATCTCTGGAGAAAATGGACTGGTGCTTCAGACGAAAGATGGAGGTGAATCCTGGGTACAGAATCCAAGTGGTACTAGTCGAAATCTTACCGGCATAAGTGTAGGAACTCCCACTGTGGCTTTTGCCGTAGGGGAAGACGGTACAATTTTGAAGTATGAATGCATCCCGCCAACCGACCTGAGTGAGATTATTGGAGAGAATCAGAGCTGTCTTACTGTAGGCCACTATACTATAACTGATTCAGGAACTCCAGGTGCTCAACTGATTTGGCGAGCGGATGGTGGAGAAATTATTTCAGGCCAAGGCACCAGTGAGATAGAGGTACTATGGAATACGCCTGGAAGAAACGGTGTATTTGTAAGCATGGAGAATTTCTGCGGCAACGGTAAAACCTCCTCCCTAGAAGTAATCGTATCAGCTATTCCGGCTGCTAACGTGCAAATTGAAGGAAATGGCTCAGTTTGTTTGGAACAAACTGGTATTTACTCGATACCAAATCATGAGGGAGTAACCTACACTTGGGAGACAAGCGGTGGAGAAGTGATTGAAGGTCAAGGCACTTCACAAATCCAGGTAAAATGGAATACTTCAGGCAATCAAGAGCTCCGTGTAGTTCAAGAAAACCCGTGTGGAAAAGCCGCTACTGTACTTAAGCCAATAGTAGTTAATATGCCTCCGGATCAACCTGGAGAAATAGTAGGCGAAATCCAAACAGGGCTTTGGGAAACAGAATATGAGGTTCCCGCACAGGAAGGCGTGAATTTCAAATGGAGTATCTCAAATGAAGGTGGTACAATACTGCAAGGTCAGGGCTCTGAAAAGATAACCGTACTTTGGGAAAAAGAAGGTGATTTTCAACTTACCGTTACTCCTGAAAATGAATGTAATGAGGGTGAGGCCAGAGTTCTGAATGTAAACATCAATGTGATCACCAGCTTACCAGAAAAAGAGGATTTAAATGTTCGTGTATTTCCAAATCCATCCTCTGGAACTGTTAAGCTCCAATTAGGAGCCGGCAATTATACTAGCCTCCAAGTCATTAATGCTTTTGGACAAGTTATTCACTCAGTAGATCTGAGCAATGAAGCTAAGGAAGTTACCTTAGAGCACTTACCAAAAGGATTGAATTTGATCCAGCTTTTTACTGAATCAAGTGTGGTAGTAAGAAAAGTGATTGTGAATTAAAAATAAACTGCAACAGTAGAACGACGGCTCTAAAAAGCCTCGGCATTGAGTCACATCATCGGTAGGCACGAAGCAATCTGGTTCAATCCTAGTTTTTGGGGATTCAGTATTCGAAGCTTCCGCCCCGGTGAGTGTCTTCACTCAACGGAACATATTCCAATCCCAGTTTCTGTGCATTCTGTATTCGAGGCATTGAGTCCCGTCATTGCGAGGCACGAAGCAATCTCAGTACGTTTCAATCCTAGTTTTTAGGGATTCAGTTTTCAAACCTTCCGCCCCGGTGAGTGTCTTCACTCACCGGAACATATTTCAATCCTCGTTGCTGTGCATTCGGTATTCAATGAGGCCATTGGTAGAAATGAAGCAATCTCTTCATAAGGGCGTTTCGATCCTTATAGCACTATGTAGCTTAATACAGGATATAGAAATCTGGACAAGTTTTTTGATACCGTACATTTATTCAATAGTTCCACCTGTAGAAAGTCACCAGATTACTTTGACATTCCAAAATATAGCGTTCTGTGAAAGTGCACGTACATACTTGGAATCAATACTAAAAGTTCATATTTGGCAACTCCCTCCGCCACGGAGTAAGGGGGAGTTTTCCTGATTAAAACCAGATATAATTAAGGCACGTGCATTTATACTGAAGCTAAAACAGCTTCTCGGAAGGGTAAGATTTATTTCCTAAAGATTCTCTCCAAAGTATCCTTCAGATTTTGTAATTCTTCTTCAGCTAAAGAGAGATTTTTGGGGCGACAAATGGATTCCGTTATCAGATAACAATTTCAGTATATCCATCTCATAAATATCTCCCATTTTGGCCAAATGGATTACCGAAGGTTGTGTTTTACCACTTTCGATATTGGAAAGTGTCTTTTGGGAAATGCCTAATAGATCAGAAACTTCATGTTGGCTTAGTCTTTTAGATTCTCTGGCTTTTTTCAATTGATGGCCTATTTTCATGGGTTAAAAGTATTTTGGGTTAGTAAAAAGTTACTTAAAGTTAGTAAATACGGTATTGCCTTTTAAAAACTTAATGGTCAAATTTATTCAATCAATTTAAACTACAAAATTTTAGTTGAATTTTTATATACGAGTGAATGGATAACTGTTTGATCATTTGCAAGAGATTATTGGAGTCGCTTAAGGTACCATTTACTCATAAGTTCCTTAAGGAGAAAGTCCTCACTCATCCCCAATATCCCAGCTTACTTTCCATATCGGATACTCTGGAGGAGTATGGCGTAGCATCGATAGCTGCTAAGCTTTCACCGGATCGTTTGAATGACATTCCTCTACCGGGAATCGTTCAGGTTTCACAGGCAAATGGTGAGTACTTTACTGTGATCACGGCTGTTTCTCATAATACAGTGTCCATATTTGATGAAAAAGGAAACCTAAAGGACTTTTCACGTGTGGACTTTCTGAAAAGATGGACAGGAGTGAGTTTATTGGTAGAAGCTAAAGAGGATGCGGAAGAACCTGGAATCAATCAAAGGGTAAGAGATCAGAGTATCATTCAAGGTGCAGCGATAGTTTTTGGAGTAAGCCTTCTGTTTTGGCTTGGACTTAGAATAATTGAAAGTGAGATTTTGGGATTTCACCTATTCTATTTTTTGATAAAGTTGCTGGGGTTGGCCATCTCGGGTATCCTTCTTTGGTATTATCATGATAAAGAAAATACTACCCTTCAGAGCTTCTGCTCAGGTGGGGAAAATGCAGATTGTAATTCTGTTTTGGATTCTAAGACCTTTGAACTGTTGGACGGACGGATCAACCTTAGTTTGTTGGCATTTGCCTATTTCTTTGCAGGAATTGGTTTATTATCAATTCTGGTTTTCTCAGCTATTACATTCCTAGCCTGGCTGAGTCTAGCAACCATTCCAATAGTGGTATACTCCTTCTATTATCAGGCCAAAACTATTAAAAAGTGGTGTAGGTTCTGTTTGATGATCCAGGGTGTTTTGTTATTTGAGGTTTTAACTGTTTTAGGAGGGTCATTGTGGCTTGGTGGGCTTGATGCTATTGTAGTCATTTTATTTCTTTTCCTTTTCACAGGTTTGGTGTTAAGTGGTATTTTGATAACGCCATTACTCGGACTCCAAGATGAAATCTATAAATCCAAAAGACAACTGGCACAGTTAAAAAGCAAAAAGGATTTGTTTGAATTGTCTCTTTCCCGATCTAAAAAAATAAAGAATAAGCCTCAGGGTATTGGAATACTGATAAAAGGAGAAAATCCTAAATATCAAATAATAAAAGTCT
The DNA here is from genome assembly GCF_035156405.1 of Algoriphagus aurantiacus. Classification (NCBI taxonomy): domain Bacteria; kingdom Pseudomonadati; phylum Bacteroidota; class Cytophagia; order Cytophagales; family Cyclobacteriaceae; genus Algoriphagus; species Algoriphagus aurantiacus. Next base: position 56,019 of record NZ_JAXRUT010000004.1, on the reverse strand, counting down.
GCAATCCCTATTGTGGACCTTGCTCTGGAATACATCCGGAATTAGAAAGTCTCTTTGAAAAAGGGAATATTGATCTTCAGATCATTTTTACAGGAGTTGAGGGAGATGAGGGAAAAGAAAAAACTGTTAAGCATTTGATGGCTATTGCCGCAACCGGAAAGCCAGATTATACTCGGCAGGCTTTAGATGACTGGTACGGGGCGGAGAAAAAGGATTATGACAGATTTGCTATCAAATATCCGATGAATGGGGAAATTAGCCAACAGAAGGAAAAAATCGATGCCATGGAACACTGGTGCAAAGAGGAAGCCATTTCGTATACACCAACTCTGTTTATTGATGGATATAAGCTCCCCGATGACTACAGAATAGAGGATTTGAGGTATTTACTTAATTAACTAACTTTCCTTTATCTCAGAAGGGTTCCTGAATGATATTAAATAGCAATGAATGGGCATAAACTCTGGGTGTCCTTATCTGTCCAGAGGAACATTAAATATTTAAACAAAAACTGTTATGCAAAAATTAAGTTTAGGAAAATTGAAGCTGGCTCCAACTGAAAAGCTAGATAGAAGTCAAATGTCTACTATTTATGGGGGATCAACTACTCCACCGCCGTGCCATTATATCATATATTGTAATCTTAATGGTAAAGAAATTGGCCCAAATTACGGATGTTGCATGGGTTTCGGCTCCCATTTATGTGACGATTACGGTGGGGTAGCTGGTTGTACAGCTACACCCTGCTACTAATTCAACTAATCCAACACAGCCTAGAAAAAAAGGCTGTGTTGCCCTCATTAAAATCCACTGAATGAAAATTAAATAGCTTACAGGATTTTTTCGGTAAAGTTTCCGGCGATTAGAGAGGTAGATCATTAAAATTAGATAATGAGTGATATTTAGAGAAGCCGAAAAACGAAGATTTTATGCATTCACTAATATTGTATAATAAAGTTTATGAATTTTCAATGCAGTATAAAGTTGAGAACCTAGAATATATTTTAGTGAAATTTGGGTATGGAAAATGATTATTTAGATGCTTATCTTAGAATTATATAATTAGGAAATTAACACTTGAAGTAGAGGACTATGTGAAAGGTTTTCCGCTATATCATCGCAAACTGCGACTATTACCCTAAATAATTCAGAATGAAAAGCGCACAGTCATAGAGTTGCCTTTGATTAATTTTCCTGAACCCAGTTAGTTGGTAACTGCTTGCTAGGGTTTCTTGGGCTTTGTATCAGATGATATGATTCATGTGGTTTTTGGAATTGAACAGGTTATTTATACCTATCAAAAGCCAACTCCTGATTCATTGTTATCCACCATTTCGATTGAAATACCTGATTATCAATATTACAAAGTTGGTAATGGTTATATTGCAGGATTTGAAATCAAATGATTTAAATCTTTTTACGGCCAAATAATGAAAAAAGTGGACGAAGTTTTTCTAGGATATTTTGCCTATGATTAGGAAGTTTTCAGTTCTGAATTATCCGCTAATGAGAGAAGGGTTTTTAATACAAGAATGAATGAAAAATATTGTAATTGGGTTTTGGACTCAATTGGTATTCTACCTGCTTAGATAGATGTTTGGAATTTATGGAATATGAATTAAAAGTTAGAAATATGGAATTACGGATGATGGAAAAAAATTATACTTAAATTAATATAGATTACTTAAGGTGGCATTAAATTTAACCTAAGCCTATGGTTAATTTAGGCATTTTTTATACGTATTTTATCAACCTAATAAATCTAATTTTTTTGAAAACTGTCTTCCCCTTCTACAAACAACCCGACTCTAAGGATTGTGGACCGACCTGCCTTAGAATTATTGCAAAATATTATGGCAAGCGGATATCCCTTGAGGATATCCGTAAGTTGTCTGAAACTACCCGGTCTGGAAGTAATCTACTGAAATTGAGCGATGCGGCGGAAGCAATTGGTTTTAAAACTATAGGGGCTAAGCTAGATTTCAAGAGATTGGAACAGGCCCAATTACCTTTGGTCGTTCATTGGGACAAGAATCACTTTGTGGTAGTCTATCGGATCACACAAGGAAAGGTCTACCTTTCGGATCCGGCGTATGGATTGATTCAACTGACAAAAGAAGCGTTTGTCTCACGATGGGTTGGGAACAATGCCACAGAAGAGAGCAAGGAAGGAATTACCTTGCTACTTGAACCGACCCCCCAATTCAAAAAAATGAAATGGGAAAGCAAGGATAAACGTTCCTTGGGGTTTCTCTTCCAGTACCTTTTCAAGTATAAAAGTCTGATCGTCCAGCTTGGTATTGGTTTACTGGTGGGCAGTTTGCTACAGTTGATTTTTCCTTTCCTCACCCAGAGCTTAGTTGATGTCGGAATCCAAAACCAGAATATCGGATTTATATATCTGGTCTTGATTGCACAAGTGATGTTGTTCTTTGGGCGGACAAGTGTAGAGGTGTTTCGTAGTTGGATCCTGCTACACCTCAGCACCCGGGTAAATATTTCCCTGGTTTCCGATTTTTTTATCAAGCTGATGAAGTTGCCAATTTCCTTTTTTGATACCCGAATGACAGGTGATATCATGCAGCGGATCGGGGACCATAAGAGGATAGAAACCTTACTTACTGGTACGGCATTGAGTACCTTCTTTTCCTTTTTCAATCTTTTTGTTTTCGGTGCGGTATTGATATACTATAGTCCCATGATCTTCTTGATATTTATGGGAGGAAGCATAGCCTATATCCTATGGATACTTTATTTTCTAAAGCGGAGAAAAGAGCTGGATTACATGCGCTTTGCCCAGCTAAGTCAGGAGCAGAGTACGGTAATTGAACTGATCAATGGAATGCAGGAAATCAAGCTGCACAATGCCGAAACCCAAAAACGCTGGAAATGGGAGTTTGTCCAAGCCAGTCTTTTCAAGGTTTCCATTAAGACACTCGCTTTGGAGCAGATTCAGGGGGTAGGATCTTCTGTAATCAATGAGCTGAAAAACATTGTGGTTACTTTTGCCTCGGCACTTTTGGTGATTGAGGGTCAGCTTACGTTAGGCATGATGCTTTCCCTTCAATATATTATAGGCCAGCTGAACGGCCCATTAATGGGCCTGGTGACTTTTATCCGCACCTACCAGGATGCTAGGATTAGTTTGGAGCGGCTAAATGAGATCCACGACAAAGAAGTTGAGGAAAATGGGAATAGGCAACTTGTTCATAACATAATACCCGGAGAGGATTTAAATGTTAGAAATCTAACTTTTAGGTATGTAGGGGCAGAGGAAAATGTCCTCAAAGAACTCAGTCTGACGGTGCCTAGACAGAAAATTACAGCGGTGGTGGGGGTAAGCGGATGCGGGAAAACCACTCTGATGAAACTCCTTCTTAAATTTTATGAGCCGTCCAAAGGTGAAATCCACTATGGCCGACATGCTTTTGATTCCATCTCGCCTAGGAGTTGGAGAGACCATTGCGGGGTTGTTATGCAGGAAGGCTATGTGTTCAATGATACCATTGCCGCAAACATTGCAGTTGGCGAGGAAGTGATTGATCTTGATCGACTAGTCATGGCTTCAAAGACTGCTAACATCTATGACTTTATACAGTCTCTTCCTCTAAGATTTAATACTAAAATCGGAAATGAGGGTATAGGGATCAGTACAGGGCAAAAACAACGTCTGTTTATTGCCCGTGCAGTATATAAAAATCCGGAGATCCTGTTTTTTGATGAAGCAACCTCTGCCTTGGATGCTAAAAATGAACGGGTTGTAATGGAAAACTTGAACCGTTTTATGAAAGGAAAGACGGTTTTTATCATTGCCCATCGACTTAGTACGGTAAGAAATGCGGATCAAATCATAGTCATGGATGAGGGAGAAATTAGGGAGACAGGAACCCATGAAGAATTGGTTTTACACGCAGGAGCGTATTACAATCTGGTAAAAAATCAATTGGAACTGGAAAAAATCAGAGAGAACTAGCTATGTCTGAAAATCCCCAAAACATTGATAATCTACAGCTCAGATCCGAAGAGGTACAGGAGATTATTTCCACCCCTCCTGTCTGGCTAATCCGTTGGGGGATCACACTTGTATTTTTAGTAACCTGTGGATTGATTTGTTTGTCATTTTTTATCAAATATCCGGACTTTATTATGTCCCGTGTGGTGGTAACCACTGTTGAACCTACCGAAAAGACCATATCAAAGACCTCAGGGCAGATCGACAAGATATGGGTGAGTAATGGCGAAAAAGTACATGCTGGTCAGTTAATGGCCAGTTTTAAATGTACCGCTGATGTTAGCAGTGTATTATTCCTCAAAAAACTGCTGGATGCGACTCCTTTTGGGGAAAACAATGGGTTTTTCTTTCCGCTGGACTCTCTTTCTGATGTAGCCTTGGGTGAGATTGAACTTGCATTTGTGGAGTTTGAGCGAAGATATATAGAATTCAGACTTCTAGAAAGGCTTCAGCTACCCCAAGTTCAGTTGGAAGGTAACCAACAGTCCATTCAGGAAATCCATGAACTACTTACCAGCCAATTGGCCCAAAAGGAGATTTTGGAGAAAAAGTTTAGTCTTGTAGAGACGGATTTCAAACGGAATCAGATTCTCTATGAAGGTGGTGTAATTTCAGCCAAAGACTTTGAGAGCCGGGAAATGGGATATTTTCAAGTGCAGGAACAGGTCAATCGAATTACGATTATGATTTCCCAACTTCAAGAAGCTTTGGTAAAGGTGGGTCAAACGTTGAAAAACACTCAAATGTCCAAAGAACAGGATGAGTCCAGAGCACTAATTAATCTCTTCCAGTCCTATCACGGCTTGAAACGAGCTGTTAGCGAATGGGAAATTAATTATGTGCTGTTCTCTTCCACCGATGGAGAAGTCAGCTTCCAGGACGACTGGGGAGAGCATCAATTTGTCCAAGCAGGCCAGCACATCTTTACCATAATACCTACTCATGGTTCAGAACTTCTGGGCAAAATGATTGTCCCTTCACAAAATATGGGCAAAATCTCAATCGGTCAGCGTGTATTGATCAAGCTTGACAATTTTCCTTTTCAACAATTCGGAATCCTTAAAGGTGAAGTAGGGAGCATTTCGGCATCTCCTGATGAGGAAGGAAATTATCTGGTGTATTGCTCCCTTCCTAAGGGAACCAAAACCTCCTATGGAAAGGAGATTAAGCTTAAGCAAGAAATGCTGGGTACGGCTGAGATCATAACAGAGGACCTAAGTGTGGCTGAAAGGTTATTTTTTAAACTAAAATCCGTGACTGAATATTAATAAATTATATGTGTATTCGTGTAACTGCAAGTAGGGGTTTTGCAGAAACTATAGAAGTTCCAATTTGGCAACTCCCCTTTTTCAAAGGGGGCTAGGGGGATTTTCACTAGATATACACGTTATAAATTCTGTTACATACATTCATGCAGATACCCTAAAAAAAATATGAGTAATATGAAACAAGCACTGGAAAAACTTCATAAAATCAACGAACTTCTATTGGAAAATTCCAAAGATGAAAATGGGTTGGGTTTGTTAAATGGAAAGCTGGGTTTGAGTATCTACTTCTATCACTTGGCAAAGAAGACAGGAACCCAGGAATATATGGAAGCCGCGGATAATCTGGTAGTAGAGATTTTCGACAAGCTAAGTGAAGCAAAACTTCCCGCTGATTTCGAAAATGGGTTGGCTGGCATTGCATTTGGTATTAGTTATTTAGTCAATTCGGATTTTGTGGAAGCGGATCTTGACGATACCTTAGGAGATCTGGATGACAGAATTTTTATGTTTTTGGAAGATCAAAAAGGAAAGCTCTCGTCAAATTTAAGGAATGGGCTCATCGGATACTTGATTTATAGTCTTAACCGACTGGAGACTTCTTTGAAATCTGGGCATCAGTCAAATACCTATATTTTTCATAAACTCACATCCGGACTACTAAATGAACTGGGTCAATTAATTGAGGAAGAAAAACTTCAAGACAGGGAGCCACAATTGTTCAACATCTTTTGGGACCTACCTCTTGCACTGATGGTATTGGCAAAGGCAAAAAATTTAAAGGTGAATGTGTATAAAGTGGATCGTATCTTGGATTACCTGCTTCCAAACTTACTTTCTCTTTTTCCTAGTCTCCACAGCAATAGATTATATCTGTTGCTGGGAATCGAATCTGTTTTGGGTGAAATTAATAATGCTGCTTTAAAGACGCATGGGGTGTTTTTGAAGAAATCCATCGATATAGAGACCATCTTCAACTCCGAGTGTAAAAATCTCAATATCTCGGTTATGGATGGTGCTAGTGGTTTACGGCTAGTAGGAAACAAACTGGGAAGGATTTCCGGGGATGTATCGTTTTTTACGTCAGATGAGCAGGTTCTCGCTAAGATCAATAAAGCAGCAAGTTGGGGCGAGAATGATTTTTATGTCCCTTTCAAAAAAAGTATTGGCTTGGCTTCCGGTCTGTCAGGAGTTGCTTGGGCTTTATTGGAGAGTCTCTCTAATGTTGGCCATTTGGTAGTAGAGAAAAAATCTGATAGCGTAACCCTGTGATACCATGGAAAAGATAAATTTAAAGGATTTTGCATTTTTGATTCCCTTGCGGATTGATACGGTCAATCGCTTGGAGAATACTCTGGTGACCATTGAGTATATAATGGCAAATTTTGATACGCAGGTAAATGTGTTGGAAGCTTCGGGAAGAAATACTGGTATACTAAGTAGATTATTGCCTGAGGAGGTAAACTATGTATTTGTAGAAGATATGGATACTATCTTTCACAGAACTAGATATATAAACGAATTGGTCAAATCTGTTGGCACAGAGTACATTGTTGTTTGGGATACGGATATTATTATTCCAGTTGAACAGATCATAGAATCAGTTGATTTGTTAAGGAAAAAGAAAGCTGATTATGTTACTCCGTATAAGGATAAATTTTTGGATACTTCTGAAATATTGCGAGAGCTTTATATCCTGACAAGAGACCTTGGAGTTCTCGGAATGCATCAGGGTAAGATGAAGTCTTTGTATACTCCCAATCCTGTGGGAGGTGCTTTCTTAGCCCACCGGCAAACTTATATAGATGCCGGAATGGAAAACGAGAAATTTTACGGTTGGGGAAGGGAAGACGGGGATCGGCTTAACCGTTGGAATATTTTGAATTATAAACATGAACATATTGCGGGAATTCTTTATCATCTGACCCATGAGCGCGGAGTAAACAGTACTTTTCATAGTCCCAATCAAGACAATAGAAAGATGACTGAAATTCACAGGACCATTGCTATGTCAAAGGAAGAGCTACAGGAAGAAATTAAGAGGTGGAGTTAATATAGAAGGAAAAAATTGTAAACATTTGGAAAGTATCTAATGAAAATCCCTAACATATACTTAGTCTCAAATCTCCATTATAATGCCTTGCTTAAACGGCGAAAAGTATATCAGTAAAAGACCGGGCCCTCGCGCCCACACCGCCTTTCTTCCAAAAGCTGAAGAAGGCAGGATTGATCATCGCAGCTATTGGCACCGCTGTGCTGACTGCACCTGGGACGGTACCAGCCATACTGCTAGCCTATGCAGGCTATGCCGTGACAGCAGGAACTGTCTTGGTGACAATTTCCCAATTGACCGTCGATGACGGAGCCTTTGAGAAAGTGTTGATGAATTAAGAGAAACAGATTAATAAGTTAAAGCCGGGGGGATATTCTCTCCGGTTTTTTTGAAACCGAATTTGACGCTCTGCAATCTATATCCTCCATCCCTGACTAAGGGGTTTTAGGGCTCCAATTCAAATTGGGAAGTTCAGAATTATGGATATTACTGCTCTCCGCGAATATTTACATATTGGAATATGTCGCCAACTGTAGTGTTTTTTATAAAAGCTTTTTTCAAAATAGCCTCTGGAAAATAGCCTGCTTTCTCAAGGACATTCATGGATTGTCCGTTGAAATCATAGACTTGGGCAAAGATGCGCTCAATATCAAATTTCTCAAAAATATACTTGGTGTATAGTTTTACTGCTTCAGTGGCGATTCCCTTTCCCCAAAAAGGCTCACCAATCCAGAAACCCAACTCCATATTAGTGCGGAGCTCATCCTTTCCTCTTTCTGAACCTACAGATCCAGCCAATCTTCCTTCAAACTCTACTGCAAAGTTTTGGGGAGGATTAAATTTCTGATTATGCTCAATCCAGTGGCGCGCATCATGAATTGTATAAGGTTGAGGATAACTGTCCTTTAAATTCATTGCAATCTTGGGATTATTGGCCAAAGGATAGAGTTGATGAAAATGACCCTCATTCCAAGTCACTAGTCTAATTTCTCTTTCTCCGGTAATAATCATAAAAGTCTGCTGGTTAATTCTTCAAGTTAATAGCCTAATCGCAAAATCAATAAAATTCAAGAGTAATTTATACAATTCTCAAGCCTAATCCTCTAATCCACTGGTATTCATTCTGTCAAGATTTTCTGCAAATCTCAGTGCGGATATAAAATCCTCAATATGCCCATCCATTACCTCGGGGAGATTATACACAGTTTTGTTGATCCTATGATCTGTTACTCTTGATTGTGGGTAGTTATACGTTCGGATCTTGTCCGATCTATCCCCAGATCCCACCATAGATCTACGTTGCGCCCCTACGGCGTCATTATGCTTTGCCAGCTCGATTTCGTAAAGTCTAGATCTCAATACTTTCAGTGCTTTCTCAAAGTTCTTGATCTGCGACTTTTCATCCTGACAGGTCACAATTAACCCAGAAGGTTCATGAGTCAATCTTACAGCGGAATAAGTCGTGTTTACAGATTGCCCACCAGGACCAGAAGAACAGTACGTGTCTTTTCGGACATCATTCATATCGATGTTTACTTCTACCTCATCCATTTCCGGCAATACAGCCACAGATGCTGCTGAGGTATGAACTCTCCCTTGAGATTCCGTAGCAGGTACTCGCTGTACGCGATGTACACCGGACTCGTATTTCATCCTGCCATATACATCATCTCCTCCCGAAATAGTGGCAATGATCTCTTTGTATCCTCCAGCTGAGCCGAAGGTCAAATCCAATACAGTTAACTTTAAGTTCTGCATTTCGCAGAATCGTTCGTACATGCGAAATAAGTCACCGGCGAAAATAGACGCTTCGTCACCACCGGCACCACCTCTGATTTCAAGAATACAATCTTTGGCATCATTTGGATCCTTGGGAATTAGCAGTAGCTTTAGTTCATTTTCAAGCTCCTCTTTCCTAGGTCTAAGCTCATCCAATTCAGCTTTTGCCATTTCTCTGAAATCTGGATCTTTTTCCTTATCCAGAAGCTCTTTGGAACTGGCTATATTTTGTAGGACTAAACTGTACTCATTATAGACATTTACTATTTTCTCTAAGTCTTTGTATTCTTTGTTTAGCTTGGCATATTTGCTCATATCGGCCATAGACTCAGGCATATTGATCAATTGACCTACTTCTTCGAAACGTTCTTTGATTGATTGTAATTTGTCCAGCATAGTTTTTTTATCGCTGCGCAAAAGTAGGTAAATTAATCCGGAGGCTGAATATCTACTTTAACTATAAAACTGAATTGAAAGTAGCGTCCTGATCAGTAAATACGTTTTAGAGACATGAAGCACACTAAAGTTCTATTTCTTGGAATTGGTATTCTCTGTATCCTTGGATGCGAGGAGGAAAAACCCACTACTGCCTGCATCGACGAGAGTAAAATCATAGATATAACATGTACCACTATACACTTGCCTGTTTGTGGCTGCAATGGTTTGACATATGGGAATTCCTGCTCAGCCGAGAGTGCAGGTGTCAAATCCTGGGTGGAAGGAAAATGCAATTAAAAAAAGGCTGCCCATTTTGGACAGCCTATTCAAGTTATTCTACGGTTACCGATTTCGCCAAATTCCTCGGCTGATCTACGTTACATCCTCGCATCACAGCTATATGGTAAGAGAGCAATTGAAGCGGCACCACAGCAACTAGTGGAGCAAATGCTTCATGAGTCTCCGGGATTTCGATCACATGATCTGCAATTGCCTTCACCTGAGTATCTCCTTCTGTGACTACTGCAATCACTTTCCCTTTTCTAGCCTTCACTTCCTGGATGTTACTTACCACTTTTTCATAAGAACTGTCCTTAGTGGCAATAAAGAAAACTGGCATTTCTTCATCTATCAAAGCGATCGGACCATGCTTCATTTCTGCAGCTGGATATCCCTCTGCATGAATGTAAGATATTTCTTTAAGCTTCAAGGCTCCTTCTAGAGCGACTGGGAAATTGTACCCTCTCCCTAGGTAGAGTGCATTTCTAACATCCTTGTACTCTTCAGCGATATACTTAATAGCATCATTTGATTTCAATGCTTGCTCTACTTTTCCTGGGATTGCCTCTAGTTCATGTAAAAGCTGGATGTATTTACTTTCAGGCAAAGTGCCTCTTTGGTAGCCCAGTTTAAGTGCCATCATAGCAAGTACTGAAATCTGGGCAGTAAACGCTTTGGTAGAAGCAACTCCGATCTCTGGGCCAGCATGGGTATAAGAACCTGCATGAGTAGCTCTTGGAATGGATGATCCTACTACGTTACACACACCAAAAATCGTGGCGCCTTTTGATTTAGCAAGCTCAATAGCAGCTAGCGTATCTGCGGTCTCGCCTGATTGTGAAATAGCGATTACAAAATCTTTTTCACCTATTACAGGATTTCTATACCTGAATTCAGATGCATATTCCACTTCCACAGGAACACGGGCAAATTCCTCGAATAAATATTCTGCTACTAGCCCCGCATGCCACGATGTACCACAAGCAGTGATAATAATTCGTTCAGCATTTTGAAATTTATTCATGTAATCTCGCAAACCGCCGAGAACCAAACGACCTGATTTTGCATCTAAGCGACCTCTCAGACAATCTGCAATTGACTTGGGCTGCTCATAAATCTCCTTCAACATGAAATGCTCATATCCACCTTTCTCGATGGCTTCCAGTTCCATTTCCAGTTGATTGATGTAGGGATTGGTTTCTACGTTCTCAATTGTTTTTATTTGAAGACGATTATTTCGGATTACTGCTATTTCAAAATCATCCAAATAAATCACCTTGTTGGTGTATTCAATAATAGGAGTAGCGTCAGAAGCTAGGAAATATTCATCTTCTCCTACTCCAATCACCAATGGAGAACCTTTTCTGGCAGCAATTAGTGTATCCGGCTCCTCCTTATTGATTAATACTATCGCATAAGCACCTACCACTTTATGAAGCGCAAGTCTAAGCGCTTCCTCAAGGCTGCAATGATTATTTAGTTGTATGTCTTCTATGAATTTGATGAAAACCTCCGTATCAGTATCGGATTGAAACGTGTAGCCCTTCTGCAACAAATCCTTCTTAAGGACCTCATAGTTTTCAATGATTCCATTGTGAATCATTGCTATTTTTTCCGAGGAAGAATAATGTGGGTGTGCATTGGCGTCATTTGGCTCACCATGGGTAGCCCAGCGAGTGTGACCAATTCCAATTTTTGATCCTAAATCAGAAGAGTTCTGAAGATGCTTTTCTAATTCGGATACTTTCCCCTTCTTTTTGTAGATACTTAGACCATTGTTATCCAACAATGCTACACCTGCGCTATCGTAGCCTCGGTATTCTAATCTTCTAAGTCCTTTGATAATTATAGGTAAAGCTTCTTGCTGTCCCACATATGCTACAATTCCACACATAATTAAAAATTCTCACTGTTGATTTGAACTTCTGCAAAGAAACAGCTTTCATGCCAAAAAAAACAATCCACTTTCTTTTTTAATGAAAGTGGATTGCAAGAACTTTATCGAAATCGATTGTACTACCTAGTTTTGGAATAAATCACTTTTACTTTTACCTTGTTTTTATTTACTACAAATTGACGTAGGGAACGTTTAAAATCATCTCCACCTGAATTTGGAAAATTGGTAGTACTTGATGAGGGGATATCTGCATAAAGCAACCAGTCTTTTCTCGTAAGCTTTCCTCTAAACAATGCATTTACATGTGAAGTAATATACTGGCTATAAACCTTATCTTCAGAATTATAGAACAATGCAGTTGGAGAGCTAGTATTTGGGACTAAAACCCCATTTTCATCAGTATAAACCTGAACTTGGCCATCAGCTTGTACTGAATAAGGTATGCCTGTGGAGGTTTCTAGAATTTTATTTGATGCATCTGTAAAATGCATAATAATTGCGTTTGGAGGTATTTGAGTGTCAGGCTGATTATCTATTTCCCCAAGTTCTAATACCACTTGGTTGAATGTAATTCCAGAAAGTGTATCCAAAAAAGCATCAAAAGGGCTAGTGTCCAATTTGATCACCATGCCGAGCATGGACTTCATCCCTACTTTTGAACCTACGTCGTACGCTTTTTGTGTTTCAGTGACCACTTCAGTTGGGGTTCCGCTTCTATCGCTTTTTATACCATTAAAGCTTCTGGAGGAGGCGGTAGAGATATTGTATACCGTAGAAGCAGTATCTCCCTCGCTATGGTAATATACTTTCAATCCTGTAGAACCTCCTATCCCTACCCCAATAGTAGAATTGTCTCCCACTCTTGCTTTTACTGCAATTCCTGGGAAATAATCTCTAAAGGTAAATAGATCGTTAAACTCAACCCCTAATTGCATCTTACTGAAAAGTTCCTCAGCAAACTCCTCTTCTACCTGGAAAGATGCAAGAGAGTCAGTTGCTTCACCAAATACTATTTCCCCAGAGGAAAATGGATTTGATTCATAAGACAGCGCATCAAAATTGTAATACAGCGTATCCAATAATGGTTCGGTCAACTTATGAATAGAATAGTATTTAGGTTTGTCCAACGCTGTCCCACTTATATCCTGAATGTTAAGACTGAAAACAACTGAGTCCAAAAGAGCATCCTGGTCTGGCCTATCAGCGCCTGAGCCTATGGACAACCTGGAATATCCAGTAGCCGATGTCTTTCCAAAGAAATCATCTTCCTCTTCTCCCACTACAAGAATTGACTGGTTGGTGGTATAAAAAGAGTCTAGTAACACTACCTCAGCAGGTAGATCAAACTCCTCGAAAACTACACCGATTTGGTTGTTTCCGGGAGCAAGCTCAATACCAACTGTGGCAGGGTCACTACAAGAACTGATAAGTAATAGGGATATGATGGTCCCAAAGGCCAGATTAACCGGCGAGATTCGTGTAAATATCGAATAGCTCTTCGTGAGCTTGTGCTTCTGATTCTGCTTCAATGCTGATGTCAAACTTCTTGTCTTTTGAGAAATCCTCGATTAGTTGGTTTAATTCTGCGGAAACTACACCGCCTTTGACTACCAAGTCAGCGTACTCCATGCCTATCTTGATAAATCCTGTAAAGTCTTTGCTTTTCAAAGGTGCTAAAATAGCGTCATCTATATCCACCATCTTAACCTTGTTTAACAAATCATCGCCAAAGGTATGAGAAAATCCGTTGTTGTAGATCGCAAATACAGACTTCGTGTCTTTAAATAAAGGCTCGCTTTTGTAAGTAGTCTTCAAATACATCGGGATTAAGCTAGTCATCCAGTCGTTGCAATGCACGATGTCTGGAGCCCAACCCAATTTTTTCACAGTTTCGATAACTCCTTTACAGAAGAAAATCGCACGCTCGTCATTGTCTTCATAGAATTTCTGCTGCTTATCGTGGAATACATGCTTACGCTGGAAGTAATCTTCATTGTCTATGAAGTATACCTGAAGTTTGGCATTGGGGATGGATGCTACTTTAATTACCAAAGGTTTCTCCTCTTCTCCTACCGCGATATTAATTCCTGACAATCTCACTACCTCGTGAAGTCTATTCTTTCGCTCGTTGATCAGGCCAAATCTTGGCACCAAGATTCTTATCTCCATTCCACGCTCTTGCATAGCTTGAGGAAGGGATCTTAAGAAATTGGCGACTTCTGATGTTTGGAGAAAAGGGTTGATTTCACTGGCAACGTAGAGAATACGTAATTTGGACATGCTTATTGGATTTTAAGTTGAAGGTGAAAAAACAACTGCGCAAAGATAATAAAAAAAGCCTTAATAGCCTTGTTTTGTTGAATAATAATATACATTTGCCCCTATTTACCCATACTAAACCCTCTACCAGTGCAAGTAGTCTATGCTGGAGCCGATTGGCACAAATACTGGCTTAATTCCATTAAAAACGATAAATCCATAGGTTTAGTCCCCACCATGGGAGCATTACACGAAGGTCACCTCGATCTCGTGAGAAAAGCCAAAATAGAATCTGATATTGTTGTCGTTTCTATTTTTGTAAACCCTACACAATTCAATAATCAGGAAGATTTTGAAAATTATCCGAATTCATTAGAAAAGGATTTAGATAAACTTAAAAATGAAAATGTAGACTTTGTTTTCATTCCTACTATAGATACTATATATCCAGAAAGTCCAGTTTTGAGTATCAATTTTGGGGATCTTGAGAATGTTTTGGAAGGAGTCTTTCGCCCAGGCCACTTCAATGGAGTAGGGATAGTCGTTTCCAAACTGTTTAATATAATTAGGCCCCAGCAAGCTTTCTTTGGGCAGAAAGATCTCCAACAAACAGGAATTATTAGAAGACTTATCAAAGGCCTTTCGATGGACATTGGGCTGGTAATCGTACCTACTCGACGAGAAAGCGATGGGCTGGCAATGTCCTCTAGAAATTTACGTCTCTCCTCAGAAGAAAGGCATCAAGCTTTGATTTTAATTAACAGTTTGCAAAAGGCGAAGCAGGAACTTTTGTCCAATAGGTCATGGTTTGAAGTGCAGAATCAAATCATGAGCGATTTTGAGGAAATGCCAATGGCTAGTTTAGAGTACTTCGAACTGATTCATCCTGAGAGCTTTGCGAGTTATACCGATTTTGACCCAAGTCAGAAATCGTCAATTTGTGTAGCCGCTTACATAGGAAAAATCAGATTAATCGACAACCTGTCAATAATTCCTTAATTTTGCCGCAAAATTAAACCAATGCAAATTCAGGTACTGAAATCCAAGATTCACAGGGTCAAGATTACCCAGGCGGAACTGCACTATGTAGGCTCAATCACCATTGATGAGGATCTGATGGATGCCGCAAATCTTATCGAAAACGAGAAAGTCCAAATCGTCAATGTAAATAACGGTGAACGACTGGAAACTTACGTGATCACAGGCGAAAGAGGCTCAGGACAAGTTTGTCTTAATGGTCCAGCCGCAAGAAAAGTGCAGGTAGGTGACATCATCATCATCATTTCCTACGCAGGAATGGAACTAGAAGAAGCAAAAAAATTCAAACCTGTTTTGATCTTCCCGGACGAGCAAAATAAACTCATTTGATGAGGAACAAATACTTTAAGCAATTTATCCAGATTGTAATTTCTTTAGGAATTGCAGTCTGGATTTTTTGGTTTTTATATAAGGACATCGCTTTTGAATCATTGATTGACCAAATAAAATCAAGCAACTGGGCTTGGATTTTAGTATCGCTCTTAGTCTCAATACTTGGGTATTTCGTGAGAAGCTGGCGCTGGACATTGTTAATTGATGCGGAAGAAGGGAAGAATGTCACGCTAAGTCGTGCCTATCACGCAGTTATGATAGGCTACCTAGTCAATATGCTCATACCTCGGGCCGGTGAAGTAGCCCGATGCGGGGTACTCACCCGGACTAATGGAATCTCCGTTGGTTATTTGTTCGGTACTGTAATAGTAGAACGGAGCGTAGATTTACTTTGTCTTGTCTCGGTCATTGTTTTAGCATTTTTAGTAGAAAAAGACCTGTTCTTAGATCTCGCCATCCAATTAGTAGATATAGAATCTTTAGGACAAAGTATACTATCAAATCTCCCGATTGTAGTAGGGGGGTTGGCTATTCTTGTGCTCTTGGTACTTTATATCTTAAAGCGGTTCCGTGACCATGGATTAATCAATAAACTTCAACATTTCTTCAGAGAGATCCTGTCGGGACTAAAGCGCATTGGCAAATTATCAAACCCAACTGGTTTTTGGATTAGCTCAGTTTTACTTTGGGTAATTTATTTTTTGACTATGTACACTATCTCTCTTGGAATCCCAACAACTGCCAATTTGTCTTCTGGAGAAATCCTTTTAGTCATGGTAATGGGCAGCATTGGCATGATAGCACCAGTTCAGGGCGGTATTGGAACCTTTCATGCTTTGGTGGCCTTCATTTTGATACAATTGGGTATCTCGGAAATTGATGGGAAAATATTCGCTGCAATAATCCACGGGACTCAGGTAATCCTTGTATTAGGGGCTGGTCTTGTAAGTTGGTTAATAATGATGAAATTGCCCTCATGGATAAAACCTGAGCAAAATTAAAACGTATTCAACCCTGCAAACAAAATAACATATGATACTTATTCTAATCGTTGTCGTATTCGCAATTGCCGGATTTGTGGTGAGCAGAAAGCTCAAGAGCAAATTCAAGCAATACTCTCAGGTGGCTCTAAAAGCCAACCTGTCAGGAGCGGAAATAGCCAAGCTAATGCTTGCTGACAATAACATTTCTGACGTACAAGTTCTTTCTGTGGAAGGACAACTGTCAGATCACTATAATCCTCAAAATAGAACAGTCAATCTAAGCCCGGATGTGTATTATGGAAGAAATGCTGCCGCAGCAGCAGTAGCATCTCACGAATGCGGCCACGCTGTACAGCATGCTACTTCCTATGCCTGGTTGAATTTAAGATCCACATTGGTTCCACTTCAAAACAGCGCTGGAAAAATCCTGAATATAGTTTTAATTGCTTCTCTTTTTGGCGGGTTTGCCTTAGGGCTTCCTTACGAATGGGTCGGCTTTATAGTGGTAGGTGCCTATAGTATAATGACTCTCTTTACCATAGTTACATTGCCTGTAGAGTTTGACGCCAGTAATCGGGCACTTGCTTGGGTGAAGACCAGAAATATCGTGACACCTGATGAGTATGCCATGTCCAAAGATTCTTTGAAGTGGGCTGCAATGACTTATGTGGTGGCTGCTTTAGCTTCTATGGCGACATTGGCCTATTACATTTTCATCTTCTTTGGAAATCGGGATTGATACAGATCAAATAAAATTCTGGAAGAGGGGCAAGCGTTGTCCCTCTTCTTTTTTTGCCATATATTCCTATCCGATAGCTAAACCCAAATAGAATATTATGCAATTTGAATTAACAGAAGAGCAACTCGCCGTACAAGAAGCTGCGAGAGATTTTGCAAAAAATGAGCTACTTCCAGGTGTGATCCAACGGGATATTGAGTGTAGATTTCCTGCAGAGGAAATCAGAAAAATGGGTGAACTTGGCTTCATGGGAATGATGGTCGATCCCAAGTACAGTGGAGGCGGGATGGATACTGTTTCATACGTCATTGCAATGGAGGAATTATCTAAGATAGATGCTTCAGCATCCGTAGTAATGTCTGTAAATAATTCATTGGTTTGCTGGGGATTGGAAAAATATGCCTCTGAAGCTCAAAAGGAGAAATATCTTAAGCCACTGGCGTCTGGTCAAAAGCTTGGCGCTTTTGCGTTATCCGAACCAGAAGCAGGTTCTGATGCCACTTCGCAAAAAACCGAAGCCTATTTTGACGGCGATCATTATGTCTTGAATGGCACCAAAAACTGGATTACAAATGGCTCTAAAGCTGATACGTACTTGGTTTTTGCCCAAACAGATCAAAGTAAAGGACATAAGGGCATCTCTGTTTTTATCGTAGAAAAAGGTTGGGATGGCTTTACGCCAGGTCACAAAGAAGATAAGCTGGGCATCAGAGCATCTGATACTACTTCGCTCATGTTTACAGATGTGAAAGTGCCAGTGGAGAATAGAATTGGAGATGAGGGCTTTGGATTCAAATATGCCATGGAAACGTTGAATGGCGGAAGAATAGGCATAGCAGCACAAGCCCTCGGTATAGCAGCAGGAGCGTATGAGTTTGCCCTGGCTTATTCTACAGAACGCAAGACTTTTGGCAAGCCGATTAGTCAACATCAAGCTATTCAGTTCAAACTTGCAGATATGGCAACCACTATAGAAGCTGCGAGACTTTTGGTGTATAAAGCGGCATGGGTGAAAGACCAGGGACAGGATTACTCTCATGCATCTGCTATGGCAAAACTATACGCTTCACAAGTTGCAATGGATGTAAGTATTGAAGCCGTTCAAATACACGGAGGCTACGGATATGTACGAGAATATCATGTAGAACGCCTGATGAGAGATGCGAAGATCACACAGATTTATGAAGGGACTTCAGAGATTCAAAAAATAGTCATATCTAGAGGCATCCTCAGGTAGTAATTATTTTGCTCAAAAAAGGGGTATAGTGAAATAAAACTATGCCTTTTTTTATTTTTTTAACATCATGTAGAAAAAATCCGTGAATATTCGTTAGAAAAATTATATTTTTGTTATTCTGTTTTTTTAATACTTATTCATGGAATATTACAACAAGGTAATCGAATCAGTCAATGTTAGGTTTATTAGAGGAAATAATTTCCGAATAGAAAAACCTATTTCAGTGAATGATTATTCTGAATCGGATAATACACTGATTTTACTTCACCATGGTACGCTCAAGTTTGGTGAAGATCAAGAGCTACTTAATGAAGGAGAGGTGCTTTTCCTCCCTGCTGAACAAAAGACCAAGCTTACATTGAGCAGTGGTTCAAAAAAAGGAGAAATAACTAAAGATCAATTTCAGGAGAATAAGAAAAAGTATCTGCAGAATATAAGCTTCAGAGATATAAAGAGCACAGAAGATGACTGTATTTCCATTCTTGGATTTGAGTCAAAAGTCTTTGATGTTGTTAATTTTTTTAATTCGCTAGATATTCCTCCATTTATTATCCGTTTTAATGATCGGTTGGCTACTATAGTTGAGGATCTAATGAAGGAAGTAGAAGTGAGTAATGTGGGAAAAGAAAGAGCATTAAAATCTCTTACAGAACTACTCGTAATCGAACTTCTTCGTCATATTCTAAAAAACAGATTGTTTTTAGAAGAGCTTTCCACAAATGCTACTTATTTCAAAGACCCTCGCCTGATTGATTTGTTCAATTTCATCAAGACCAACTTGGGTGGGGATTTGTCGAATAAGATTCTTGCTAAGGTGGCTAATGTATCTGAAGATTATGTGGGACAGTATTTCAAAATGCTGACGGGTATCAATCCCCAAGATTACATAGAATACCAACGAATGGAAGCCGCTGTAGAGCTTTTAAGAACTACGAAAAAATCAATTCGAGATATTGGAAAGGAAGTAGGCTACAAAGACACCGCTTATTTCTGCCGTAGATTTAAGATGATGTACGGAGTTCCTGCTGGTAAAATGAGAAGAAGAGAGTCTTTAATTAACGTTTAAAGACAAATTCAAAAGCACTTTATAATCTAAGACCTCAGCCAAAAAACTGGGGTCTTTTTCTATAGCGTTACCAACCACTAGTAGATCAGCACCACTTTTATAGGCAGTTTTTACTTTATCCAACGAATCTAGTCCACCTCCCACTATAATTGGATTATTGGTCACCGACTTTACGGATTTTATCACTTCTCCAGACACTGGAGATTTAGCTCCGCTTCCTGCATCCAAATAAAAATATTTCATCCCCAAATAGAGCCCTGCAAGAGCTGTAGCTTTAGCTAAGTTAGGTTTGGAATTTGGTAATGGAAGTGTTTGACTGACATATTGCACGCTGGTGATTTCGCCCTCATTTACTAGCATATAAGCTGTTGGAAGGGCCTCCAATTTCATTTTCTTCACTATGGGTGCTGCTAACACTTGATGGCCTATGAGGTATTCTGGGTTTCTTCCTGATATCAATGAAAGGAATAAAATAGCATCTGCCTCTTCGGCTAGCTGCATCTGAGAACCTGGAAAAATTACTACTGGAATTTCTCCAGCAATTTTCTTGACTGCAATTACTACTTCCCGGAAATTATCACGGCTAAGTTGGCTTCCACCCACAAAAATTAAATCTAAACAGGAATCCTTAACCCAATTATATTCTGTCTCAAAAAGGTCCGGGTTATTAAACTTGTCCGGGTCAACCAGCCAAGCCAATCCTTTTCTTCCAGAAGTATGAAGCTCTTTTAAAATCTTACTGACTCTGTTCCTTGGCATCGTCCGGCTGAGTATCAAATAGGTTAGGAAGAAATTTCTCCTTGGCAAAAGCAAGTCCCAAAATCAAGAGTCTTTGACCCATACTTGGCCAAAACCCAGATCGGGAACCCTCAGTGAGCTTTTTCTCAATTTCCCTGGTAAGCAAACCTTCTCTCGCGAGAACTGCCATAGCCTCCTCCGTTTTCTTGTCTTTGCGCTTATTGCGGGATTTGATGATGAATAAAGTGATCAATCCACCTACTAAAACAACACCACCAATTTTTAGCCAATCTCCGGATTCAGCTTTAAAAAGTTCTACCTGTCTAGCGAGCGTCTGCTCTAATTCCTCTTCTTTTTTCACCAAGTCCTTATTCATTTTCTCGACGTTTTTTAAAAATTCTAACTCTGAAAATAAACCCTTTCAAACCTTTCTGCATTTTTTCCTCTGTAGGATCATGATCTCTCAACAGATATAAAATCAATAATATAGCCAGATAAAGTAACCCTACTAACAGGAAGCCCATGTGAGGAGATTCAAAATATTGGCTCAGGAAAAAAGCCAAAGACAGGCTCAAAAACAATAAAACCAAGAGGAGACTTCCTCCCATCAAAATCAGAAATATCATCCTGGTTAATATACCAGCTACCTGATCCTGTATTTCCAGTTTGACCATATCTACCTTGGTCTCTACTATCCCTCTGACAGTCTGTATTATTTCTCCGATTTTTAGCATAATTAAAAATTTGTGAAACGTTACCCTTGTAATAATATGGTACAATATACTCCAATTGGCAGGAGCAAAAAAATTATGCAATCACATCAACTTCCTGCTCCTGATAGAATTTATATCTCAAAACTAATTCCAATGCAAATGCAATAGCTTCATTTATAGTGAACTGTTGGCAGAGGGACTGGTCAATCTCTTCCAGACGGGAATAAAAGGCAGTTGCCAGCGGAATATCCATGTCTGTATTTATTCTTTCGCTTGTTCTTAGGTAGTCTTCGGCTTTCTCTTCCTTCAATACTTTGCAGATAATGAGGTCTTTTTTGCCATATTTGGTTCTACGCGCAGATGCGGCAAACAACCTGCAGATCATGCCTCTGTTACTATGGTTACCACAAAATCCTTTGGTTCCATCAGCTGACTGTGATCTATACATGACACAGCTAGCACCCTCATCTTTACCTTCAAGCAAAGTCAATGTTGATTCGGCAATGCCTTTGTAGTAAAGGTCAAAGGCCAATGGAAGGAATTCCAGCGGGGAAGCAGGGACTTTTGGATTTGCGCAGCAAAAGCCACATCCAGACACACAGCTTAATCCACTCTCAGATACAAATTGTTTTGTTTCTGACTCTAGCTCACCAAACACGTTCAGCGTAGCTTGAGATTTTTCAGCGAGATTCATCTCTTTTTTCAAATAGGCTGCAAAAATACACCAGACTCAGTTGATTGATTCCAATAAGTCACTATTTTTTTATATTGAGAGTCAGCCATTTAACATTCTATCAACTGAATAGTAGGGAATACAGCGTCCATTTCAGCAAAGAGATCGTTTTCTTTAATAAAAAGAAGGATATGAGTAATCTAGATAATCAAAATGAAGAAGATAAAATCCGCCTCGCATTCAAGGAGCGGGATTGGAGTGAAATAAAAAGTGCAGATTCCTGGGTGATTTTTAAGGTCATGTCTGAGTTTGTAGAGGGATTTGAAAAGCTGGCTAAAATCGGTCCTTGCGTTTCAATTTTTGGCTCTGCTCGAACACCTAGAGATCACCATCACTATAAAATGGCCGAGGATATTGCCGCCAAACTTGTTCGCCATGGTTATGGAGTCATTACAGGCGGTGGTCCCGGAATCATGGAAGCAGGTAATAAAGGAGCACATTCCGAAGGAGGAAAGTCAGTTGGTTTGAATATCGTATTGCCTTTTGAGCAGTTTGATAACATTTACATTGATCGTGATAAACTGATGACCTTTGATTACTTTTTCGTTCGCAAAGTAATGTTTATCAAATATTCCCAAGGATTTGTAGTGCTTCCAGGGGGCTTCGGAACGATGGATGAATTTTTTGAAGCCTTGACATTAATTCAGACCAATAAAATCGGAAGATTCCCTATAGTACTCGTAGGTAAATCTTACTGGGAAGGATTGGTAGATTGGATCAAAAAAACATTGCTGACTCACCACTACATCAATGAAGCGGATCTAGAGCTTTTCTCCGTTGTAGAAGATGCAACTGAGGCTGTGAAAGTGATAGATGAATTCTACAATAAATATTTGCTCAGCCCAAATTTCTAATCTCCTTCACTAGCCAAACCGACCGGTTGCTGTTTAGAAACGTATCTTTAGTAAATGAATAGATTTCACCTAATTGCCCTGTACATCTTAGTAGTTCTCTGCCTGGCAATGTCGGGATATGCGATTTGGAAAACTCCCAAAGAGCTAACTACAGAACCTAGCGTAGCAAATGTTCAAATGCTACAATCTATGCCACTAGCATCTAGAGACTCTGTTCGCCTTTTTGACCTTCCAAAAGAATTGACATTTGCAGGGGAAATGGTTCCATTGGAGATAGAAGATGTTAAAGAACGATTAGAGAGAGAAATCTATGTGAACGCCTATTGGCAATCCAACATGATTTTGCTGATGAAGCGCTCAAGCAAATTCCTTCCCGAAATAGAGAAAATGCTGGAAGAAAACGGCATTCCAGATGATTTCAAATACCTCGCGATGGCAGAATCTGCCTTAATGAATGTGACCTCCTCAGCTGGTGCAAAGGGTTTTTGGCAGATATTGGAATCGACAGGCAAGGAATATGGATTAGAAATCACAAATGATGTAGACGAAAGATACCATCTCGAAAAGGCCACATTCGCTGCCTCTAAATACTTTAATAAAGCACATGCTAGATTTAGAGATTGGACAGCTGTAGCTGCCAGCTATAATATGGGGCAATCAGGATTTTCGAGAAGACAAGAAGATCAATTGACCAAGAACTATTACGATTTGTACCTAAATGATGAGACAAGTAGGTATTTGTTCAGAATATTAGCTTTCAAAGTGATTTTCGAAAATCCGGGCAAGTTTGGGTTTCATCTGAGAGAGTCAGATTTTTATAAAAACCCTAGTCTCAGGGCGATTCAAGTTGATTCAGACATTAAAAATCTCGCAAATTGGGTTAAGCAACATGGGAGTACATATAAGGATCTGAAACTTTATAATCCTTGGCTTCGAGATGAAGATTTGAACATTAAACGAGGTAAAAGTTATGAAATACTTCTACCTGAATAATAATAGAAGAAATACTCTAACGTGTACCAAGATACTTATTGAACCAATCCTATTTTCTCTGGTTATACTCTTTGGATTTTGCTGCCTTGTCCAGCTGAAAATTCGTACCTTTGCCGTTTCAAAATTGCCCGCCGATTTATGAGTAAAGCCACTTCTGCTCAGGAAGAATACATAGAGATTTTTGGAGCCCGAGAGCATAATCTTAAAAACCTAGACCTAAAGATTCCCCGGAATAAGCTTGTGGTAATTACAGGCCTAAGCGGTAGCGGCAAGAGCTCATTGGCTTTTGATACCATCTATGCCGAAGGCCAACGCCGCTACATGGAATCGTTCTCTGCTTACGCAAGATCATTTCTAGGGGGTATGGAGCGTCCTGACGTGGACAAAATCAACGGGTTATCTCCCGTGATAGCCATCGAACAGAAAACCACTTCCAAAAATCCTCGCTCTACTGTAGGCACAGTCACAGAGATTTACGATTTCATGCGATTGCTTTATGCAAGAGCTGGCGAAGCGTATTCCTATTTGACAGGTACAAAAATGGTCCGCCAAACAGAAGATCAGATCATTGATTTGCTGTTTACTAACTTTTTAAACAAAAAACTTTACATTCTTGCCCCAGTAGTAAAAGGAAGAAAGGGACATTACCGAGAGCTTTTTGAGCAAATCCGTAAAATGGGATTCTCTAAAGTGCGCGTAGATGGAGTGGTGATGGAAATGGCGCCCAAAATGCAAGTGGATCGATACAAGATCCATGATATTGAGATAGTAATTGACCGAATCGTAGCTGAAGAATCTGACCGTTTTCGCATCACTCAATCGCTGAAATCTGCGCTACAGCATGGTAAAGGAGTCATTATGATTCGCGATGAAGAGGGGGAGATTCATCACTTCTCGAAATACCTGATGGATCCTGAGACAGGGCTTTCTTACGAAGAACCTGCGCCAAATACATTTTCTTTCAATAGTCCATACGGAGCATGTCCTACTTGTAATGGGCTTGGGATTACCGAAGAAATCACTCGCGAGAGCATTATTCCAGATCCAAAACTTAGTATTACCAGAGGAGGAATAGCACCTCTTGGTGAATACCGGGATATTTGGATTTTTAAGAAAATAGAAGCTATTCTAAAGCACTACAAGTGCAGTATGAGTACACCAATTAAGGATCTGCCAGAAAAGGTGGTTGAAATCTTACTTAGCGGAGACAAAATAGAAGTAGCTGTCGATTCTGTTAAACACCCAGGAACCAAATGGCATACTACTTTCGAAGGCATTATTAACTTTTTGAAAAAGTATCAGGAGGGCAGTTCAGACAAAATCCAGGATTGGGTAAGTGAATTCACTATTACGCAGACCTGTCCAGATTGTCATGGCTATAGACTTAAGCAAGAGGCCTTACACATTAAAATAGACCAAACTCACATTGGCCAATTAGCCATGATGGACATTCGTTCATTGGGGGAATGGTTTGAAGGTTTAGAAACAAGACTTTCGGAAAAACAAAATGTAATTGCAGCGGAAGTCTTAAAAGAGATTCGGAAAAGAATCGGTTTTCTTCTCGATATAGGGTTAGATTATCTATCGCTCAATAGACCCCTTCGGACACTTTCGGGTGGTGAAGCACAGCGAATTAGACTAGCTACGCAAATAGGCACACAGTTAGTCGGCGTGCTCTATATTCTGGATGAACCAAGTATTGGACTACATCAACGTGACAATGAAAAGTTGATTCAAGCTCTTCAAAGCTTAAGAGATCTGGGTAACTCAGTCTTGGTAGTGGAGCATGATAAAGACATGATGCTGGCTTCAGATTATATACTAGATATGGGGCCAGGTGCTGGACGGCATGGAGGGCATATTGTTTCAGATGGAACCCCGGCCGAAATCTTACAAACAAAAGGGCTTACCGCAAAATACCTTGCAGGAAAGATTGGATTACCAATCCCAAAAGAACGACGAGAGGGGACAGAAAAAGCACTATTCATTAAAGGAGCAACTGGTAACAATCTCAAGAATATCGATCTCAATCTTCCTTTGGGCACATTGATTTGTATCACGGGAGTTTCAGGAAGTGGAAAAAGTACCTTGATTCATGAGACTCTTTATCCTATCCTAAATCAGTACATTTACCATTCTAAGAAAAATCCAATGCCTCACAAAAGTGTAAGTGGGCTGGAGCATTTGGATAAGGTAATCGAAGTGGATCAATCTCCTATAGGCAGAACCCCTCGCTCTAATCCCGCCACTTACACAGGCGTGTTTTCTGATATCCGGACACTTTTTACTGAACTTCCGGAAGCCAAAATAAGAGGCTACAAACCTGGACGATTTTCTTTCAATGTAAAGGGAGGAAGATGCGAGGATTGTGAAGGTGCGGGAATGAAGCTGATTGAAATGGATTTTCTCCCAGACGTACATGTGCCATGTGAAACCTGCAAAGGAAAACGTTATAATCGGGAAACGCTGGAGATCCGGTACAAAGGAAAATCAATTTCTGATGTACTCGATATGACTGTGGAACAAGCGGTAGAATTCTTCGATAAACTGCCAAAAATCCTCAGAAAAATAAAGACGCTAAATGACGTGGGTTTGGGTTATATTACCCTCGGGCAGCATGCCACCACACTTTCTGGAGGAGAAGCTCAGCGGGTCAAATTAGCAACAGAGCTCTCCAAAAAAGATACGGGAAAGACGTTCTATATACTTGATGAGCCAACTACAGGGCTCCATTTTCAAGACATTGAATTATTGATGCTTGTGGTAAATGGGTTAGTAGCAAAAGGCAACACCGTCTTGATCATCGAACACAATATGGATGTGATCAAAATGGCAGATTACATTGTGGATTTGGGGCCTGAAGGAGGAAACAAGGGTGGAACAATCGTGGTTCAGGGAACTCCTGAAAAAGTAGCTGCCAACGCTAAAAGCTACACAGGTAAATTTCTTAAAATGGAATTAAATAGCTAACAAGGGGAATAATCAAGGGTATCCTCCTTTTATCAAATTAAAAAAGAGGGGACAACTGCGTTATTTATCTTTGGGCGATTATGAACAGAATAAGGCTCTATTGGTTTTTACAGATACTTGGATGGGGAGGGTTTGCCTTATTGAGTATCTTTTTGGCAGATCTTTCCCAAGGTGTTACCTCCGTTCAAATTTGGGCATTTATAGTCTTCGCAGCAACTAACCTTATTTCTACTCATTTTCTACGTTATATAATAAAAACCTACAACTGGTTTAAGCTTAGCATTCCTCAGCTTTTATTCCAATCTTTTCTGGCAATCATCGCACTATCTTTTGTTAATATAGTAGCGCAGATATTAATCAATATTGCCTTTGGAACACTTAATCCTGCAGAAGATTTCAAAATATTAGTGATACTGGCCAATATATTTCAGGCAAGTCTATTGTTTGCATTATGGTTTGTAATGTATTTCTTAGTACACTTTTTAGATAATTACAATACTACGTTGAAATACGAGGCTAAAATCAACGAAATAAGGCTCAACCACCTCAAAAGCCAACTTAATCCGCATTTTATTTTCAATGCGCTCAATAGCGTGAGAGCCTTGGTTGATGAAGATCCTATCAAAGCAAAAACTGCCATCACCAGAATCTCGAATATGCTACGCTTTTCCCTGATGATGGACAAAAAACAAACCATTGAATTTGGCGAGGAACTTAATACCGTAAAGGACTATTTAGAACTTGAATCTATTCGTTTTGAGGAAAGGCTGAAGGTAGTATATCATATTGAGGATGAATCGTATAGTTATAAAATTCCTCCCATGATGCTGCAAACCATTGTGGAAAATGGCATTAAGCACGGCATCTCAAATCTGGTGAAAGGCGGAGAGATTGAAATCAAGTGTAGGGAAGGTTTGCACGATGATTTATATATTCAAGTCAAAAATAGTGGTCAACTCACACATCAGCCTTCATTGAACTTTGATGATGAGCAAGGTCACGGGCTAAGTAATACTGTACAAAGACTTAAGTTAATATATGGGGATAAAGCAAGCTTCCGTATCTTCAACTCAGGAATACAATTCGTTATTACTGAAATAAAAATTCCGAAACAAAAAGTTACATTCAAATAACAAACTCAACAAAAATGCGAGCCATTGTAATTGATGATGAAAGATTAGCACGTAAAGAGCTGATCACTCTTTTAAATCAACTAGAAAGTGTAGAAGTAGTAGGCGAAGCGGTAAACGTAGATGATGCCAAAGAAAAAATTGATCAATTAAACCCTGATGTCATTTTTCTAGATATCCAAATGCCTGAAAAAACCGGATTTGAGCTATTAGAAGAATTGGATAATGTCCCTCATGTGATATTTACTACCGCTTATGATGAATATGCTTTGAAAGCATTTCAAGTTAATGCGCTGGATTATCTACTGAAACCAATTGAGCCAAAGCGTCTTGAGGAGGCAATCACCAAGCTTCAAGGGAAAGTAGATGGTTATTCCAAAAGTGAAGAAACATCAACCTCTAATAGCCAAAAGAAGCTTACGCTAGACGACCAAGTTTTCGTCAAAGACGGAGATAGATGCTGGTTTGTAAGGCTTTCCAACGTTCGTTTGTTTGAGTCTGATGGTAATTATATTAAAGTGTATTTTGACAACTTTAAGCCAATGATACACAAATCTCTAAATGCACTGGACGAGCGTCTGGACGAAAAATCATTCTTTCGTGCAAGTCGAAAACATATCATCAACCTAGGCTGGGTAGAGGGGATAGAGCCTTGGTTTAATGGTGGACTTGTAGTCACGCTTAGAGGAGGTGACAGAATTGAGGTCAGTAGAAGACAGGCTGCACGATTCAAAGAAATGATGAGCCTCTAAAAAATTTCATATCCAATAAAAAGCATTTGATTATCAATGATAATTTGTGTAAATAGAAAGTAATTGCTTTTATAGCATGAAAAATTACTTTTCACCACAAAACGCAACGTCTGCCACAATCTTATGAAAGAAGAGCGGATTTTAATCGTCGAAGACGATGTCAGCATCGCAGAAAATATTCAGGAAATATTAGAACTCCTGGGATATGTCAACACGGACATCGCTAATTCTGCAAATCAGTGTATTAAAATCATCAAGAAATATCGTCCTGATTTGATATTTATGGATATCAAACTCAAAGGAGATAAAGATGGAATAGAGCTTGGAGAAATCGTAAAACAAATGGTGGATGCACCACTGGTGTATGTGACTTCTTATTCAGATCCTACCATTATTGAAAGAGCAAAGCGAATAAATCCAGCTGGATTTATTGTTAAGCCATTCAATACAAATGATATTCATGCTATCGTAGAGATTGTTCTCTATAATAAGAGAACAAAGCCAGTAAGTGAAGTAGCTGCTGTTAATACATCAAATGACAGTCCTTATCTAGTGACTGATGCTGTATTCATTAAAGCTGACAACGCTTTTGAGCGAGTTTCTTATGATAATATTTATTATATAGAAGCTAATGGGAATATGGTGACTATTTTCACTAAAAATAGGGATTACCATATCCGAAAATCAATGAAGGAAATCGAAGAAATCCTTCCTTCTCAGTTTTTCCTTAGAGTACAAAAATCTTTTATTGTACATCTAGGACAAATAGAAAGTTTTAATACTAAAGAAATCACACTTCACTCGGGAGTAATTGTGCAGGTAGGCCGACAATACTATAATAGTTTCCTCGCGAAATTAAGTACCATCACAGAAAGCTAAAAAAAGGCGGGTTATTACCCGCCTCTTTGATTAACCAATCAACCAAATCTACCCTTACGAGCATTCGTTATGGGATTTTCACCCAATTAGATTATCAAAGGACCGAATGCTCGGTCTTTATTTTTTTTAATTCATAGGCTTGTCCAGCGTCTGAATTAGATGATGTGCCAAAATTGTTAGTTGGTTCAGTATATTCAATAAGGGCAGCATGCTGTGTAAGATTTGTCTCTACTTTAGCTTTCCAAACTATGGTAATCGCCATTACGAAGCCCAATGCAGCACAAATGTTTTTCTGGGAAAATAGTGAAGTTATCATGGCAGTAATAAGTTGGTTTAATTTCTATATTCTCTATATGCCAAAAAGTGACCCAAAATCACAAGTACTTAATAATCAATATTTTAAATTAAAAATTGTTTAATTCCATGTACGATAACGAACACCAGTAACCCAGAGATGAACATTTATTTCATGACGGGTAGGTTACAGAAATGATTAAATTTTCACACTTATCCCAAAAGCGTAGCTCTTTAGTTCAAAAAAATATCATCTACACATTATTGCAGCTAGCGGTTAAAGTAAAAAAGCTCCAAATGGAGCTTTTTTAACAAATAAATAAAGGCTTATAAAAGCTCGTTTGCAAGATTAGCCAGCTCCGAGCGTTCCCCTTTTTCCAGTTTAATATGCGCATAAAGCGGGTGATCTTTTACCCGATCAATCAAATAGGATAAGCCATTCGACTGGGAGTCCAAGTAAGGTGTATCGATCTGGAAGACATCACCAGTGAAGATGATTTTGGTATTTTCTCCCGCTCTTGAGATAATCGTCTTGATCTCGTGAGGAGTTAGGTTCTGTGCTTCATCTACGATAAAGAAGATATTAGACAGAGAGCGACCACGTATATAAGCCAATGGCTGAATAACGAGTTTCTCCTGATTCACCAACTCTGTGATCTTCTGAAACTCCTTATCCGTTTCCTTATATTGATTTTGGATGAATTTCAAATTGTCCCAAAGTGGTTCCATATACGGATTCAACTTTGACTTAATGTCTCCTGGCAAATAGCCGATGTCCTTATTACTCAATGGAACAATCGGTCTAGCCAAGAAAATCTGCTTATACTCTCTTCTTTGCTCCAAAGCTCCCGCCAAAGCCAGCAAGGTCTTACCTGTACCAGCTACTCCTTGGATAGAAACTAAGCGGATATTTGGATTTGTGATCGCGTGGAGTGCAAAAGTTTGCTCAGCATTCTTTGGTTTAATATTATAGGCAAGTTTTTTATCAACTCGCTCGAGTATGCTTTCCTCAGAATTGTAATAAGCTAAAACAGAATTTTTATCACTTTTTAAAATATAATAAGCATTGGACTTCCTCTTTCGCGTTCCTAGGACAGTTTTTGCTTCTATATATCCTTGATCATAAAGTTTGTTGATATGCTCTGGATCTATATTATCAAGAATATATTTCCCCGTATTTTCGAGCTCAACAATATTCTTGATTTTACCAGTTTCATAATCTTCTGCCAGCAAATCAATGGATTTGGCCTTTAAGCGGAGGTTAATATCCTTACTGACCAAGATAACCTTTCTGCCTTTTTCGTGCTGCTTGAGGTGCAAAGCACAGTTTAGAATCTTGTGATCGTTTTTCTCCTCGCCAAAAATTTCATTGGCATTGATCTGATTTTCTGGATTCATCAGCACCCTAAAATTCCCCTTGGTCTTCCCGTTCAACGGAGTCCAATTGTGAATCATATGATCCTGTGACAGTTTATCCAGCAATCGGATGAATTCACGGGCTTCAAAATTCTTGGTATCATTGCCTTTCTTGAATTGATCAAGTTCCTCCAGCACCGTGATCGGGATGACCACATCGTGCTCGGCAAAGTTCATTATGGAGTTGTGTGCGTAAAGGATCACGGAGGTATCCAGCACAAAGATTTTCCGATCTTTATCGGACTTGGCTCTAGGCATGCGCAGGTATTGTAGTGGTACTATATGATTTAATTTAGAAAAATATTTGGGCTATTGACAAAGTTTCAATAAGAATTTATGGTTAATTAAATGTGACAATTCTCTATACCTTTGACTATCAATTCAATAAAAAAAGGGCAGAATTTATGGTTCTGCCCTTTTTCAATAAATCGAAGTTTTTTAATCCAACAATGCGGCAATATCATCTTGACCGAGACTCTTCATAAAGCTCTCTTCCGTATTAATCAGCTCGCCCGCAAGTGCTAGCTTACGATCCTGAAGTGCCATGATTTTTTCCTCCACAGTTCCACGAGTGATGAATTTATAGATGATGACCTTATTTTCTTGTCCGATTCTATGCGCTCTATCAATGGCCTGAGCCTCCACAGCTGGATTCCACCATGGATCAAGTAAGAAGACATATTCTGCTTTGGTCAGATTTAGACCTACGCCACCTGCTTTCAGGGAAATCAAGAACACCTTGATATCTTCATTTTCCTGGAATTTCTCTACCTGAGCCTGGCGGTCTTTAGTAGTACCATCGAGGTAAGCATATGAAATTCCCTCTTTCTCGAGATATTCTTTCACGATTCCGAGATGCCTTACAAATTGACTGAAAACAAGCACTTTATGTCCTTCCGATATCGTAGACTGAAGCATGTATGTCACATCTTCTAGCTTACCTGATTCTCCTTCGTAGTCATCTCTGACTAATTTTGGGTGATTGGCAATTTGACGAAGCTGGGTAAGTCCACGTAGTAATGTGAATTGCTGATTGTTCCTACCTGTGCTTTGTATATCAGAAATAATTTTTTCTCTATAATAGCTTTTCACCTCCTCGTAAACCTCCTCTTGAGCAGCTGTCATATCAGAGTACTTCACGTTTGTGATTTTTTCTGGCAGGTCTGTCGCTACTTGTGATTTCAGTCTTCTCAGGATAAATGGCTTGATCATCGCATGAAGCTTGGCGGATTTTTCCATATCCCCTTGCTTTTCAATAGGCAACAAAAACTGCTTCTTAAACGAATTCTGATTGCCAAGTAATCCTGGGTTAATGAAATTCATTTGAGACCAAAGATCCATCGTACTGTTTTCCACAGGGGTACCAGTCAGAATCAATTTTTGCTTACTCTTGAGTTGATTTACAGCTGCCGCAATATTACTTCCGGGGTTTTTGATGGCTTGTGATTCATCCAAAATAATATAATTGAAATAGAAGCCTTTAAGCACTTCTATATCCAATCTGGTAATCCCATAAGATGTCAGCACCAAGTCATAATCTCCAAATCTCCACGGATCTTTGATACGCTGAGTACCTGAATAAACGAGGATTTTCAATTCTGGAGTAAACTTTTTTGCTTCAAGCTCCCAGTTATAAATCAGAGAAGTAGGCATCACCAAGAGTGAAGTTAATCCTGGATTATCCTCCATTTCATGTGCTAGCAAAGCGAGTGTTTGGACAGTTTTACCCAAACCCATATCATCTGCTAAGCAACCACCGAATTTAAACTCATTGAGGAATCTAAGCCAATTATAACCAGCATGCTGGTAAGGGCGCAATGTTCCCTCAAAACCACTTGGCAATGTATATTCTTCAATAGATTCAAAATCTCTAAGTCTTTCCAGCTTCCTACTCAAAGTAACTTGGACAAGATTGCCGATCTCCATCTCTCTGGCCAGAGCCAAATGATGCTTGCGCAAAACCATTGAGTTTTCATCTCCACGGTCTTCCATGAAGTTGAAAAGCTCAGAGTAATTCACAAACCATGAAGATGGAATCACAGCAATCTCACCATTTGGCAATTCAAACTCTGTTTTACCTTGGAGCAAAAGCTTTCTCAGCTTCGCAAATGGTACCAGATAAATCCCAAATTTGATCAGTGCTTTGACATCAAACCAATCAATATTTTCATTGACTTCTATGGAAATCTGTGCCTTACCAATGTTATAAACCTTGCCTTTGGCATTCGGTTTTTGAACAATTTTTATTTTCTCAATATCCAGAAAATCCTCATTTTCTCCAATCCACTCAAAGGCTTCAGTCTTCGGCAAGGAATCTTTACCTATTTTGAATTCAAGTCCTTTATCTCGAAGTAATTTCAGATATGCTTTCTCTTTTTGGGTGCTGCGAATCGTCTTATAGAATGTGTAACTATCGTCTCCTTCTTCCAGTCTCACAGAAGCTCCATGTTTTTCAGAACTTGGTGTCTGAACAGGAAAATCAATGCTTCCATATTTGAACCGAAGCTCAAAAACGATTTTATCTTCCTCCAACTTCTCTCCATCTTCACCAAAAAGATTCTTCCCCGAGCCTCCAGGCAAATCACTGATGTTAATAAAAACCTCTGGTGTACCGCGCTCTATATTTATATCAAAACCAACTGACTCTACGTCAAATTGCGAAATCAAATTAGCCATAAAGCCGCGGTAATAACTTGGCTCAATTCGCTTGTCGATAACAATAAATTTCTTGTTCAAAAAAGCCTTGAGTTTCCTCCCATCAATTCCTTTCTCAAAGTGAAAAAGCTGACCTTGTACTACCAACCAGCCAGGATCATTACTTATGAAGTAGCCATTTTTGTATTGCCAGTCAAGTTTCTCTCCTTTGAATTTGATTGTAGGCCAATAATGTGTGTTTTCTTCGTTTTTGTGGAAATGAAATAGTACACTAGCACGCTCGGCGTTCACAACTATCTCTCTCCAAACGGGATTTCCATCACTACCCATTTCAAAAAGTCTCTTGCCTATGAGCAAAGGCATTATTTTCGAACGCTTCTTCTCGATCACTTCCTCAATAGCATCCTGTGTCTTTTTGTCTTCAGTTTTTGGGTCAAAAATCTTAGCCAGATATTGCTTGGGGCGAATATTGCCACGTTTAATAAAAGGCTTCACTACCACTTCAGGATTCATCGAATCCATGATTTTTATCAAATCATAATCTGCCTTATTCAATCCAGAATCAAATTCGCTGGCATTGGCAGAACTTATATTTTGATAAGCCAAAGAAAGTCTTCCTTGAGGATCTATCTGTACTACAAAAGATTCAATAAGGAGCCCAAGGAACTCATGGCTGTATATTGAATAAACTATCTGAAAAGGTTTATCAGAATCAACTATCATATAATTATCGGAATGACAGAACTTCCACGAATTTGAGATTAAGCAAAAGGAAGGTAAGTCGGGGTTAGATATCCCAAAAAAGGGAAAAGCAAGTGGAAAATTACAAAAAATACAACTCAAATTTATGGTTTGAACCAATTATCTCCCATAAAACATAAAAGTCTTTAGAATCAAGGATTCTGACTCTAAAGACTTTTAGTATAATAAGCGAGAAATGTTATTCAGAAATCTGATCTACTTCCACATCTTTTGAATGTTTTAGCTTTTCTACTTTCTCAGGGAAAAACCTTCCTTGAAACACTAGAATCATAGCTACACCAACAAATATAGCGGCATCTGCCACATTGAAAATTGGCCATAATGCAGTATAACTTCCTCCCCATACAGGAAGCCATTCTGGCAAATATCCTTCCCAGATATCGAAGTAGAACATATCTACTACCTGACCATGAAACCAAGGAGTGGTAGCATTATATGGAGCGTTATTTAGCCAAACTCCATAAAAGACAGAATCAACTAAATTACCTATTGCACCGCCCAAGATCATAGCAATACATAATATATATAATTTGGGCTGTTGTTTCTCTATGATGTGAAATAGATAATATCCAATCCCTACCATAGCCACCAAACGAAACGACGTAAGAAGCAACTTACCATAATCAGATCCCAACTCCATACCAAATGCCATTCCTGGATTGGTCGTGTAATGTAGTTTGAACCAATCTCCGAAAACAGGAATCTGACCCGGTGAGCCAAAATCCATCTCGAAGTGAACTAGCATTTTTACCGCTTGATCAATAATGATCACCAATAGTGCGATGCCAAAGTATTTTAGGTATTTATTCATTGTATACGTTTTACTGTTAGGCTTTTACTACCAAAACAGCTAGTTCAAAATCATCCATATCAAGAACAGTTGCCCCATTTAATTGAGCGGAAAGCTCTAGTTTTAACGCTTGCACTTCCGTTTGGATATATTCCCCAAAAGACTCAATCGCATTTTTCACCAACTCATTATTGTCGGCGATCTTGATGTTGATCTTATCCTGCACTTCCAGCCCCATATCCTTACGCAAATTCTGGATACGGTTTACCAAATCTCTTGCAATCCCTTCCTGCAACAATTCATCCGAAAGTGTAACATCCAGAGCCACAGTTACACCTTGATCGGAAGCTACTGACCAGCCAGGAATATCCTGAGAGGTGATCAATACTTCTTCTAGAAGCAATTCAAGGTTTTCCCCGTCAAGATCAACTGAGATTTTACCTTCTCTTTCAATTTCAGCAATCTCGGCCTGCCCCCATGAATTGATGGAAGCGACTACTAATCTCATTTTCGGACCAAGCTTCTTGCCAAGCACAGGAAGATTTGGCTTCACATTCTTCACCAAAATACCCGAAGCGTCGTCTATGAACTCAATGTCTTTGATATTCACTTCTGATTTGATCAAATCTTCCAAATGCAGAACCTGAGATTTGGTCTTCTCTTTCAGGATTGGAATCAAGATTCTCTGCAACGGCTGACGTACTTTCATCTTTTCCTTCTTTCTCAACGAGTGAACTAGAGAAGAGATAGTCTGTGCCAATTCCATGCTTTCTTCTAGATCTCTATTGATCAAAGCAGAATCCGCAGCTACCCAATCCGTGAGATGCACAGATACTTTGGAATCGGATCCTGATTCAGTCAGATTCTGATACAACCAGTCAGAATAGAATGGTGCAAAAGAAGACATTAGCTGCGTGAGTGTAAGCAAGGATTCATACAGTGTTTCGTAAGCCGCTTGCTTGTCAGCATTCATTTCACCCCTCCAGAACCTTTTTCTAGCCAGTCTAACGTACCAGTTGGAAAGTTGATCTACTGTGAAACTCATGATCGCACGGGTAGCTTTGGTTGCATCATAATTATCCATGGCTTCCTCTACCTCAGCAATCAGAGACTGCAGTTTGGAAACGATCCACTGATCCAATTCAGCTTTTTCTCCCACTGGGACCGCTTTGGCTTTGTCATAGACAAAAGCGTCCAGATTCGCATAAAGAGCAAAGAAATTATAGGTATTCTGAAGAGTGCCAAAGAAGCGACGCTGCACTTCAGTCACTCCGTCCAGATTGAATTTCAAGTTATCCCAAGGATTGGCATTGCTCAGCATATACCAGCGAACTGCATCCGGACCGTATTCCTTCAGCGTTTTGAAAGGATCCACAGCATTGCCCAATCGCTTGGACATTTTATTCCCATTCTTGTCCAGCACCAATCCATTTGCAATCACGTTTTTGAAAGCTACGCTATCAAAAAGCATCACTGCGATAGCATGAAGTGTAAAGAACCAACCACGAGTCTGATCCACACCTTCTGCGATGTAATCTGCCGGATAATTGGCTTTGAAAATGTCTTCATTCTCAAAAGGATAATGCCACTGTGCATAAGGCATAGCTCCTGAATCAAACCATACATCGATCAGATCCGGTTCGCGGAACATTTTCTCTCCTTTGGCAGAAACCAAAATCACATCATCTACATAAGGACGATGAAGATCTATTTCCTTGCCCTCATAAGGAGATTTTTGCATAAATCCTTTGGCAATGGATTCTTCAATCGCTTTTTCAAGTTCAGCGATAGATCCAATACAGCGCTCCTCCTTACCATCTTCAGTTCTCCAGATAGGAAGTGGCGTTCCCCAGAATCGTGAGCGGCTTAGGTTCCAATCCACCAGATTTTCCAGCCAGTTGCCAAAACGGCCCGTGCCTGTCGCTTCAGGTTTCCAGTTGATGGTTTTGTTCAGCTCTACCAAGCGGTCTTTGTAAGCTGTCGTTTTGATAAACCAGCTGTCCATAGGATAGTAAAGCACCGGCTTGTCCGTTCTCCAGCAATGCGGATAAGTGTGTTCGTATTTTTCAACCTTGAAGGCCTTGTTTTCATTTTTCAGGATGATGGAAATGATCACATCGGTGTTTTTGAAGTCCGCTGCGTTCTCGTCATCCTCGGTATAATTTTTCACATAGAAGTCATCTACACCATATACTTTATGTGCGGTTATTCCATGTTCTGCTACTTTTTCTACTAAGAATTCACCCACCATCGTGATAAATTTCCCCTGCTTATCAACAATAGGAATATCCTTGCCCTGCTCATCTTTTACGAAGACGCCCGGCACATTATTTTGTGCCAATGTTCTAAAGTCATCCGCACCGAAAGCTTTGGCAAGATGCACGATACCTGTACCATCCTCCGTGGTGACATAGTCTCCTGAAACTACCGTAAAAGCAGGATGCGGAAGCGCCAAGCCAGCTATTGGGAATAACTGCTCATATTCCCAACCCAGCATATCTTTGCCTTTAAACTCTCCGATTACCTCGAAAGGAATCAACTTATCCCCGCCTTTATAATCTTCCAACTTGAGTTCATCAGCTTTCGGATTGAGGTAAGCATTCATTCTTGCTTTCGCCAAAATCACTGTGCAGGCATCGTAAGTATATGGATTGAAAGTCTTCACTTTCACATAATCCAAGTTCTCGCCGATTGCCAAAGCCGAGTTGGCAGGCAAAGTCCAAGGCGTTGTCGTCCAAGCAAGGATGTAAGTATTCTCCTCACCTTTCAGCTTAAACTGTGCGGTGATGGAAGTGTCCTTTACGTCCCTGTAAGTTCCAGGCTGATTGAGCTCATGCGAACTCAAACCCGTACCGGCCGCAGGTGAATAAGGCTGAATCGTGTAGCCTTTGTAAAGTAGGTCTTTCTCGTAAAGCCTCTTCAGCAAGCTCCATAGCGACTCGATATATTTCGGCTCAAAAGTGATGTATGGATCATCCAAATCCACCCAGTACCCAATTTTTTCAGTCAGTGCATCCCATTCATTTTTGAATCGCATGACCGTCTCACGGCACTTTTTATTGTATTCCTCTACAGAGATTTTCTTACCGATATCTTCTTTGGTGATGCCCAATTCTTTCTCGACCTGCAACTCCACAGGCAATCCGTGGGTATCCCAACCGCCTTTTCGCTTCACCTGAAAACCCTGAAGCGTTTTGTATCGACAGAAAATATCTTTCAGCGTACGTGCCATCACATGGTGAATGCCAGGGGTACCATTTGCCGAAGGCGGGCCTTCAAAAAATGTAAATGTCTCAGCACCGTTACGGTTGACTACTGATTGCTCGAAAATCTGGTTTTCTTTCCAGTACTTCAATACAGATTCCCCGATTTCGGGATAATCCACTTGTTTAAATTCCTGATATGTCTTCACTGTATCCTTTCTTAAGGGCAAGTAGGTGATAATTAATTTTTGGGCGTGTCCCCGTCTGAAAAAGCCAGGGCCGGGCTATCCGCTGTATCCCGTCCCCCGATAATTATCGGGGTGCGTGGATGCCGCTACTATCCCTCACGCAATCAAGGAAACATCCTCCTCAAAAGCAGGCACAAAGATAGGAGAATTCCCCCTTTGTGGGAGGATGAATCGGAAAAAATGGAAGGAAAGCTGACTCGGCCAGTAAATAATATCCAATGAACAACTTTCCTTCATCACTCATTTTCAAATCTTGGTTCTTGCCTCTTGACTCATAGATCTTGATACTTATGTCTTGCTACTAGATACTAATCACCAACTCATAGCTCACACTTCTACCTCCACCCTGGGGCAAAAAGACTCCCAATTCAGTCAAACCCTGTAAATCACGGGTTGCTGTGGCTTTGGAAGCTTTCGTGATCGCGATGTATTTTTTGGCAGTCATTCCACCTTCAAAGCCAGCTGGTCCCTCGGCAAGCATTCGGTTGATGGCTTTTGTCTGACGCTCATTGAGCACATTTGCAAAGCGATCAAAGAATTTGACTTTTTGGAGCGTGAAGTTGATCAATTGCTCCGCACTTAGCTGTGCATGATAGACTGTTTCAGCAAAGTAATCCAGCCAGTCGCTGATTTCATTAGAGCTTTGTCCGTTCTTAAGGGCATCGTAATACTCATTTTTCTTTGCTTCAATCGTGCCGGAAAGACTGATCAAAGTTGCATGCCCCAAGCCTTGATGCAACGCCTTTTCTGCCAATGCGCGGCCTATCCGACCATTGCCATCTTCGAAAGGGTGAATTGACTCAAAATATAAATGCGTGATCGCAGACCGAATCAGTGGATTATTTATCGCCTCAGAATTGCCGGGAGCAGTCTTGTTGAACCAAGAAATAAAAGAAGCCATTTCTGCAGGAACCTCCGTAGAAGGCGGTGCTTCAAAATGAATAGTTTCTTTCCCTATCGAACCCGAGACCACTTGCATAGGAGCAGTATCTGCACGCCATCTCCCTGCACTAACGTAGCGATTGCCTTCCATCAGTAGCTGATGCCATTCGAAAAGCACCTCTTCTGTCAAGTCTTGGGCAAATTCGGACCGTACGTTGATCATCAGCTTAGCTATTCCTTTGGCACGCTGATCTTTGACAAGCAAAGGCTGATCCTCATGAATGCCTAGATTCTTCTTGATAGAAGACATTACATCCGGTCGACTGAGAAATTCACCTTCAATTTCCGAGGTTTTAATTGCTTCCACTACCATCATTTCCAAAAGCAATTCAGTCTGATTTCCTTCGGACAAACCGGTAAGTACGCCAGATAATTGCCCAGATTTCATAAGAAAATCAGGCAGTAGTTTCCCTGACTTACCTTCTTGGTAGGTTAACTTTGGCCAATCCGACTGTTCCCAATTGTAACTCATGAGCCGAATATACGACTTATTCGGCTCAAAAAACAGTGGTATATGAGCCGAATAATGAGACTAATCGGCTCATAGCTAAAAAACATTCAAAAAAGAGCATTTTTACGTCAAGGACATTCACCTCTCGCTCCTCATTTGTAATTTTAGATAACATTCAAACTATTTACATGAACTCAAGA
Source organism: Algoriphagus aurantiacus (assembly GCF_035156405.1). Taxonomy (NCBI): domain Bacteria; kingdom Pseudomonadati; phylum Bacteroidota; class Cytophagia; order Cytophagales; family Cyclobacteriaceae; genus Algoriphagus; species Algoriphagus aurantiacus. The sequence goes on along the minus strand of NZ_JAXRUT010000004.1, from coordinate 15,918 downwards.
ATTTCTCTATACACAATGGCAGTGGGTTTTACTTTTGCCTGCTCCTCTCCAAAAGAAACCAACGTAGAAGAACCTCTGAGACTTTCCGGAAACCCCATCTTCGAAGGCTGGTATGCCGATCCTGAGGGAGTTGTTTTTGGAGATGAGTACTGGGTATATCCGACTTTTTCGGCAGGATATACAGATCAGTTGCATTTCGATGCTTTTTCATCCAAAGATCTTGTGACTTGGGAGAAGCATGCCAATATCCTCGACACAGCAACTATCAAGTGGGCCAGACAAGCGATGTGGGCTCCGGCAGCAATCGAGAAAGATGGAAAATATTACTTATTCTTTTCTGCAAACGACATCCAACGCCCAAGCCGTGACGGATGGGATCCAAATAATGACATCAATCATTTTGGAGGATTGGGAGTAGCTGTAGCCGATTCGCCCGGTGGCCCATTCAAAGACCACATTGGAAAGCCCTTGCTATCTGAGTTTCATAACGATGCGCAGCCGATAGATCAATTTGTATTTAAGGATACTGACGATACATATTATATGCTGTATGGGGGCTGGAGTCATTGCAACATCGGTAAACTAAATGCAGATTTCACAGGATTTGAACCTTGGAAAGATGGAGAACTTTTTCATGAAATCACGCCAGAGGGCTATGTAGAAGGACCTTTTGTATTTATCCGAAACGGCAAATATTACTTCATGTGGTCTGAAGGTGGCTGGACAAATGACAGCTATAAAGTTGCTTATGCCATGGCAGATCAAATCACTGGGCCATGGGAGCGTATCGATACCATCTTGGAATCGGACACTACTATCGCTACAGGTGCGGGTCACAATTCTGTGATTCAAAAACCAGGTTCTGATGAATGGTACATGGTTTATCATCGTCGTCCTATTCCTAATGAAGGCCGTGATCACCGCGTGACAGCCATTGATGTGATAGAATTCAATGAAGATGGCACAATCAAACCGATCAAAATGACTTTCGAGGGAGTGAAAGCCAATCCGATAAAGTAAAATAAGAATGTGATTATCCGCAATGATGCCAGTAACCATATTCTCTTTGCTTTACTGGACGGAAGACCGAAGACGGGTGACCGATGTGGCCTTGACGCTAGTGTTTTCCGAATCCTATGATGATTTTATTGTTTTACTGGCAGAAAAGCGGATATACATAAATAAGAAACACCATATTTTACTTTCGTGATATAAACCACAACAAAACCCCGGAACACATTCGATTCCGGGGTTTTGTTTTACGTTATCTTGATACTTAACTCTTGCATCTAGCTTCTAGAAAACAACCTTAACTTCTTTCTTCTCACCACTTCTCTCATAAGCAACCATGGTTTCATCACCCTTTTGAAAAGCACTTAACGCACGCATGTAGCTCATCATATCCACAATTGTCGAATCACCCATTTGGATAACTACGTCACCTTTCATCAAACCCGCCGCTTGAGCTGGCTTGTCCTCGGATACCCCGTCTATCCGCATGCCTTTGCCATCATAAAGATAATCCGGCACTACGCCCAAGGAAACTGTGAATCTGGGCGAATCTCCACTACTGTCTTTTGTCTTAGTGAAAGCAAGTTTTGGTTCAGTCTCCAACTGGTCAACTAAGCGATCGATGTATTTCACTACAAGCAATAGCCCATCATAATTAATCAATTCTGAGTCATCGGAAGGCTTGTGATAATCCTCATGCTGTCCTGTGAAAAAATGAAGAACGGGCAAGTCCTGCAGGTAAAAAGAGGTGTGATCCGAAGGTCCGACACCGGATTCTGAAGTGACGATTTTCAGGCTGTCTGCATTTGCCAACTCCAATGCAGCAACAAAACTTGGGCTAGTTCCTACTCCATTAATAGCCAGTGTCTTTTCCGCATTCATTCGACCAACCATATCCATGTTGATCATGTAATTCACTTTGGAAAGCTCGGTGGTAGGATTCTTTACGAAATAATTTGAGCCCCAAAGACCATTTTCTTCACCCGAGAAAGCTATAAAAAGGAAGTTACTGCTATGCTGCTCATGCTTTAGAATTCTGGCTAAAGCTACCAAAGCCGCTGTGCCACTTGCATTATCATCCGCACCATTATGAATCGCCGAATCTCCACGATGCAATGAGCCGCTGCCACCCATTCCCAAGTGATCAAAGTGTGCTCCGATCACGATGGTATTTTCAGATTTGTTATCAATATAGCCAATGACATTTCTACCAGTGACACCGTCTCCATCTGTTCCAATTACAGCTTCCTCATGCGGATTCGTTGGTTTTGAAACAGTGAAAGGCTGGAAGTACACTTCGGTTCCTTTTGGCTCCAGTCCGATTTCTTTGAATTCTTCGGCTAGATATTCTGCAGCTTTTTGCTCACCGGCTGTTCCGATTGCACGTCCTCTAAGATCATCCGCGGCTAAGTAATTAACGTCATCTTTCAATCCTGCTTTTAGGCTTTCATCCGAAGGTGCGGAATTGCAACTCCAAATAAACAATGTCACTACAATGGCTAGAATCGAGTATTTTGAAAGATTTTCCATGATAAATGTCTTAGTTAGGCAAAGATAATAAATGGTAACTTTGCGCAGCAATTCTTAAATTTCAATTCCAAAAATGAGACAACTCTTTATTGCCTTACTGCTACTATCTTTTTCCTGTAGCCCAAAACCGACGGTTCAAACAGAAATAAAGACGGAAGTTCAATCAGCATCTGACTCTTTGCTGCTGACTCCAGAAGAAATGAAGTACTTAAAAAACATCAAGCAATTGACTTTCGGTGGAAATAATGCCGAAGCCTATTGGTCATTTGATGATTCAAAGCTTGTATTTCAATCAGACTACAGCGACTGGGGAGTGGAATGTGATCAGGTTTTTTATACTAATTGGAATACAGACGATTTACATAAAAATCAACCTACGCGGTTAAGCACAGGCTTGGGAAGGACGACATGTTCCTATTTTCTTCCAGACAATAAAAGTATAGTCTATGCCTCAACTCATCTTGATGCGGAAAATTGCCCGCCAGTACCAGAGCGCAGAACTGATGGCAAATACGTGTGGCCTATCTATGATTCCTTTGATATTTTCACAGCCAATATGGATGGAAACATTCTGTCTCAGCTAACCAATGAACCTGGATACGACGCAGAAGCTACTGTTTCTCCAAAAGGAGATAAAATCGTTTTCACTTCTATAAGATCAGGTGATCTGGAGCTTTATACCATGAATATTGATGGAACAGATGTGAAGCAAATCACTTCAGACTTGGGATATGACGGAGGCGCATTTTTCTCACCAGACGGCAGCAAAATCATCTGGAGAGCTTCCCGACCAACTTCTGATGAAGATGTAAAGGAGTACAAAGACTTGCTTGCTGAAGGGTTGGTCATGCCTACCTCTATGGAACTATTCGTGGCAAATGCAGATGGAACTGATGCAAAGAAAATAACTGACTTAGGCAAAGCAAACTGGGCTCCTTTCTTCCATCCCTCTGGAGAAAAGATCATTTTCGCTTCAAATCATCAAACGGAAAGAGGCTATCCATTCAACCTTTTCATGATCAATCTAGATGGGACTGATTTAACTCGTATCACGCATGATGGTACTTTCGATGCATTTCCAGTATTCTCAAACGATGGCAAATACTTGGTTTTTTCCTCAAATAGAAATAATGGAGGGACTAGAGATACCAATCTTTTTGTAGCCGAGTGGATTGGAGATTGAACTGGAATCTGGCAAGAAATGGAAAGACCGTCACACTTGGCGGTCTTTTTGTTTTAAATTTAGGCTAACTAACTGAAAAACAGCTATGAAACCATTATATGCACTTTTTCTTGCGGGACTATTACTAGTATCTTGTAAGGGGCCTAAGGAAGATTCCCCAATTGATGCAGCATTTTCCCCCGACGCTGAACATCTAGAAGAAATCAATACAGAATGCTTTCAATACTTTGGCGAAAAAGACACAGTACAATTAATGACTCTTACAGCTGGAACTAAAGTGACAGGAACGCTTGATTATGCGATTTTTGAAAAAGATAAAAACAGCGGTACTATCAATGGTGAAATCAGAGACGACATGATAATTGCGGAATACACGTTTATGTCTGAAGGAGACTCTTCAAAGCGTCAAGTAGTGTTTCAAAAGACCGAAGAAGGATGGATAGAAGGCTTTGGTGAAATGAATTCTGTGGATGGAATTCCAGTGCAGGTCAACATTGATTCGCTGGACTATAGTCACCACATGACTTTAACTCCAATTCCCTGTGACTAGAAATCGAGCATGACGAAGAACGTCACACAGAGGGATGATAGCTTACCTTGCGAGATTCCATCTGACCCTTTAAAAACAAAAAATAAACAGATGAAACAAGCATTCACTCTTTTGCCTTTCTCGTATCAATTCCCTAATTTCTAAGCTCAACTCGCCCAGAATTACCTTTTTCACAAGTTCCTCAAACCCTTTTTAAATTGAGCATATGAAATCGAGCATGACGCAAGTGTCACACAGAGGGATAATTAGTAATCCTGCGAGATTCCATGTGGCCACTAAAGATCAATTATAAACACATGAAATCGAGCATGTCGAAGAACGACACACAGTGGAATGATTATATACCTTGCGAGATTCCATCCCGATTTTCGGACAGGTAATGGCCCTTAAAATCAAATTGTAAACAGATGAAATATTATACTAGGCTGGTAATTCCTCTATTAGTCACTCTCGCGCTAGGTTTTTCTAAGATTTACTTTGGTAGCGTATCCAAAGATTGGGAAGGATTATGGTCATACCTTCCCCATATTAATACTGTGCTGATTATTTGCGGTTTTACTTGGTGTCTGTTGGTTTTTATGCAGATTTTAAAAAAACTCTTTATCAGGCAATATGATATCTCTCAAGATGATAATCTGAAGGCACGAAAAGTCTTAACCCAAATAAATATACTTGTAAAAGTTGCCAACTTCATCATCATACTTTTAGGAATTGGACTGATTCTGCTTTCATTTGAATCTGTAAGGAAAGTTGGGGTTGGCTTCTTTGCTTCTGCTGGCGTTGCGGGGATTATCATTGGTTTTTCTGCCCAGAAAGCTATCGGGACTTTGATCGCAGGTATTCAAATCGCAGTTACTCAACCCTTTCGCCTCGAAGATGCTGTCGTCGTGGAGGGAGAATGGGGGTGGATAGAAGAAATAAACCTGAATTATATTGTAGTAAGAATCTGGGATCTCAGAAGGCTGGTACTACCGACCACCTATTTTCTAGAAACACCCTTTCAAAACTGGACCCGAACCTCAGCCGACTTACTTGGCTCTGTTTTCCTTTATACGGATTATACCATTCCTTTTGACGAGCTTCGAAAGGAACTGGATCGTATCCTGGAAACTACTCCTCTTTGGGATAAAAAAGCAAAAGTACTACAGGTGTCAAATGCTAAAGAATTTACAGTTGAAATCCGGATTTTGGTAAGCGCAAAAAACTCCCCTACAGCTTGGGATTTGAGAGTATATGTCCGGGAAAAAATGATTGAATTTATCCAGAAGAATTATCCGGAAAGCCTTCCAAAAACAAGAGTTGAGATGTCCCAAAAAGAGGTCAACAAAGTGTGAATTACGAACCTTTGATGTATAGCCATTTGGCAACTGTTGTTCCTTGGATATTTTTTAGGTGCTCATTTACTTTTTGCTCGAAAAGGTCGAGTGGCACATAGAAAGCTTGGTATAGTGTACATGAGTATGATGATGATTACAGCCATTATCGCACTGTTTATCCGAGCTCAGGTGGGATCTCTCCTTTTCAATCATTTCGGCTATATCCATCTTTTTTGCATCCTAGTATTCTGGACTGCACCGACTGCATTATTACCCATCAAAAAAAGGGAAATCAAAAGTCATCAACGCAAAATGATTTTACTTTATGTAGGAGCGATCATCTTGTCAGGAGGATTTACGCTTATGCCAGGAAGTTATTTGCACAGCTTATTTTTTTAACTAGCAATCAAATAGGTCAATATTAATTGAGTCGTAATGAAATAAAAATTGGAACAATCGATTGTTCATTTTTAAAATTTTTGTTCTTTTCCAGCGATCAATTACTACTTCTCTCCTTTACTAAAATACCATATATTGTTCATTTACAATATTTAATACATTTTTTACTTTGATTTTTGAAATCCTAAATTATTCTCGTATAATGCAATCGATTGCATTATTATTTAATTACTCATAACCCAAAATTTAATCAACATGGTAAAATTTCTTACTCGAAAACGGATCAAACACTCCGTATTGATGACCTTTTTGATGGTGTGCTTACCTTTCCTTGCAAGCGCACAAATATCAATGGTGGCAGGAACTGTAACTTCAGACACTGGCGAAACTATGCCTGGCGTCTCAATTGTCATCAAAGGAACAACCACAGGTACGACCACTGATATAGATGGTCGTTATTCAATTTCCGCAGCTAGTGATGCTACGCTTGTATTTTCATTTATAGGATTGGTCACCAAAGAGATTCCTGTAAATGGAATTTCAACTCATGATGTCATCCTTGAAACTGACATCTCCCAATTAGATGAAATCCTAGTAGTAGGCTATGGGACAACTAAAAAGAGCGACTTAACAGGATCAGTATCCTCGGTGAAGGCTGAAGAACTTACTGCATTTCCAGTAGCAAATGCTACTCAAGCGCTTCAGGGCCGTGCAGCAGGTGTTAGCGTTCAAGCAAACAATGGAGATCCCGGAGGAGCTTTGAAAGTCCGAATCCGTGGCGGCAATTCAATTAATGCGAGCAGCGATCCTCTTTATGTAGTCGATGGATTTATTGGCGGTACTATACCTCCTCCAGAAGATATTCAATCTATCGAAGTACTGAAAGATGCTTCTGCCACTGCAATATATGGGTCAAGAGGAGCCAATGGCGTAATTATGGTAACTACCAAAAAAGGTAAAGCCGGCAAAGCCAGGGTTGACTTTAACAGTTCCTATTCCTCTCAGACCGAAATCAATAGACTAGACTTGCTGAATGCGGATCAATTTCTAGACTATACCCAAGAAGTGATTCCAAACTATGTTGATAATGGGGCCGAAACAGATTGGCAAGATCAAATCTTTAGAACAGGCGGTATTCAAAATTATCAACTTTCGGTCTCAGGAGGGTCTGACAAAGTAAATTACTATGTATCAGGATCTTTTTTCGATCAAGAAGGAGTGATTATAAACTCAGACTTCAATAGATATGCGATTACAAGTAATTTGAATTTCAATGCTTCTGATAAAATTACTGTCGGATTAAATCTTCTTGCAAGGCGAACCGGAAGAAACGGAGTGGTGACACAAGAAGGGTCTGGTGGTGCAGGTGGCGCCGGGGTAGTTGGCTCCTCCCTAAGATTCATGCCTGACCTTCCTGTCAGAAATGAAGACGGAAGTTTCACTCTTTCTGTGATTGGAGATCCAATTGATAATCCATATGCAGTAGCAACTCAAAGAGAAGAAGAAACACTTGCAGATCTATTGCAGACTAATCTATTCATCAACTTCGACATCACCAAAGCACTGACTTTTAAGACCACGCTTGGATTAAAGACTGATAATTACAGAACTGGCGTTTTCATACCGACCACACTTTATGCAGGACGAAATGTAAACGGTGATGCTTCTATCAGCTCAGGTAAAAACACCAATATTATCAATGAAAACTACCTGACATATAATTGGGAAATCAACCCAAAAAATACGCTGACAGCTTTGGCAGGATATTCAATCCAAAAATCTACAAACAATAGTTGGTCTGCAGGATCCCAGTCTTTCATCACCAACTCAGTTTCATTTTGGAACCTTGGAGGTGGAGCCATTCCAAAGATTCCTAGTTCTGGCTTTTCAGAAACCCAGATCGCATCAGTATTTGGACGAATTAATTACTCCTACAACAGTAAATATTTGCTGACATTCAATGCTAGATATGATGGCTCTTCCAACTTCAGTAAGAATAACAAGTGGGCATTCTTCCCCTCTGGAGCATTTGCCTGGAACATGAAAGACGAAGGATTCATGCAAAACGTGAATTTTATTTCTGATTTCAAATGGAGAGCTAGTTATGGTTTGACTGGAAATCAGGCGATTTCTCCATATCAGACCCTTGCCAGATTCTCTACCTCATATACTATTATCGATGGTGTCCCTGTCAACGCAGTTAGACCAACTACGGTAGCAAATGATGATCTGACTTGGGAAACTACTCAACAGTTTGACTTGGGAGCTGATATCTCATTCTTTGAAAACAGACTGAACATTACTGCAGATTATTACAAAAGCATCACTTCTGATTTGCTTTTCTCTGTTCCACTTCCCTCTTATTCTGGCTATTCCAGCCAATTGCAGAATTTGGGAAAGGTAGAAAATAAAGGGTTTGAATTAGCTTTAAACACAGTAAACACCACCGGAGCCTTCCAATGGAATACAGGATTCAATATTTCTTTCAACAGGAATAAGGTGCTTGAACTTCCTGATGGAAACGACATTTTATATGGCTCAGGACCCGGACATCTGATAGGCTTGGGACAAACTCAAATTCTACGTGTAGGGGACCCTGTGGGCAGCTTTTATGGATGGATCTATGATGGTGTCTACCAAGAAGGTGACGATTTTCTTCCAGGAGGTGGATTTGAACAAGTAGCCGGAGGCGAAAAATTCAGAGATATTAACGGAGAAAAAGATGCGAATGGACAGCTTACCGGCAATCCTGATGGCACACTTAATTCAGACGATAGAACGGTTATCGGAAATGGACAAGCAAAATTTATTTGGGGACTGAACAATGACTTCAGTTTCAAAGGATTTGATTTAAACATTTTCTTCCAAGGATCACAAGGAAATAAAATTCTGAGTTATACACTTCTGGAGATAGAGACATTGGCTGGATCCAATAACTCAACCACTAGAGCACTGGACAGATGGACTCCGACTAACACAGATACAGATGTCCCTAAGCGTACACTAAGTCGCTCTCAGCGTGTATCAACTCGCTGGATCTATGATGGAAGTTATGCACGATTGAAAAACGTCTCACTTGGCTATACTTTACCTGCTACAGTTTCAGAGAAACTATCGGTGTCAAGAGTCAAACTTTATGTAAGTGCTCAGAACCTTCTGACTTTTACTAAATACAAAGGATTTGACCCGGAGGTGAATTATAGCTCATCTGGAAGCACAAATTCCAACAGGAACTTAGGTTTGGATTACGCCAGTTATCCAAATGCAAAATCATATACTGTAGGTCTTAATATTAGCTTTTAATCATCCTAACATCAAAATCATGAAAACGACAAAAAATATAATTTTAGCTGTTTGGTTGATGCTATCGATTTCAGCCTGTGCAGATTTGAATGAAAAGCCTATCGGTGTGTTTGCACCGGAGACCTTCTTCAAAACCCCAAAAGATGTAGAAACAGCCGTTCTTGGAGCCTATGGTGTAATAGCTTCCGAGAATCTTTTTGGAAGACAGTTTATCTGTGCTCTGCAATTCCGTGGTGACATGGTTGACATTGGCAATCGTGCCACTTCAGCAGAACGAATCCAGGTTAATGATTTCAACATGGACTCTAATAATGGAATGGTAAGAAGATTCTGGCCTCAATGGTTTCAAGCAATCAATGCAGCCAATTCTGCAGAGGCTGGCGGAATGAGTCTTGGGCTTTCGGAAGCTGAGATTAACCCATTGATCGCAGAGGCCAAATTTATCCGAGCGTTCTCCTACTACCATTTAGTACGGGTTTTTGGTGATTTACCATACATCAATTTCGCTGTCACTGACCCTTCTAGCCTAAAGACAGTTTCCAAAACTTCAACGGCAGAGATCTATGCCGGAATCAAAGCTGACCTTGAATTTGCCAAACAATGGCTCCCAAATACACATAAGAATAATATCCGAACACGTCCTACTGCTGGCACAGCAGCTTCATACTTAGCTTCAGTGCATCTGACTTTGGGTGAATTTCAGGACGCCTACAATGAAGCAAAATTTGTGATTGATAATAAAGATTTGTTTGGCTATGAACTGGAAGCTGACTTTGAAGATAATTTCAAAGGCTCTATCGCCAATTCATTGAAAGAAACCATTTTTGCCTTTGACTTCCTTGGCCAGCAAAATGTCGGTGGAAATAATGATGACTCTTTAGTGCCGATGATTTTGGTTCTAAATCTAACAGGAGGGTATGGAGTATCTGTCCCTAATATGAATGTATATGATGACTGGGATGCCAGAGATTATAGAAAGAAAGTAAGTTTCATCGATACATTAGTAGTAGATGGAGTAGCTCATCCATATAATGATTTCTCTACACAGAGACCACATATTGGAAAATGGGCGCGCGACTTTGGGAATGGTAATGCAATTGGCCGCTACTCTGATCATAATATCTCCGATTTCAGATATGCTGAAGTTCTTTTGATCGCTGCTGAGGCTTTGGGAGAAATCAATGGCTCCACAGATGAAGCCAAAGGTTACTTAAATCAAGTTCGGGCTCGTGCAAGAAACTGGGCAGGAACACAGGCGGATTTCCCAAAAGATGTCACAGGAGATATGAACAAGTCTGATTTTATCGATCTGGTATTGGAGGACAGGAGATTAGAATTGGCCTTCGAATGGAAAAGATGGTATGATATCAAACGTAGAGATATGGGAACAGAAGTGTTCACGGGACCAAATAGTCTGGAACCGCATGAGAATTTTGATCCTTCTCGCGACTACCTGATGCCACTACCAGATTCTGAACTGAGAATAAATCCAAATTTGGCCCCCAACAATCCTGGATACTAATTCTTATTCTGTTAAAATGGATCGGCGATAAGCATTCGTCGATCCTATTTTCAACAAATCATTAATCAATGAAAAAACTACTATTTCTTTGTTTAGCTGTATGCCTTTTGGCCAGCAGCTGTAAATCCACTGTTGACCTTAGCGTTTCCAAAAGCATGAAAAATGCCGAGTCTCAACTTAATTATAGCCTAAAGAATCATACTGATAAATCAACTTATCCACGATCAGTCAAACCTGATGGCAGCTTGAATGCTGTACCATCCAGAGACTGGACTAGTGGATTTTATCCAGGAAGCATGTGGCACATGTACGATTATACCAACGATCAAAAATGGGCAGATACAGCAGCAGCCCGGAATGCCGGCCTCGAAAGTGTCAAGTTTAATACGCACACACATGATCTTGGATTTGTGCTTTATTGCTCATTTGGCAATGGATTAAAACTGACAGAAAATCCAAAATATGCCCAAATACTGCTTCAAGGAGCTCAGACATTAATTAAGAGGTTTGACCCAAAAATTGGAAGTATTCGCTCATGGGATTTTGCTCCGTGGGAATATCCGGTGATTATAGATAATATGATGAATCTTGAGATGTTATTCTGGGCGACCAAATATAGTGGGGATTCTACCTTCTATGACATTGCAGTAAAGCATGCGGACACATCTTTGAAAAATCATTACCGCCCAGATTTCAGTAGTTACCATGTAGTAGATTATGATACGATCACAGGTAATGTGAAAGCTAAAAAAACACATCAGGGGTTCTCTGATGATTCTGCTTGGGCTAGAGGTCAGGCCTGGGGTTTGTACGGTTTCACCATGGTCTATAGGGAGACAGGGGACAAAAAATATCTTGAACAAGCGGAAAAAATCGCTGACTTCTATCTCAATCATCCCAATCTACCGGAAGACATGATACCATATTGGGATTTCAATGCTCCAAATATTCCGAATGAATCTCGCGATGCATCTGCAGCAGCAATTGCCGCATCAGGCTTATTAGAGCTCAGCAGGTATTCAAAGGATGGTTCTGTCTATTTTGATGCAGCCGAAAAAATGCTTACTAGCCTCAGTAGTCCTGTCTATCTAGCCAAGCCTGGCACCAATCAAGGTTTTATCTTGATGCATAGCACCGGACACAAACCGAATGGTTCGGAAATCGACACTCCTATCAATTACGCTGATTACTACTACTTGGAAGCATTGTTACGGTACAAAATGCTTACCCCTAACCTGTAAAACCTATCTGTCCATTATGGTTTTCTACAAACATCAACTATGATAATTCACGTCATCTTATTGGCCTTCCAGCTAATTCAACCCGATACGACTTTCACGGTGGATAATAAACTTGATATACCGAGAAAAGAAGTAATGAGCATTTCGATGGCTGATTTGGAAAAAATGCTGGGTGAAAAATTCGATACTTCGAATCTCCAACTAAAAGAGTCAAAATCAAGCCAAACAGTGCAAACTCAGTGGATTGATTTAGATCAGGATGGCTACTTTGAGGAGCTACTTTTCTTAGCTGATGTAAAAAAGCATAAAAAGAAAATGTATAAGATATTCCTCAATGTCAAGGAAGATAAAGCTATCCATACAGACATTAAAAGCTTTGTCAGATTTGTCCCTGAGCGTATTGATGATATTGCTTGGGAAAATGACAAAGTGGCCTTCAGAACATACGGTCCTGAAGCACAACGACTAGTGGATGAGAATCAGTCCGGCGGCACCTTGACTAGCGGAATCGATGCTTGGCTAAAGCGCGTCAACTACCCTATAATAGACAAATGGTATCAAAAATATGTCGATGGAGGCAGCTATCATACAGACAATGGCGAAGGCTATGATCCATATCATGTCGGCAACAGTCGCGGAATCGGTGGAGCCGGTATCTGGATAAATGATTCACTTTATGTTTCCAAGAATTTTACCGAATATAAAATAATCGCCAACGGTCCTCTCAGGAGTGTTTTTGAGCTGACCTATGCACCTTGGAAAGCAGGAAACGCAACAATTATAGAAACCAAAAGAATTTCTATTGATGTGGGATCACAGATTTATCATATGGAAGAATACCTGAAAAGTGACAACTCAATCCCAAATCTAACTACAGGAATAACATTACATGATGGCTCAGGCGAAGTAAATTCTGACCACAAAGCTGGATGGATTAGCTACTGGGAAACTATAGACGATGCAAAACTCGGAACAGGAATCATAGCAAATCCAAAAGATATCATTCAGCACCTTGAGATCAGAAAAAAAGCCAAGGATCAAAGTCATATTTATTTGGTCCTGAGACCAACTGAAAAAATCAGTTATTATGCTGACTTTGGTTGGGAAAAAGCAGGAGAGTTCTCTTCAGCTACTGACTGGAATAGGTATCTCAACGACTTTTCCAAAAAACTTGAAACACCCCTTGTTATAACATTTAATTAGTTAACACTCTATTTCCGCCTAGGTGGACAAAAATCAATTTACCCTATTTTATGAAAAATCAATCTTACACGATACAACATGCCATCAGTCCACGTGAATTTAAACAGATGGATACGGATGAATTACGAGAGTCTTTTTTGATGGAAAATTTATTTATTGAAGACCAAATCAACATGAATTACACACACTATGACCGTGTGATTGTGGGAGGTATTTTACCCATCAGCAAAGACTTGACACTAGAAACTATCGATCCCCTAAAATCTGAATACTTCCTGGAACGTAGAGAATTAGGTATTATAAACATAGGCACAACAGGTGAGATTATAGCCGATGGAGTAGTCTATACATTAGAAAATAAGGAAGCACTTTATCTGGGAAAAGGAACAAAGTCGATCACTTTTAAATCTGGCAACACAACTAATCAGCCAATATTCTATTTTAATTCTGCACCCGCTCATACTAGTTACCCATCAAAGAAAATCAGTGAGGAGGAAGCGGAAAAAGTAGTCATTGGCGGGCTTGCCACATCTAATCATCGTAAAATACGGAAGTTAATCGTGAATAGCGTTGTAAAGACATGTCAGCTCCAAATGGGTCTTACAGAGCTGAAAGAAGGTAGCGTTTGGAATACACTACCTGCACATACACACGATCGCCGAATGGAAGCATATCTTTACTTTGACCTTCCAGAAGATCAGATGGTTTGCCACTTCATAGGAGAACCACAACAAACTAGACACATCTGGATGAAAAATCATCAGGCAGTTTTATCTCCGCCATGGTCTATCCACAGCGGAGCTGGAACGAGTAATTACACCTTTATCTGGGGTATGGCGGGAGAAAATCTTGATTATGGTGATATGGATACGGTGAAGGTCACTGAAATGCGATGAATGCTTATAGAACTCTCATGGACAAAAGGTAATTTATATGGAACCCAGTGTCAAATAGTAGCTTTTTATTGATATTTTATTGAAGAAATAATTGGAATTAATTTCATAAACAGTCAATAAATAAGAGAGATGGAAGTATTTTTCATCCGTCAACCAAATGAGTGCTATATTCTGCATCCATGAAAAAGAAAACTACCATTCACGATATCGCTGAATATCTTAACATTACGGGCTCTACTGTTTCTCGAGCTCTTAATGATCACCCTAAGATTAGCAAAGCAACTAAGAAAGCAGTTCAAAAAGCAGTAATAAAACTAAATTACCAGCCTAATAATATCGCCGCTGCTTTGAGAAGCGGAAAGAGCAATATCATTGGAATAATAGTACCTACTGCTGATAGAAGCTTCTTTTCATCGGTGGTTTACGGTATTGAGGAAATTGCCAACACTGCTGGCTACAATGTCATGATTTGTCAAACACATGATAGTCATGAAAATGAAGTCAACAAAGTACAAGCTCTCCTTAACGCTGGCGTGGATGGAATAATCGCTTCTCATGCAAAAGAATGCACTAATTTCGATCATTTTAAAAAGATAATTGCGAACAATATCCCGCTTATACTTTTTGATCGATCTATAAATGACCTAGGAGTTAGTCAGGTAGTAATTGATGACTTTTTAGGGGCTTCTATGGCCACAGAACACCTTATCAAACAGGGTTGTAAGCGGATTGCTCACTTCACAAGTGTGCAAAGTATCAGTATTTATAATGATCGACTCCGTGGCTACCGAGAATCCTTGAGAGTCGCAGGGATTGAATACGATGAAAAGCTAGTCAAACATTCCAACCTGCAACTCGAAGATGGTATAAGATGCATGAAAGAGCTGCTTACCACAGGAGAAAAACCAGATGCTGTCTTTTCTTCCAGCGCCTTAGGAGCTATTGGTGCTATGCAAGTCTTAAAGGAGAGCGGTCTGCGCGTGCCGGAAGATGTGGCAATCGTCGCTTTCAGTAATGAGGTTTATATGGCATTTACTGGCCCTACACTTTCTACAGTAGAGCAGCACAGTAAGCGTATGGGTAATATAGCAGCAGAGATATTTTTGAAAGAAATCACGGACAAAAAAGTGCCTTTCTATCCTCAGAAGATTGTAATCAACCCAGAACTGATCATACGTGAATCATCACTCCGCAAAAAATAGGGACGTTACTTTTGCCCTCTTTTTAGCTTAGATAAGCCAATTCAAATACTCAATCCGTCAAATAACTCTCCGCTTGTTCAAGCAATTCTGCCTTATTTTTCAACTTATCCAAGGTGCGGTAGGCCATTCCAATTCTCAGGATTATTCTCTAATTTATCCCTATTTCTGTCATAAAAAATGCCAATAAAGACTATTGAAGGGGCAAGTGCCTTCTCCTGTTTTTTGGAATGATTATATGCACAATGGCTGCAATAGGTAATTCGCAGATGAGACGTAAGGTTTTGTACCCACGATCCCACCATCTGCAAACTGACTCATTCCGCGTGTGTTGGTGATTTCTACCCACTCGATTGCATCGATGTACCCAAATACCATTGATCCACCTCATCAGGATGTATCCCTGCAAGCAAAGCAAAATTACCTATTAACCTGAGTTCGATTAATAAAGTGCAGAATTATTGGGATGTGAATATAGATAGAACCAGTACACTTGAGTATATTTAAGTATCTGAAATTCAAACATATACAAGCGGATCACATGGTTCTATCTAACAATAAAATT